>ONKX01000091.1 GCA_900318555.1 uncultured Prevotellaceae bacterium | reverse complement strand
TCAATCCGTTCCGTATCTTTTACCTTGAACTCACCAGTCTCAGGATTAACTGCAATGATATTGTCGAGTGTCAGCACATAATCACTGGGGACAATATCTGTTAATTGTGCTCCTTCTGGCTTGATGATGGCATAGAGGTTCACAGAATTGCTATCGCCTTCATTGTCATCGCTACTGCTACAGCTGCTCATGCCAATGGCCAACATCAGCATTGCGCCTAAAAATAAGATTAAGTTCTTCTTCATATTCTTGTTTAGTTGAATAAGTTTGTTTTATAATCTATAGCCAATTGTTAGTTGCAGATTGTTTACCTTGCTATTTTCGAAGTATGTGGATTCGTTATGCTCGATATTCATACCGTAATTCTGAGAAATCGTATTATGGAATTCTACATTCAAATTCTTAAGCCCGAAGACATAGCGCAGGTCTACTATGAAGCGTCGCCATTCGTAGGAGATTCCTACGGGCAATGTCAAATAACAGTCGCTCAGGATTTTCCGTGTAGACTCATAATGGCTTTCTATGATTAAGTTATAACTTTCTTGGCTCTCAGTCCAACTCTCCTTATCTATATGTAGCTGTACGTTGACTTGCATGCCAGCTTTTAGTGAGAATCCATACCAAAGACCAACACTGGCCATTATTGGAATCTCAAAAATACTGGCTTTGATGGGGCTGTTGAAAAGTCCAATGGCTCCAATTTCGTCTTTGTCGGGCTTATAGGTTTGTCTTGTGAACATCAGTCCTGCTGAAAACCCTAGTTTTTTGAACGTCTGCCACTCAGCAGTCGCACCGATTCTCACCCCCAGTGTAGTCTGTAAAGCTCTGCATTCCATGATTTGGAAACCAACTTGGGGTATAATGCTCCACTTCCTCGCCGTTTGCGTTTTCACCGTTATTGGCTCTTCACTAGTAGGTAAAACATCGGCATTTTGGCTTTCGCTATCTACCTGACATAAAATGCCATCAACTTCCTTTATACCTGTATTTGCATTCATGGCAAAAGGTAGGAGGACGAGATAAAGAAACACAAGTAGTTTTTTCATAAGCCTTTTCTAATTACTCAAAAATCATTGGGAGTTCGTTTGGGAGGCGACAGGGATTAAAAACCATATTATTGTCTTTCTCGTCGTCACTACTGCTACAGCTGCTCATGCTAAAAGCCAGCATCAGCATTGCACCCAAACACATGATTAAGTTCTTCTTCATATTCGTTGTCATTTTGATTGCAAAGTTACATATTATTCTATTAGTTAAACACAGAAAGCACGCAAACCTTGGATTTAACAAAGTTTTACCTACACACGCCCAAATGAATAGTAGGAGAGAAACAGGCAGGGAAAATAATTCGACATTTGTTTGGTCGTTAAGGAAATAATATCTACCTTTGCAACGCAAACGAAAAATAAAGTGAAGAAGGACTGCTTATTACCAATAAGGATGAAGAAACGCTTCTATTTTGTATTGTTGACAGCATTTGTTGCCGTTGTGAATGTCAGCGGGCAATATCGCTATTGCCTTAGTTATCAGGATTTTTGCAACAACAAGTGGGAGGAATTGGACAATCTTCATTTCACCCAACGTACTAAGAACGAACAGATGTGGTGGGGCGGAAATGTCTTTACAGTGACGTGCGATAAAGAACCCATTGACAAGATTCTCAAGAAACAGGCTTTTGCGGTGATGTATTACGATTCAATATATGTGAATTGCTACAACCTTTGGTTTCAAGACGATCGTTTTGGGAAAGGATATGTGAAGGCTCGGCGCATTGGGAACCGTAGTTTGATTTTCGTCAACAGGACGATTGGCCAGGAAGCAAGAGGAGGTCAGAATATGGCTACTTTTTTTATGTTTGGAGCTATTGGTGCAGCTATTGCTAGCGCTTCAGATTCAAAGAGATTAATGAAACAGCAGGTATGCTACATTATATCCAAAGGTGCTGACGAAAAGGGCAGAATAGAAATCCGCATGGTAAATGACGACCTGATTAGTAAGATGCTTAACGACAATGGGGAGTTGTTAAGAGAATACTATGATGAAGAAGAAGAAAAGTTACGGATTCACGCCTCGCGCGTTATGCCTATTCTGCAAAAGTCTGGGTTGATTAAATAGGAGACAAAAAGGATACTAATGCTAGCAGGGGGGAGAGTGCCGAGGAAACAAGGTTTTTGCAGGGATGTAACAGGGACGGAGTGCCTAGGAAAGGAGATTCGGGCTGCCGCCCGAATTAATTCGGCCTCCAGCCCGAATTAGTTCGAGCCGGAGGCCGTATATATGCGGGCGGGTGGTCGAGACCGCTTTTCAACCCTTTGAGTTGTCTTTCTTTGGGAAATAGAGATAGCGACGTCCTTCCCTGACACTCCAAAGGCGCGGATGGTCGCCTTTACAGAGGCTGTCGAGATAGTTTTTGGCAGAGTCGCGTTTCAGTTTGCTGAACATCATAAACTCCGGAATCGTCACGTAACCCAGTCGCAGGCAACGTTGCAAGGCATCATCCATTGCCTGCTCATCGTACATCTGACTATTGCCCACAGGGTCTTTACTCTTGCGATAGCCTTCACGATTGCGACCTGCCACTTTGACGAGATCCTTGTTAGGTATAAAGTCGAGACCTACATACCTAACATCCCTGCCCGTAATGGTCTTGGGATCTGTATGTTGACCTATCAACTTCAACTTTGGGGCAAACGACCCTATGGGCGTTTCCACACGGTAACCCTCTGAGAGCCAACGGCCTGCAACCTCCATCAACACGTCGAACACCTGTTGCATCTCACCTGTCCGCATCCCACGATATTTGGTGCAGAAGTCGTCCAATTGCTTGAACGTCTTCCTGTAACCTTTCGCTGGGCGCACGTAGAGCAAAGGCTTGCCGTCCTCACCCTTCTTGGGGCCAGGATGAATCTCTATTTCTATTCCGTCAGTCTTATAAGGCATATTCTTATTGTTTAGACTGCAAAGTTACGAAAAAAAAGTGAGAAATACAAAAAGAATTCATAAATTCTTTGTACCTTTGACTTCGTCGAAAGTACTTCCGTTCGGAAAAACACAAATTTATTTGGTTTTTCCCTCACTTATTCGTACCTTTGCACCCAAATTAAATAAATAAGGTATAAAGGTATGATACGTTTCTTTCAGACCCCACAGAAATCGGTGATTGCAACGGAAGTTGATCACGTACTGAGTGAACAGGAAATCAAGGAATTAAACTGGCTTTATGGCGAGGCAACGATGCTCGAAGCTGACCAGCTTGAGGGCTACTACGTTGGTCCGCGTCGCGAAATGGTGACCCCGTGGTCGACAAATGCTGTTGAGATTACGCAGAACATGGGCCTCAAGGGCATCAGTCGTATTGAGGAGTACTTCGCTGTGGCAAGCAAGGATGCCGAGCATGACGAGATGTTGCAACGCATGTATACTGGCCTGAATCAGGACATCTTTACGATTAACATCAAGCCTGAGCCCATTAAGTATGTGGACAATCTGGAGGAGTATAACGAGCAGGAAGGTCTGGCCCTGAGCCCAGAGGAAATCGAGTATCTGCACGGACTGGAGAAGCAGAATGGTCGCCCATTGACGGATTCTGAGATCTTCGGATTTGCTCAGATCAACTCTGAGCACTGTCGTCACAAGATATTTGGTGGTACCTTTATTATCGACGGTAAGGAGATGGAGTCAAGCCTCTTTGCGATGATTAAGAAGACCACACAGGAGAACCCCAACAAGATTCTCTCAGCATACAAGGATAATGTCGCTTTTGCACAGGGCCCTGTGGTTGAGCAGTTTGCTCCGAAAGATCAGAGCACCAGCGACTACTTCCAAGTGAAGGATATCGAGAGCGTGATTTCACTGAAGGCCGAGACGCATAACTTCCCCACAACCGTAGAGCCGTTCAACGGTGCAGCTACAGGTACTGGCGGTGAAATTCGCGACCGTATGGGTGGTGGTGTTGGTTCATGGCCTATCGCTGGTACTGCTGTGTATATGACGGCTTATCCTCGTCTGACTGATGATGACAAGCTGACTCGCGACTGGGAGAGCATTCTGCCCGTTCGCCAGTGGTTGTATCAGACGCCTGAGCAGATTCTGATCAAGGCTTCGAATGGTGCTTCTGACTTCGGTAATAAGTTCGGTCAGCCACTGATTTGCGGTTCTGTGCTCACCTTCGAGCACCAAGAGCCTAACGATACCAAGTATGCTTACGACAAGGTCATCATGCTGGCAGGTGGTGTAGGTTATGGCACCAAGCGCGACTGTCTGAAGAAGGAGCCTCAGAAGGGTAACAAGGTGGTCGTAGTGGGTGGTGATAACTACCGCATCGGACTGGGTGGTGGTAGTGTATCATCAGTGGATACTGGTCGCTACAGCAATGGTATCGAGCTGAATGCCGTTCAGCGTGCTAACCCTGAGATGCAGAAGCGCGCCTACAACCTGGTGCGTGCGCTCTGTGAGGAGGATGTGAACCCCGTTGTTTCTATTCACGACCACGGATCAGCAGGTCACCTCAACTGTCTCTCTGAGCTCGTTGAAGAGTGCGGTGGTGAGATTGATATGACCAAGTTGCCTATCGGCGATAAGACCCTTTCGAGCAAGGAGATCATCGCCAATGAGAGTCAGGAGCGCATGGGACTGCTCATCGACGAGAAACATATCGAACATGTACGTAAGATTGCCGAGCGCGAGCGTGCTCCGCTATATGTGGTTGGTGAGACCACTGGTGATGCCCACTTCTCGTTCAAGCAGGGCGATGGTGTGAAGCCATTCGATTTGGATGTTGCTCAGATGTTTGGTCACTCGCCCAAAACCATTATGAAAGATAATACTGTAGAGCGCCACTATGCTGACGTGTCCTACAGCCAGGATAAGATTAACGAATACCTGAGCCGCGTGCTCCAGTTGGAGGCAGTGGCTTGTAAGGACTGGTTGACCAACAAGGTTGACCGTTCAGTAACAGGTAAGATTGCCCGTCAGCAGTGCCAGGGTGAGATTCAGTTGCCTTTGAGCGACTGTGGCGTTGTAGCCCTCGACTATCGTGGCCAGAAAGGTATCGCTACAGCGCTTGGACACGCTCCTCAGGCTGGTCTGGCTAACCCTGCTGCTGGTTCAGTACTCTCTGTAGCAGAGGCACTGACGAATATTGTTTGGGCTCCATTGGCCGAGGGAATGGATTCGCTTTCGTTGAGCGCTAACTGGATGTGGCCCTGCCGCTCTCAGGAGGGTGAGGATGCCCGCCTGTATGAAGGCGTGAAGGCGCTGAGCGATTTCTGCTGCGACCTACACATCAACGTGCCTACAGGTAAGGACTCGCTGTCTTTGAGCCAGCAGTATCCTAACGGTGAGAAGATTATCTCTCCAGGAACCGTGATTGTATCTGCTGGTGGTGAGGTTAGCGACATCAAGAAGGTGGTAAGCCCCGTCTTGGTGAACGATAAGAATGCGTCACTCTATCATATCGACTTCTCGTTCGACGAGCAGCGTCTGGGTGGTTCTGCCTTCGCCCAGAGTCTGGGTAAGGTTGGCGACGACGTGCCTACGGTGAAGAACGCTGAGTACTTTGCCGATGCCTTCATGGCTGTTCAGCAGATGATTGAGAAGGGGTGGATTATGGCTGGTCACGATATCTCTGCTGGCGGTTTGATTACCACCCTGCTCGAGATGTGCTTCGCCAACACGAAGGGCGGTATGCACATCAACCTGCACGATATCTGCAAGGAAGGTGATATCGTGAAGGCGCTGTTCGCTGAGAATCCTGGTGTAGTCATCGAGGTCAGCGACGAGCACAAGGCTGAGTTCAAGGAGTTTATGGAGGATGCTGGCGTTGGCTTCGCTAAGATTGGTTATCCCGTTGAGGACAGTCGCACCATCGTGGTGAAGGCTGGCAATGAGGAGAAGACCTTCGACATCGACGCCCTCCGCGACGTATGGTACAAGACTTCTTATCTGTTGGATCGCAAGCAGAGCTTCAACGGCAAGGCTAAGGAGCGCTTCGAGAACTATAAGAAGCAGCCCATTGAGATGAAGTTCAATAAAGACTTCAAGGGCACGCTTGCTCAATATGGTATCTCAGCCGACCGTCGCAAGGCATCTGGCGTAAAGGCAGCCATCATCCGTGAGAAGGGAACTAACGGTGAGCGTGAAATGGCTTACTGCCTCTACCTCGCCGGCTTCGACGTGAAGGATGTGATGATGACCGACCTGATCAGTGGTCGTGAGACCCTCGAGGATATCAACATGATTGTGTTCTGTGGTGGTTTCTCTAACTCCGACGTACTTGGTTCTGCAAAGGGATGGGCTGGTGCATTCCTCTTCAATCCTAAGGCCAAAGAGGCGCTGGATCAGTTCTATGCCCGCGAAGATACCCTGTCACTGGGTATCTGTAACGGTTGCCAGTTGATGGTTGAACTGGGACTCACTGGTGCTAAGGGTGCTAAGATGCTGCACAACGACTCTCATAAGTTCGAGAGTGAGTTCATCAGCCTGAGCATTCCTCAGAACAACAGCGTGATGTTCGGCTCGCTGAGTGGCAACAAACTGGGTCTGTGGGTAGCTCACGGAGAGGGTAAATTCTCACTGCCAGAAGCAGAGAGCCAGTACAACATCATTGCCAAGTACAACTATGCCGGCTATCCCGCTAATCCTAACGGCTCCGACTATAACGTGGCAGGTATCTGCTCACAGGATGGCCGTCATCTCTGCATGATGCCTCACCTGGAGCGCGCCGTATTCCCCTGGCAGAACGCATGGTATCCCGCCAATCGTCGTCAGGATGAGGTAACACCTTGGATTGAAGCCTTCGTCAATGCACGTAAATGGGTGGAAAAGGCAATTGGCTGTTAGCAGTTAGCTATTAGCAAAGAAAGCCAAAAGCTAAATGCAAATGAATCTATACTGGGAATCATTCAAGACCTTCTTTAAGATTGGCATATTCACCCTTGGCGGTGGATATGCCATGATACCTTTGATAGAGGAAGAGGTGGTGAACCGCAAGCACTGGGTATCGAAGGAAGATATGCTCGACTTGATAGCCATTGCACAGAGTTGTCCTGGTGTCTTCGCCATCAATATTGCCATCTTCATTGGTTATAAGTTGAAGAAAGAACGAGGTGCCATTGCCACAGCATTGGGCACCGCCCTACCCTCGTTTCTGATTATCCTGGCCATCGCGATGTTCTTCAGTCAGTTTAAGGACAACCCCATAGTAGCAGCGATGTTCCGAGGCATCCGCCCAGCAGTAGTTGCCCTCATTGCTGTGCCGACCTTCAATCTTGGCAAACGCGCAGAACTGAACAAATGGACCATCTGGATTCCTATTGTGTC
>ONKX01000088.1 GCA_900318555.1 uncultured Prevotellaceae bacterium | reverse complement strand
TGTCGATGTCAACTGCTACGATTACAAGAAAGAGACTGATTTCTGGGCTAATACCGGCGTCAACGTACCTTATCTGAACAAGGGTGTCCGCGTGCTCGATGCCTGGAGTCCTGCCAACCCTGGCAGCGATATTCCTGCCCTGACCACTGCCGACCGCAACCACGAAGGTAGCCTGTCGTCATACTATATCGAGAATGGTTCATATGCCAAGTTGCGCACCGTACAGCTGGGCTACAACATGCCTAAGAGCATCACCGAGAAACTCAAGATGGATCGTGTCCGTCTGTATGTTTCTGCCCAGAACCTGCTGACTATCAAGAGCAAGAAGTTCACTGGCAATGATCCTGAGCGTCCTGGATTTGACTATCCTATACCTCTCAACTTTACTTTCGGTGTTAACGTATCATTCTAATATAAGGAGAAAGCATTATGAAAACGATATATATGAAATACATCTGTGCCATCTGCGCCATCTGTAGTCTGACAGCGTGCAGCAAATTCTTGGAGGAGCAAGTTCCTCAGGCCACGCTCATACAGGACGAGGTGAAGAATCCTGAATATATTGACAATGTGCTGATTACGGCTTATGCCGGACTGCTCAGCATTGAGGATATGAACGCCTCGTTCTCGCTCTGGAACTATGACACGCGCTCGGACGACGCCTATGTCGGTGGCGCTGAATTCTCTGACGGTGCACCCTTCCACAACTTGGAGAAGAGCACGGGTATCAAGACTGACGACTGGCCCTTCAGCTCTATCTGGGGCAAGTTCTATAGCTACCTGTCGCGCGTCAGCCTGTCACTCGACATGCTGGCAGAGGCTGACCAGTCAAACACGACCATCCAGCAGCGTACTGGCGAGATGAAGTTCCTGCGTGCTTACGGTCATTTCCAGCTGAAGCGTCTGTTCAAGAAGATTCCTTTCGTGAACAAGCTGAACATGACAGAGGCTGACTACTTGAACCTGTCGAACACGGAGTATAGCAACGATGAGGGCTGGCAGCAGATTGTCAACGACCTGCAGGATGCCTATAACGTACTGCCTGAGGTGCAGAAGGAGAAGGGTCGCCCCACAAAGGCTGCCGCTGCTGCCTTCCTGGCAAAGGTTTATCTCTATAAAGCTTATCACCAGGATGATGCCAATACCAATCAGGTGACCAGCATCAACCAGGACGACCTGCAGAAGGTGATTGAATATACTGATCCCAAGCTGTATAGCAACTACGGACTGGAGAGCGACCTGCACAACAACTTCCGTCCTGAGGAACAGTACGAGAACGGTAAGGAGTGCATCTGGGCTGTCCAGTACTCTAAGAACGATGGTACCACCTATGGCAACCTCAACTTCTCGAACCGTCTGGTCGTTCCCTACATTCCCAAAGTTCATGAGTCGGGCTGTGACTTCTACAAGCCTTCTCTGAATCTGGTCAACGCCTATGTTACCAACAGCAATGGCCTGCCCTTGCTCGATAGCACGCCTGCCACAGACTATACGGTAGGCTCGTCACAGACTGTTGACCCACGTCTCTTCGTGACTGTCGGTATGCCTGGCACACCTTATATGTTCAATCCCACATACATGATTCAGGCTGCTGGCAACTGGAGCCGTTCGGGTGGTACCTACGGATATCACTGCTCGCTGAAGCAGAACGTTGATCCCGCACTGACCAACATCTACATCTTCAATGCCGACAACCAGTGGGCCACTTCTATGAACCGTGTCGTACTGCGCTATGCTGACGTGCTGCTCATGCGTGCAGAGGCTCAGGCTCAGTTGGGCAAGACAGCCGAGGCTATCGCCCTCGTCAATCAGGTACGCCAGCGTGCAGCTGACATGGCTGACAACAGTATCGTCTCTGGTTACAAGACCAAGTATAGCGTACACTATGCTGTAGGCATGTACAATGGCTCTTATTCGAAGGAAGAGGCTATGAAGATTGTGAAGATGGAACGCCGTCTGGAACTGGCTATGGAGAGCGAGCGCTTCTTCGACCTGGTACGCTGGGGCGACGTGGCTACCGTCATCAACCAGTTCTACAGCACCGAGAGTCAGAAGATGACCTTCCTCAATGGTGCTCAGTTTACTGCCAACAAGAATGAGTATCTGCCTATTCCTCACGAGCAGATGGCTGCCTCTAACGGACACTACACACAGAACTGTGGACAATGGTAATATGGGTAGTTAGAGAAGTTTAATAGTTAAGAAGTTAAAGCAATAAGAATTATGAAAAAAATATATAGTATCATTTGCCTGCTCGGACTGCTCCTTGGCTTTACAGCCTGCAGCAAGGACGATCACGGAACGGGTAGCGTTAACGTTGGCGGCTCGTGTTTGGTAGAGCAGTTTGTGCTCGACGGAAAATACGAGGGTACCATTACTACTGATACCCGCCTTATCAAGGTGAAGGTTCCTGTAGATTTCACACAGTTGGCCGACATGGAGGTGACGAGCCTGAAGGTTGCTGAGGGTGCGCAGACCAGCATCAAGGTTGGCGACCACTTGAACTTCAATGCCGACCACATGCTGCGCGTAGTCAATGGTGACTTGCAGCTGGACTATCGGGTATCGGTTCGCAACGACGAAGCCCTGCTGAAGAACTTCGTGCTGGGGGGCGTCAAAGGTGCCATCAACCAGCAGGATAAGACTGTCACCGTATCGGTAACGGGCAATAGCGGTATCGATCTTGCCAATGCCACCTTCGAGGCTGTGTGCAGCGAGGATGCTACCTGCAGTCCTGCCAGTGGTACGAAGGGCAACTTCACTGAACCTTTCGTGCTGACAGTGAAAGACAATACAGCTGTCAACACCTATACGGTATATGTCACGCTCATCGAGAATCCTGTGGCCTTGTTTGTAGGCAATGCAGCTACCGTTGAGGAACTGAACGACGAGGAGAAGGCTGCTGCCAAATGGCTGACGAGTAACATCTCTGGTGCTGCCTACGCTTCATGGAGCGATGTTGCCAGTGGCAATATTTCGATGGCTGAGTGCAAGCTCATCTTCTTCCATCACCACCACGGCAGCTTTGGCAACTACAAGGCATTTGCTGAACACGTGGATGAGCAGGGCGCTATGACGGCACTTGCCAAGATGAAGGAATTCTGGCAGAAGGGTGGTGCCTTCGTGCTGGGCCGCAGTGCTGTGAACTATGCTATCGCTCTGGGAGCTATGCCTGAGGATGCTTATCCTAACAATGTATGGGGCGACGCCAACGGTGAAGGTTCCGACTTGATGGGCGACGATCCTTGGCACACCTATGCCTACGATGTTAATCACCCGCTGTGGAAGGGTTTGAAGACTTATCCTGGCGCTCCTGAAAATGCCATCTACACCCTCGACAAGGATTATACCATCTGTAACACGACGTCGCAGTTCGGATTCTGGGACATCTATGCTAGTGGTAAGGATGCTGTGGAAGCCAAGACCGGTGGTCGCGCACTGACTGGTGACAATAGCGTGAACGCATGGGAGCTGAAGGCCTATAACGGTGAGTATGGCAAGGGTGGTATCATCTGTCTGGGTTCAGGCCTCTACGACTGGAACTCTCCTACACCATACGAGTCGAACTATCACGACAATATGGGCAAAATCATGCTCAACGCATTTGATTATCTAACCAAATAAGTCCACAATTTTAAACGTATTATAGATTATGAAGACAATGATATATAGCATGATCTGCGCAGCCAGCCTTATCTGCGGTCTTACAGCCTGCAGCAAGGACTCATCGAACGGTGATGCCCCCAAGGACTGGCAGGGAACGACCACATCGTTTGCGTCGTCGGATGCTCAGGGTTTTGGCACATACTTTATGCCGTCAGTAGGTCGTGTGGGCGACCCCATGCCCTTCTACGACAAGAAGGCTGGCAACTTCAAGGTGTTCTACCTGCAGGAGTTTGACAACAATATGAGTCACCGCTTCCATCCCATCTGGGGCGTTACTACCCAGGATGGTACCAGCTATCAGTCAATGGGCGAGGTGCTGCCTTACGGAGCCAACGACTACATGCAGGATGCTGCACTGGGTACTGGCTGCTGCTATTACAGCGAGAAGGACGACACCTATTATTTCTACTACACCGGCCACAATGGCAACTGCAAGTATCGTGAGGTGGTAATGCGTGCTACATCCAAGGACGGTCAGAACTGGGTCAAGGACGAGCTGTGGGCTATCAACGGCCCCGACTACGGCTACTCCAGCAATGACTTCCGCGACCCACAGATCTTCATTGCTGACGACGACCTCTACCACATGGTCATCTCTACCTACCCGCAGGGTGGTGGCGACCCACGCTTTGCTGAGTTCAAGTCGAGCGACATGAAGAACTGGGAGCATGTAGGCAGCTTCAAGATGATCTGGGACCGTATGCTCGAGTGCCCCGACATCTTCAAGATGGGCAACTACTGGTATCTCGTCTATAGTGAGAGTGTGAAGACATCATGGAGCCGCGTGGTGAAATACCTGATGGCAGACTCTTATCAGCATCTGAAGGACGCCTTCAACGATGGTCCCAAATGGCCTGCTGACGGTCCACTGTGGCGTGAGGGCAAGCTCGACAGCCGTGCCTTCTATGCAGGCAAGACAGCCTCCAACGGTACCGACCGCTACATCTGGGGGTGGACACCATTCCGCTCAGGTGTTGATTGCCACGAGAAGAATATCAACGTAGGTGGTGGCGACGGTAACGAGCCCAACTGGTCGGGAGCACTGGTGTGCCACAAGGTCTTCCAGCACGAGGACGGAACGCTCTCGCTGCGTGCCATTCCTGCTATGGCTACCAAGTACAATAAGCCACAGACTGTCAAGGTCATGGATAGCAAGGGCTACACTGACAACAAGCTCACAGGCGATGGCGCCTATGTGCTCTACAACCGCTTAGGCACCTGCAACCACATCTCGTTCAAGGTGACCACAGCAGGCAATGACGATAAGTTCGGTGTCAGCTTCGTTCGCAGCACTGATCCTGAGTTCTACTACAGCATCATCGTCAACCCAGAGGACAATGGCAATGCCCGCAAGGTCAACTTCGAGCAGGAAGGCTATCGCATTAAGATCAACGACCAGGGTGAGGAGGAGAAAATCTACGGCAAGGGCTTCATCGATGGAGCAGACGGCTACGGATTCTATCGTCCTGCAGACAATACATACGACATCGACATCTACACCGACAACTCAGTGGTCGTCGTGTACATCAACGATATCGTCTGCTACACCCAGCGCATCTACGGCATCCAGAAAAACTGCTGGAGCATCAACAACTACGGTGGCTCCGTTACCATCAGCGATGTAAAAGTCAGCCAGCAGTAAAGATTTGAGCGCTTTTTATGAATTATCGTTCAATGTAGCAGAATAATGTTACATTGAACGATTTCTTTTATCCTATGTAACATATCTTATTATCTATTCAGTTTGTTTGCAGTAATTTTGCACTCAGAAAATTTTTAATGTCTAACCCTTTAAACAACAAAATTATGAAGAAAGTATTTTTACTCTTGTGCCTGATAGCAACAACATCATTCGCTATGGCTACTGATTTGTGGGAAGGTACGCACGCAGTAGATTGGTCTAACACGCTGACCATCGAGGCTGCTAAGTTTTCAGAAGCCCAGATAGGCCAGAAAATCGTCATTGAATTCACCGATGCCACGGGAGAAGTCATCGAACTGCACTCGAACGGTGGCATGCTGCCCGGCACACGCTACGTTCACTTCCTCTATGCCGACCAGCACGAAACGGAGGTGTTCATCACTCCAGGCATGCTTGCCTGTCTGAAAGAGCACGGCATGGAGATTTGTGGCAAAGGCTTCACCGCTACCAAAGTATGGTATGGTGACGGCAAAGACAATGTGGATGAGAACACTGTCTGGACAGGTTATTTCTGGATGGACGAATGGAGCACCTTAGAGGTGGCCAAGACCTCCTTTGACGGCATCAACTGGGACGACTACAAGGCTATCCGCTTCTATTCAGAGGCTAATCGCACTGATTATGTCATCAATGTACTCACCAAATGGGGTGATGGCGGCAAGTTAGGCGATCAGACTACCATGAACATGACTAACGAATATGCAGAACTCAGCCTTGAGGGCATTGATATGGCAACAAAGCTGGCTGATGTAGATAGACTCATGGTTCAGTGCAACAAGGAAGGCGGCAATCCATTTAACTTCACAGCCATCGTGCTCGTCAAGAAAGAAACCACGGGTGTCAGCGCTACGCTAATGGATAGTGAGAAAGTGGATGGTAAAGCTTATAACCTCGCTGGGCAGCACGTAGATAGTCCCAGCAAGGGCCTGTATATCGTCAACGGGAAAAAGGTTTTGGTTAAAAAGAATAGATATTGATTCATTATTAGTATTTAGTTAGTTGGTAAGGAAAAGATTGCTTTTCAGGATAACATTTTTAGAAGAATTGTTGCTGGCGAACGATTATTTATAGCAAATGTAACAGAAATGACAGCGTTTTAGCGAGAAATCCTGTATCTTTGCAGCAGAATTTTAATAACTAAAGACAAATGAGCATGATGAAAAGATGTTTTATGACAATGGTGGCAGTGATGACGCTGA
>ONKX01000075.1 GCA_900318555.1 uncultured Prevotellaceae bacterium | reverse complement strand
TTCTTTTATCACCACTCACGAGGGGGAAAAACATTGGATAGAATTCAATGATATAGACGATTACCAACAGCCATTGATGATAATAAAGATATGAAATCATGAATCAAGGCAATCACGGGGACAGGTTTGTCCCCTTTTCTGTCGACTCAGCTCAATTTTTTATCGGACAGCAATAATTTTTTATATTTACATATATACCAAAATCTAAACTTCTAAACATCTAAACATGCTAAACATCACAGTAATTTGGTTTTTCGCTCGATTTACATTATCTTTTCGCTGCGCGAGAAGATACTTCCGCTCGAAAGAACAAAGAAAAACGAGTTTTCCTTTGGTTCTTTTCTCACTTTTTCGTACCTTCGCAGCATGATACTTGTATTCGGCGGGACGACGGAAGGTCGCAGGGCGGCAGAGGTGCTGGAAGAAGCTGGTAGTAGCTATTATTACAGCACGAAGACGGGCGAGCAGGAGCTGGCGCTGCATCACGGTGTGCGCACGGACGGGGCGATGGACGGTGAGGCTATGCGGCAATTTATCCGTGAGCACGCGATACGGCTGGTGGTGGATGCTGCCCATCCGTTTGCTGCGACGTTGCATCAGACGATAAGCGAAGTAGCCGCCGATATGAGGATTCCGGTCATTCGATACGATAGAATCTATCCGCCAAGAGATCCTGATATTACGTGGATTGACGACTATCGGCAGGTGCCGACGGATATCCATTCGTTGTTAGCAACGACTGGCGTGCAGAGCATCAGCAAGTTGAAATGGCTGGAGGCGGAAGGAGTAAAAGTAATATATAGGATACTAAATCGCGAGAGTAGCATCCGGTTGGCGCACGAGCAAGGGGCAACGGACGAACAACTGTGCTTTTATCATACAGGGGACGATCCTATAGGGGACAGTCCCCATGTAATCCGCTACGCTTCTCACACAGGGGACAGTCCCCAAAGTAGTCCCCAGGGGGCTGACGCCACCCTGCTGAAGGAGAGTGGCCTTAGCGGCGGATTTGTTGAGAAAGTGGCTGAAGCACGCGAAAAAGGCATGCGGATTATTGCATTGAAGCGACCGGAACTATCATTTGCCAACACGGTCAATGGTCCGTATGGACTGCGGCGGGCGGTGGAGAAGCTATTGCCGGAGTTTTTCCCTTTGCATAGCGGGCTGACGACGGGGACGTGTGCAACGGCGGCGGCAATTGCTGCGACGAGGCGGTTGCTGTATGGCGAGACACCCGAGGAGGTGGCGGTATTGTTGCCGAATGGCGAGACGATTCCTGTGGCTGTGGGTTATGGCGACGGGTATACGTATTGCATAAAAGAGGCCGGCGACGACCCGGACGTGACGAACGGCATCGAGGTGAGGGCGAAGGTTGAGAAAGCGACTCAGTTTGAGATATGCGGAGGCAATGGAGTGGGGCGATTTACGCTGCCTGGGTTCGATTATCCGGTAGGCGAGGCGGCCATCAACAAGGGACCGCGTCAGATGATAGAACAGAACCTTCAGTCTATTCTCTCACCTCTCACCTCTGACCTCTCACCTCTAAAAGTTAACATTAGCGTGCCGAATGGCGAGGAGATTGCCAAACGGACGTTTAATCCACGTCTCGGCATTGAGGGCGGTATCTCGATTATTGGCGTGAGTGGTATTGTGAAGCCGTTCTCGGAGGAGGCGTTTATCGACAGCATCCGCAAGTGTATGGAAGTGGCGAAAGCCAGCGGATCGGAGCGCGTGGTGATCAATAGCGGTGGCAAGAGTGAGCGGTTTGTGAAGACGATGTATCTGGACTTGCCCCAGCAGGCATTTGTGGAGTACGGCAATTATATTGGTGATACATTGAAAATTGCCAACGAATTGGGTATCAAGAATATAACACTTGGTGTGATGTTGGGTAAAGCCGTCAAATTAGCTGCCGGAAATCTGGACACGCATAGCCGCAAGACGACGATGGACAAGGCGTTCGTTCAGCAGATGTTGCAGGAGGCAGGCATCAGCATCGACATCAGCGACATGACGCTGGCACGGGAACTATGGGAGCGTATACCAGAAAGCAAGCGAACGGAATTCGCTTGCACAGTGATTCGCCATTGCTACGAGCATTGCGCCCCGCTGTTGCCCAATGGCGAACTAACGATATTATTGATTGACGACAATGGAAAAATATATTCTTAATTAATGTTCAATGTTCAACGTTCAATGTTCAATGTATAAAGACCTGTTTATTGATTTCGACGACACGCTGTATGATACCTACGGTAATGCCGTCATTGCCTTGCGGGAGACGTTTGAGGCATTTCATTTGGAGCGTTACTTTGCCGACCCGAAAGTGTTCTACGACGCCTATTGGGCTGCGAATATCGACCTATGGACACGCTACTCGAAAGGAGAGATAGACCGCCCGTATCTCATCGTCGAACGTTTCCGTCGCCCTTTGTCTGAGGGTAAAGGGCTTGAAGTCACCGAAGACCTTTGTCTGGAGATGAGCGATAAGTTTCTCGACTTCTGTTCGTCGAAGCCGGGCGTCATTGATGGTGCCCACGAATTGATGGATTACCTTCGCAAAAAAGGCTATCGCATGCACATGACGAGCAATGGTTTCCACGAGGTGCAGTATAAGAAACTGGCGGCCTGTGGACTGCGGGACTATTTCGATACCATTATCCTCAGCGAAGATGCGGGTGTCAACAAACCCTCGCCGCTTTTCTTCGATTTTGCATTGGAGATGACTGGTGCGGAACGAGAGGCTACGCTGATGATTGGCGATAACCTGAATACCGACGTCCTCGGAGCCTTGAATGCCGGCATCGACGCCATGCTCGTCAATCGCTGGAACATCGAAAAAACAGATATCCCGCAAACCGTGACGTTCGTTGTCAACAGCCTACGGGAAATCATGAAAATCCTTTAATCCGTTGTCTTATTCCCCTACGTCATTCTTCCTGCGACCAAAGAGCACGGCGGCAATGACGGGGGCTCCGACGAGGGCCGTGACGCTATTGACGGGTAGGGCTCCCTCGAAGCCAGGCATGCGGGCAATGAAGTTGCATACCAGAGCCAAAGCTGCACCACACAAGGCAGTGGCGGGTAACAGTACGCGGTGATCGCTGGTGCGGAATAGGGCACGCGCCAAATGAGGCACGGCCAGTCCGATGAACATGATAGGTCCGCAGTAGGCGGTGACGATGGCCACCAAGACACCCGAACAGATGATAATCAGCATGCGTGCCCGTTGTACGTCGAGGCCGAGATTGGCAGCATAGCGTTCGCCCAATAGCAGCATATTCATGGGTTTTACCAGCAGGAAACTGATAGGCAGCAGGATGCACATCAATACCACGAAAAGCACCATTTCGTCGCCAGACACGCGCGAGAAAGAGCCCAGTCCCCAGACCACGAACGATTTTACGTCTTCCTCGGGCGACAGGAACTTCAGCACACCGATGATGGCGTTGGCCAGATAGCCAATCATCACACCTATTATTAATAAGGTGACGTTGCCCTTCACCTTTTGTGATATCCAAACGATGAGCAGCATCACGGCCAGTGCACCTACGATGGCGGCTACCGACATGGCAGCATCGCCAAGGTAGCCGAGACGGCTTAGTGCCACACCACCAATCTTTCCTGACAGCAGGACTACAAAGGCTACACCAAGTGCCGAGCCGTTGCTGATACCAAGAACTGACGGACCTGCCAACGGGTTGCGGAAGACGGTTTGCATCTGTAGTCCGCTGACAGCAAGTCCCGCACCGGCAACGATAGCCGTCAATACCTGTGGCAGTCGTGAACTGATGACGATATTGGTCCATATCTCGGAGTCGGAGCCCGCACCCATCAGGATGCTGCAGACTTCACCGACAGGGATGCGCACCGTGCCGAGCAGCAGGTTGATGACTACCAGCACGACGATGGATATTAACAGGATGATGAATTTCGATGCTTTCATTTCAACAGACGGTAGTACTTTGGGGTATAGTCGGATTCGACGAGTTCCGGGTGGAAGATGGCCACAAAGTCTTTCAGCAGCACGTCGGGTTCTACGGGAGCAATCTCGTAGTAGGGCTGTTGCTTCATGTTGCAGTAGATGACCTTTTTCTCCTTAAAGGCCTTGAAGAGTTCGTTACGCGGTTCGCTGGCTTTCAAGGCTTCGTACGAGAACTCGCCAGGATAGCTGTTCAGGATGCGCCAGTAGTCGGCATTGGCCGAGAGAGCATACATCTTTTCAAACTCCAGATTCTCGCCACTGGTCTCTTCGTCGTTAATGACGTAGTCGGCACCGGCATCGCGGAAAATTTGTGCCAGATAGTTCTTGCCACCCACGGCATGCCATGTGCCGTAATGCATCTCGCCGCTGGTAACGGTGGGGCGTCGTTCTGTCTTTACGGCCTTTTCCTTCAGGTCGTTATAACGTTTCTCGATACCTGCAAACAACTCGTTGGCTTCGCGTTCCTTACCGATAAACATACCAACGAACTTCATCCATTCAGCCTGACCCAACGGGTCGAGTTCTTTATAGCCCAAGTGGGGTACCAACGTGATTTTCGTCTCCTTGATGGCATCGTAGCCGCCACGTTTTGAGGGCGAAATGAAGATGACATCGGGATTGGCAGCCAGCACCAACTCAGTATCGAACTCGCCCTCCATACCGATTTTTACTATTTTGCCGTCTTTTACGCGCTGCAGAATGTCTTTGTCGAACAGGTTCTTCGTGCCCGTAATGCCCTTCACTACGTCGTGGGCGTCAAGCACGGTGAAGTTCGACAGTTGCAAGGCCGTCATGCAGATGGTGTTCTTGATAGGTACGCGCACCTTCGTATAACCGCTGGGAACTTCTGTGTCGTCGCTGTGAACCAGGGCGAAATGCTCGTGCTTGCCTACGTCCACCAAACGAATGTCGGCAGAGTCGCGAACGCTGAAGCCTGTAGCGTACTTTACGTCGATAGTGACAATGGAATCACCCGATGTCTCGTCGGCATTTTCCGATGTCGCTTTCTTGCCCGAACAGGCGCAAAGTAGGGTGGCAATAGCCAAGAAAAAGACTGATTTCTTCATTTCTTTTGTTATTATTTCGTTTCTGTCTGCAAAGTTACGAATTTATTTTGTAACTTTGCAAACAAATAGCAACAATATGCAAATAGATATTGACCAGACACGATGGTATGACCGCATTTGGGCATCGTTTATTTTTTTTACGCGACTGCCTTTCTGGCGACTGCACCAACCAGCACAGGAGTGTTATAAGACGGTGGTGGAGCACTGGCCGCTGACGGGTTGGCTCACGGGTGGGCTGATGGCTGCAACGCTATGGGTGGGCAGCATGTATCTGCCTTACATGGTGGCAGTGCTATTGGCTATCGTGGTCCGGTTGCTTGTGACGGGAGCCTTACATGAAGACGGACTGGCGGATTTCCTTGATGGTTTTGGAGGTGGAGGCTCTGACCGCGACCGCATCCTCACCATCATGAAAGACTCGCACATCGGCACGTATGGAGTCATCGGCCTCATCCTTTACCATCTTTTATTAGCAGCAACGCTCTTGTCAATGACTCCCACGCTGGCGGCACTGACTATTCTTGCGGCATCACCTTACGCCCGCATGGTGACGGCACAGCTCATCATGATGATGCCTTATGCCCGACGTGAAGAAGAGGCGAAGGCAAAGACCGTCTATCGCAAGATGGACTGGCGTGCAGGCGTCGGCCTCGCCATACAAGGACTGTTGCCGATGGGGTTATATCTGTGGTATACGGGACTGCCGTGGGAACTGGTCATCTTCCTGCCTTGCGTCGTGATGTATTTCCTCTATCTGCTTATTTGGAACAAGCTCCGAGGCTATACAGGTGACTGTTGTGGAGCGGTGTGTCTGTTGGTAGAACTGGCAGTTTATTTAGTTGTTTGTGCCCTATGAAAAAGATCATTCTCATTACTGGCGGCCAACGTTCTGGCAAAAGTACAAAAGCCGAGGAATTGGCGTTAAGCCTATCGGATAGTCCCGTGTATGTGGCTACTGCCAAGGTGTGGGACGATGAGTTCCGTGAACGTGTCCGCTGGCACCAAGAGCGACGTGGTCCTCAATGGACGAATATCGAGGAGGAAATCCATCTGAGCCGTCACCACCTGACGGGTAGGGTGGTGGTCATCGATTGTGTGACGTTGTGGCTTACGAACTTCTTCTTTGCAAACGACTCCAACGTCGACAAATCGTTAGAGTTGGCAAAGGCTGAGTTTGACGCCTTTACCAATCACGATGCTACCTATATATTTGTAACCAACGAGATAGGTTTGGGTGGCGTCAGCGAGAATGCCCTTCAGCGCAGGTTTACTGACCTACAAGGTTGGATGAACCAGTATATTGCGCAGAAGGCTGATGAAGTTATACTGATGGTGAGTGGAATACCTGTAAAGGTAAAATAAGGACGTGATTACGTTATAACGATATAACGACAACATGAATAGAACATTCGACATTCATCCTGTAGACCGCTCGATGCAGGCGGCGATACAAGCAAAGATCGATAACCTGAATAAACCCAAAGGTTCGTTAGGGCGATTGGAAGAGTTGGCGATGCAGGTGTGTCTGATTCAGCAGACCTTAGAGCCTTCGTTGGCGCATCCTTGTCATCTGCTTTTAGGTGGCGATCATGGCATTGAACGCGAGGGCGTGAGTGTATCGCCCCGTGAAGTCACCTGGCAACAGATGATTAACTTCACCCGAGGCGGTGGCGGCGTCAATATGTTCTGCCGTCAGCATGGTTTCAAGTTGCGTGTTGTGGATGTGGGTGTTGACTACGATTTTAGTGGTGAGAGGTTAGAGGTGAGAGGTGAGAGATTACCGATTATCGACAGGAAGATTGCCCGTGGCACCAAGAACTTCCTATATGAACCCGCCATGAGTGAGGAGGAATTTAATCAGGCCATTGCTGTGGGCGTCGATTTGGTCGACGATTGCATTGCTGAGGGCTGCCGTGTCCTTTGCATTGGAGAAATGGGTATTGGCAACACGTCGCCTTCGAGCATCTGGATGAGTCTGTTTGGCGATATTCCGTTAAAGGAGTGCATCGGTGCTGGCGCTGGTCTTAACAACGATGGTATTCGTCATAAATATGAGGTTCTTAGCCGTGCTGTTGCAAACTATAAAGCCTCCCCTAAGCAGGGGAGGTTGGAGGGGTCTCTTGCCTATTTCGGCGGTTTCGAAATGATTGCTGCTATTGGCGCCATGCTTCGTGCTGCCGAGCAACACCTTGTTATATTAGTCGACGGCTTTATCATGACGGCTTGCGCTTTGGCCGCTATCCAGCTCTATCCTGCCTCGCAAGACTACATGGTCTTCACCCATTGTGGCGATGAGAGCGGTCACAAGATGATGCTTGACATGGTGGATGCCAAACCTTTGTTGCATTTGGGGTTGCGATTAGGCGAAGGAACAGGTGCCTTATGCGCGTTTCCCATCATTGATTCCGCTGTTCGGATGATGAACGAGATGAACAACTTCCAGAACGCGAAGATTACGAAATACTTCTGATTTTTATAGCTTCACACTCGAGATATCTACGAGGCCATTCACGATGGCATAGATGGTGAGGCCCGCAGGAGAATGAATCTGTAGTTTGCGCGCAATGTTGCGGCGATGGGTAATGACGGTATTGACGGAGATGCACAGACGATCGGCAATCTCCTTGTTCTGCAGGCCTTGCACGACACCGATGATGACATCACGTTCGCGGTCGCTGAGTGCTTCGTTGGCGTCCTGTCCACTCTTGAACACCATTTGCGAAATATTCTTCGAGACATCTTCCCGATTGGTGGTGCGTTCGAGGCGTTTGATGGCTGGCGTGAAAATATGGTCCTCGACCTCTGCGTGTTGGCGCAACCATTCCTCGTTGTTGTAGATGTCGTACAGCGTTGCCGTCAGTTGGTTGTTACGATGTGCATCGGCTGGCAGATACTTGATAATCATGAGTTTCAACTCGCGAAGCTTCTTGTCCGTCTGTTCGTGGTGCTTCGAGAAAGTCTCAACGTTATAGTCGTTCATAGGACGGCCTTCAAGTAGCGATTCGACATAGGGGAAGAGCGTTTTCTCCTCGTATTTCATGTGGCGACGAATCTCCTGCGCGTATTCCTCATAAAGCTTCATGATGAGCATGCCCAGCGCATCGTTCTCGCTGATGCTTTCCTGTAATTCGCGGCGGATAAAAGGCAGTTGGAAGTCAAGATAGTACGTGTGGCTGGCTTTCAGATAGTGCAACAACGTAGGCACGTTGATTTGTTCGTCATCCTCATAAGTGGTGATGTCGTTCAGTTGTGCGTTGACTACTGCGAGGAAAGTGTAGGTATCCACTCCGTTCATCTGGCATGTCTCGCTGACCGTCTTATCGCCAAAACCCAGGTTAATGCCAAACGAACCCAATGCCTGCAACACACTGTAGTTGTCCTTGATGAGCGTTATCATCTTGTCGCCCGCCTCATACATCTTCACGTTCTTCATCTTGCGTACCTTATTAATAATTTGACGGTGCAAAATTAATCATTTTCCATGAAACATGCAATAGTCCTGAAGGCATTTCATCATTTTTAGGTATTGTGGTATTTGTTGAAACTCCTTACCTTTGCAGCCGAAATTGAAAGTGTATGTGAAAATGAAAAGAATTGGATTCGCATTATTTGTATTTGTTAGTTTAAACTGCTGGGCGGGAAACGACGGAGACAGCATCCGTCGCTCACGCCTTAGCGTTGGAGGCTATGGCGAGGCGGTGTTCTCGCGCAATTTCTATAGCGACCATGTCAGCCGCTACAGTCAACCCGAGGAACACAAGAACGACCCCAGTCACGGACGTTTCGACATTCCCCACGCAGTCATCTATTTAGGTTACGACTTCGGCAAGGGCTGGACGTTCGGTACCGAGATTGAGTTCGAACACGGAGGCAACGGCATTGCTTACGAGAAGGAAGACGAAGAAGGCGGAGAATGGGAACAGGAGACTGAGAAAGGTGGTGAGGTAGAGCTGGAGCAGTTCTGGATTCAGAAGTCGTTCTCGCGTGCCGTCAACATCCGCGCTGGACATATCGTGGTGCCTGTCGGCTTGACTAACGCCCATCACGAACCGTTGAGTTTCTTCACCGTCTATCGTCCTGAGGGTGAGAGTACTATCATGCCCTGTACGTGGCACCAGACGGGTGTATCGCTGTGGGGCCGATATAAAGACTTCCGATACGAGGCGCAGTTCGTGGCAGGTCTGAATGCCGACAACTTCACCAATGTCGGCTGGATTAAGAAAGGCCATAAGTCGCCACTGGAGTTTGACGTTGCCAATAAGTATGGCGTATCTCTTCGTCTGGATAACTACACTGTTCCTGGCTTGCGCATAGGACTCAGCGGATACTATGGTCATAGCATCGGAAACAGCTATCCGCGCAATGCCAATGGCGTGGATGCGGAATACAAAGGCGTAGTGGCTATTGGTGCCTTCGACTTCACGTATAAAGCCCACAACTGGATTGTTCGCGGACAGGCCGACTATGGCTATCTGGGTGATGCAGAACAACTGAAATATGTGTATAACCGCCTGAACTCAAAGTCGCCTTACAAGCACTCGGCCTTTGTGTCGAAGAATGCCTATGCTGTGGGTATCGAAGCCGGTTACGACGTGTTCTCGCAGATTGCATCGATGCGTGAGGATAATCAGAAACTATACGTCTTTGGTCGCTACGAAGCATATAACCCCTACGCCAGCAATACCAAGGGTACGGCCTACGACTATACTGCCGTAAAGCGTATGGCATTTGGTGTGAACTATCATCCCGTGCCTCAGGTGGTCGTCAAGGCCGAATATTCGAAGCGGTTCCTCAAGTCCATCTACAACGACGAACCCAGCTTCAATATTGGAGTGGCGTATGAGGGATTCTTCCTTTAATCGAAATCACGGAATAACGATATAACGAAATAATAATAGAAAAAGAAATGAAAAAGATTATTTACTCTTTGGCCCTGATAATGGGTATGATGACATTTACTGCCTGTAGCAGTGACAGCAACGACAACAACAATGACAATGTCGACAAGTACAAAGACCGTTCATATGGTACAGCGGCCATTGATGCTTGTGCTGATGTTGTAAACCAGTTTGAGAACGCTAATAAGATCATTGCTCAAGCAAGTCTGACCGCAGAGCAGGAGGAATATCTGCGTCAAGTACTGACAGGATTGGTTAGCAACGTAATCATACCTACATACACCAATCTGGCCAACGACGTTGAGGATTTGGAGAAGACCCTCAACGGTCTGACCGTCAATACCATTACCCAGGCACAGATTGACAAGGCGTGCACAGATTTCAAGGCCGCACGACTGAACTGGGAGCAGTCGGAGGCTTTTCTTATGGGTGCTGCCAGTGATTTCGACATCGACCCCACCATCGATTCTTGGCCTTTGAACCGCACGCTGTTGCTGAGCTATTTCAACAATGGTATGGATGAAGAGATGCTGGAAGATGCCACCATTCTCGGTTTCCACGCCCTGGAGTTCATCTTGTTCCGCGACGGTCAGCCTCGTAAGGTTGCCGAGTTGCAGGGTAACGACACCTACAAGAACTTCGAGAAAGTCAGCGGTGCTCAGGAATTGGCATATGCCCAGACTATTTGCAAACTTCTGAAGGAACGTTGCTTCCAGTTGCAGGTTGCCTGGGAGGGAGAAACCGCTCAGAATGCTAACCGCGTCAATGTTGTTAAGGCTGCAGGTCTCGATTACACTACTGAGGCTGGTCTGAGCTATGGTACCAATCTTATTACGGCAGGCTTTGATGGCAGTAAGAGTACTTTCAGCTCACTGAAGGCCGCCGTTGCCCAGGTGTTGAGCAACGACGAGGGTTCGTGTGTGGCTATAGCCAACGAGGTTGGTACCGCCAAGATTGCCAATCCTTTCTCTGCTGGCGACGTGTCTTACGTGGAGTCACCCTATAGTTACAACTCCATCAAGGACTTCCAGGATAACATCCGCTCTATCCGTAATGTGTGGTATGGCAGCACCAACGGCAATGCAGCCAACGTTTGTTTCAATGCTTTCTTTGCCAGTGTCAACAAGAATGATGTTAACACTAAGGTTACTGGTGCTTTCAATGATGCTATCAATAAGATTGGTGCGATGCTACTGCTGCACCATCTGGAACATCAACTTCGAGGACGATGAGGATTGGGAGACAGAAGAATAATCATTAACAGACATCAAATATGAACAAACTATCACGACTATTTTTCGTGAGCATGCTGGCAGCCCCAATGCTGTCAGCATGTTCCGACGATAACGACAGCCTGTCGAATCTAGGCCCTTTGACGCCTGAGGAACAGACGTTTGGCAAGGCTGTTGGAAACTTTACTGCCGAGGAATGGTATCCTGGTGGACAGTTGGGAACCACAGAAAAAGCCAGCTATTCGGCTCCTGCTCCGGCAGTGACCAATCAGGCTGGTATGGAGGAAGACTTCATTGTTGGTGAGGGCTTCTTCGAGAAGCTTTATACCTTCGAGCAGGAGCCCCGAAAGGGTCTAGGTCCTGCTTGGGTTCGTAACTCATGTATTGCCTGTCACCCCAGCTATGGTCACGGCAAGCGCCAGACGGAGTATCGTGCCAACACCATCGGCAACGGTTATCTGCTGGTCATCTATCATCCTGATACCAATGGCTATATCACGGAAGTAACGGGAATGCCTCAGACGCAGGCCATGTCACCTTTTAAGGCACCCATCGATGAGAGCCAGATCACGATAGAGTGGAAGAATGTCACGGAGATGGAGAGTGGTCTGCCCATGCAGTTTGCGGATGGCGAGACCTATGCCCTCATCTATCCGGAGGTGCGCATTCCGCAGTCGGCTTTCAATACCAATCCGAAGCCATCAAACTATGATGTTCGCCTGGAATCGACCATTGGCGTTTATGGCACAGGTCTGCTCGATGCCATTGATGACGAGGAAATCGAGGCGCAATGGAAAGCTGAGGCTCCATACGTCGAACTGAATCCTGCCATGTGGGACAAGGAGGCTGGCAAGTTCAAGGCTTCTGCCTATTATTCTGCCGGTTATAATGACACAGGTACCTTCCATGGCGACCACGGTCCCCTGAAGCGTTTCACTTACGCTATGACGCGCGGCACATTACAGGACGGAGCTGGTGCTAACGCCATTTGGAACATCACCAACGTCACCCGTAGCGACCGTCACTGGCTTTACACCACTCCCGCTTGGGCAAAGGCGCAGAGCGAGGATGAGGATGTGCTCAAATATATCAAGGAGCATGGTGCTGCGGAGTCAAGCATCCTGCATCCTTACTATGCCGATGGCACCGAAGAGGGCATTTCCAATCGTGTGAACGAGATTCTGAGCTGTTCGTCGATTGCCAAGAAGGAGACTTTCGACAAGTATCTCTATTTTGGAGCACCTTACAATGGCAAAGATGAGATGACCGACAAACAGTACTATCAGTTTATGGTTTGGCACCGTGGCCTCGCAGTTCCTGCTGCCCGTAATCTGAACGACACGAAGGTACAGCGCGGCAAGGAGCTGTTCTCGAAGATGGGCTGTGCCCAGTGCCACCGTCCGTCGTGGAAGACTGGCAAGGACGATATGTGGGTGGATGCCTCAACGAAGGCCTACGCCAAGAGTGTCGGTAAGGATGCGAGCAAGATGTTGCCGAAATATCCCAATCAGACCATCTGGCCCTATACCGATATGGTACAGCATCGCCTGTTCATGAAGAACGACATCCGCACGGGTTGGTGTCGCACTACACCGTTGTGGGGTCGCGGACTGAGCCGTTTGCTGACGGGTGCTGACGACCGATTGCACGACTGTCGCGCACGCACCGTCCTTGAGGCGATTATGTGGCACGGCTATTCGAAACAGTCGGATGGCTATCGCGCTACCGAACAGTTCTTCCATCTGTCGAAGGACGATCGTGACGCCGTCATTAAATTCATCGAGGCGATATAATAAACGGGCGGTTTTTCCGTTAAAATAGTATGAAGAAGACCGTCGTTATCCTATATATTGTGGTAGTTGCCGTCATGGCAGCCGCCACAATCATTGAGAATAGTCAAGGCACGGAGTTTGTCGCAGAAAACATCTATGGTGCATGGTGGTTTTCTGCTTTGTGGGCTTTGCTGGCGGCGGCAGGCATCTTCTGGTTTGTCAAGTGCAAGGTTCGCCGCCCGTCGATCGTGGTGCTTCATCTGTCGTTCCTTGTCATTCTTGCCGGTGCCTTGTTGACACATCTGACAGCCGTGCAGGGTGTCGTCCCTTTGCGTAAGGGAATACCTACAAATGAGTATCTCACGCGCGACATGCGCCTTCACCATTTGCCGTTCACCATCAGTCTCGATGACTTCGAAATCAAATATTACGACGACAGCGACGATCCGTCTGACTATATTTCACGCGTCACGATTGATGACGAGCCCGTTACCATCTCGATGAACCATATTGCCAGTCGTAGCGGCATCCGTCTCTATCAGATGGACTTCGACCCCGACTTGCAAGGCAGCATCCTCGCCATGAATAGCGACCCGTGGGGAATCCCCGTTACCTATTGCGGCTATGCGCTGCTCTTTGTGGCGTTGCTATGGATACTCATCGACCCCAAGGGCCAGTTCCGCAATCAGTTATCCGAATTGCGAGGGCGTCGCTACCAGCTGTTGTCCGTTCTTCTCCTGTTCGTTTACGCCTTCCTGCTCTACCACTTCCTGGGCAAGTATTCTTCGGCCAACCATCCTTTGCCGGTGCTCAACTCCTGGCTGTTGCCCGTCCACGTATCTACTATCATCATGGCCTATCTACTGCTGTTCGTTGCCATCTTTGTTCGCGCCATGCTTTATCCGGCACTCGCATTCCTTGGCTACGGCATCTTCATTGGCGCCATTTGGGCCAACGTGTCGTGGGGCAACTACTGGTCGTGGGATCCTAAAGAGACGTGGGCGCTCATCACCTTCATGGTTTATGCCGTTCCTGCCCACAAATCCTTCCACTTGTCAGACAGGTCTTTCCGCCTCTACATGGCGTTGGCGTTCCTCACCATTCTCATGACCTATTTCGGTGTGAACTACCTGTTGGGAGGCATGCATTCATATGCCTAAAATATCGTAGATACGCTTGATATCGACATGCTGGCGGACGTGAGCCGCCAGTTTGTCGTATTGCTCGTCTTTAAAGGCTCGCAAGTCTGCATGATTATTCAGCGGGGAACGCTGAACTGCAAACTTGCTTAGCAAGTGCTCAATGACGGGTGCATTATCGAGGAAGCCATGAATGTATGTACCGATGCAATGGTCTGTCTGCAGGATGGCTTGGTCTGTATCGCTGACACCCTGATGGATTTCATACCCTTGACATTCCTGACCTTCGAAGGCAAACGTCACCTGACGGGTGGTCTTATCCGAAGTCATCGTGGTGTGGATGGACAATAGTCCAAGACCGGGCAGACTCGTGATGCTACCCTCAATGCCATCAGGGTCGTTGATCGTCTGACCTAACATCTGATAACCTCCACAGATGCCAACCACCATCTTACCTTCACGATGAGCACGCTGGATGGCCTGTGCACAACCGTTACGACGCAACTCCATTAAGTCGTCGAGCGTGGCTTTTGTGCCAGGCAGAATAATGATGTCGGCCTGCTGGATATCAGCGACGTTGTTGGTATAGAAAAGATTGACGCGGGGGTCACGCTCTAACGTATCGAAATCGGTATAGTTGCTGATATGTCGCAAAAGGACGACTGCCACGTTCACTTTGCCCTCAGCTAACTCTCGGCGCTTCTGTTCCAATGCCACGCTATCCTCTTCATCAATATAGATGTCTTTGTAATAGGGTATCACACCCAAGACCGGTACGCCACAAATATCTTCGAGCATCTTGCGGCCTTCGTCGAAGAGGCGCATATCGCCACGAAACTTGTTGATGATGATACCTTTGATAAGTTTCCTATCTTCGGGTGTCTGCAACATGATGCTGCCATAGACGGAAGCAAATACACCACCGCGGTCAATATCGCCAACAAGGATGACATCAGCCTTCGCATGACGGGCCATCGACATATTCACCAAATCGCGGTCCTTTAGGTTGATCTCCGCAATACTGCCTGCGCCCTCCATCACAATGGGGTTATAACGCGCTGCCAAACGGTCGAAAGCGTCACAAACTTCCTGCCTATAATCTATTCTCTCACCTCTTACCTCTGACCTCTCACCTCCTTTTCTCCAATAATCGTAGGCATCCTTATTGCCGATGGGTTTGCCGTTCAATACCACCTGAGAAGTATGGTCACTCTGAGGTTTCAGAAGCAATGGATTCATATCCGTATGACAGGGGATGCCGGCGGCCTCGGCCTGTACAGCCTGCGCACGGCCAATCTCGAAGCCCTCTGGTGTGGCATAGGAGTTTAGCGCCATATTTTGTGCCTTGAAAGGTGCGGGCTGATAGCCGTCCTGACGGAATATCCGACAGAAGGCTGCAGCCACGATGCTCTTGCCGACATCGCTGCCTGTTCCGGCAAACATAATAGGATGGAGGAGTTTATCGTTCATAGTTCAACGTTCAATGTTCAACGTTCAATGTTCAACGTTCAATGTTATAGAGATGCGTATAGCTTGCTAATACATTCTTATATCTGAATACTGGCGTATCGACAGGTTCGCCTTTGGCATCGTAGACTTGGGCGGCAGAAGGTATTCTCTCACCTCTCACCTCTGACCCCTCACCTCTGTAAAATTGCGTATAATGGAACTCGTGGCCACGGTATTCTTTGCCATCGAGTACGAAACGTCGATAACCCAGCGAGAGTTTACGGTCTGCCGTGCGAGCGCTGATAGAGTAGGGCAGTACGCCACACATCGCATACTCGCCATCATCCGTCACGATGCTTTGGCAGAGGTACATCATACCACCGCATTCTGCTACGATCCTGCCTCCTTGCTCGGCATAGTCTTTGATGGCCCTGCGACAACGTTCGTTTCTCACCAACGCTTCCAAATGCTTTTCCGGATAGCCCCCCGGCAGATACAACAGGTCGATACCTTCAAACGAAGGCACCTCCGTCTCAGGGTCGAAGAACCGAACCTGTGCGAAGTTGTCAATCGTCTCTTGATACAGAAACGAAAACGACTCCTTGTTGCGGGCTATCAGAGCGCTAACAGTTTTTGCCATTTTACGTGTTCCTCCAATAGTTTAATGAGTGACTGATGCTCCATATTCTCTGAAAAGTCCAGTCCCAAATAGCGTGAGCCTTGTTCCAACGAAGCATCCTTAGGCAGATACCCCAGACACTCGACGCCCAAGTCCGTGCACACCTGCTGGAGCATGGCGAAATGCCGTTCCGAGCCCACCTTATTGAATATCACGCCTGCGATGCGGACGTCCTTTCTGAAATTGATAAACCCCGATAGCAATGCCGCCATCGAATAGGCTGCCGACTTCGCATCCACCACCAACACCACTGGAATGTCCAGCACGCGGGCAATCTCATACGACGAACCACGTTCGCGGTCGTAGCCGTCGAACAAGCCCATCATGCCCTCCACGATACACACATCCGCGTTGGAGCCATAGTGCTCAAACAACTCTCTCACATGTTCTGGCGTCGCCATAAACGTGTCGAGGTTCACGCTGGGCCTTCCGCACACCGCCTCGTGGAACTTCGTGTCGATATAGTCCGGCCCGCACTTGAACGGTTGCACCTTGTAGCCCTTCTGTGTCATCAACGCCATCAACCCTCTGGCAATTGTCGTTTTGCCCGAGCCGCTCATGGGTGCTGCTATCAGAATTGCTGCTTTCATCATCATTTGAATCTTACCTTCAGTCCTACCACCAACATTCTCCCAGGGGAATAGAGTGCATACTTGCGCGTCGACGAATCGATACGACGGTCAACCTTATTGAATATGTTATCCACACCGATGCTCGGCTCCAGATAAGCCCACTTCGTCACGTCGAAAGCGTGGGTCGTATTCAGGTTCCATAGTCCGAAGCCCGGTGCATCCTCGTAAGCCCCCGTGTAATAGGTCTTCGACTGCAACCGCCCGTTCAGGTTGGCGTTCAGCGTGTAACGTCCCCATGTGTGACGATAGTTCGCAGCAATCGTTGCCGCATGGCGGATGCTACGCTCCAACACCGTCCACTCGTCGTCGCTCTTAGTGCGGGCATAGGTGTAAGCGTAGTTGGCCGACAGGTTGAAGCCTCGGAACACATTTGCCGATACGTTTGCCTGCACGCCCTTCACGTCACCCTCGTCGCTGTTCTGATAGAGCGCGTAGCTCACCATCTTGTCGGCCTGGTCCTGCGTCATTTCCGGAAACTCCTTCATCAGCATCTGGCGACTGGCGTCGTCCACGGGAACATTCTCCTTGACAATCATATCGTTGATGCGGTTGATGTACCCCGTCACGCTGACGGCGATCACGTCGTCGCGATATTCGGCATTCAGCGCGAAATAGTTGCTCTTCTCGGGATTCAGGTCCTTGTTGCCGAAACTGATTTGCGCCTTGCCACGATTCACCGAGAAGTAGTGATAGTAGAGCTCGTCGAGGCCGGGAGCACGGAAGCCCGCCGAGTAGGTGGCGCGGAAACGGAAATTGCCCGGGGCATACATCAGCGTCGCTTTCGGTGTCAGGTGGGTGCCGAAGGTCTCGTGGTTGTTAAGTCGCAGACCGACGGTAGCCGTAGCAAACCCTCTTCCCACGCGAACCTTCGCCTCGTGCTGGGCATAGGCCGCCAACGAATACACATGCTGGTCGATGTTGCCACTGGTGGCGGTCAGATAATCCTTGCGCCAGTCGGCTCCGAAGATGGTCGTAGAGTTGCTGGTCAGACCGAGGATGGCCTTCGCCTGTCCCTCCATCATGCGCTGCTTCTTCGACTCCACGTAGTCGCCAACGGCATTCGTCTTGGTCTCCACGTCATATTCCTTTCCGTAGCGGAAACGATCCACCGTGAAGTCGGCCTGCAGCGAGTTCTTCTGCGTAAATTTATAGATGCCACCCACATTCCATCGCAGTCCTTTATAGCGCATCTCGTAGTCGGTACCGCCCGTGACGTCGGGGTTGGTGTTGGGGCGGTCGGTGATTTTATACGAATAGTCCAGCCCCGCATTCAGCGCCAGATGCTGACTGGGAGCATAGGTGAATTTCTGCCCCAGAATGTTCGCGCGATAGCCTGTAAACAATGGTGCTATCGACCGTTGCGTCTCGGTGTCCGAGCCCTTCACATATTCCAGGTCGTTGTTGCGATAGCTGTCGGCGCGGTCGTGGGTAAACGACGTGTACGAGCCGAAACCGTCCTTATAGATGTCGAGCGTAGCACTCTCCGTCAGCACCCCATGTCCACTGATGCGGATGTCGTTGGCAACACTGACAAGCGACTCCGCAGGTTGGTCGGTGATGATGTTGATGACACCCGCAATGGCGTCGCTGCCGTATAGCGACGATGCCGCGCCGTCGAGCACCTCGATACGTTTTACGCGCGCCATGTTGATGCGGTTCAGATCCACATTGTTCGAGATGTCGCCCGACAGCTTCTGACCGTTAATCAAAATGAGGATATACTTGTTGCCCAGTCCGTTCAACCGCAGTTGCGAGCCCATGCTGTTCGGGGCCATCGACACCTGTGGCATCAGGCGGGTCAGTGCACCGTCAAACGTCTTAATGCCCTGTTCCCGAATCTCCTGACTGCTGATGACGCTGACCGGTGTCGACGTACTCTTCAGTCGCTGGTGATGCCCTGAACCCGTCACTACCACGGGGTTCAGATTATACGTCCGGTCAATCGAGTCGCGCCGCTCCATCTTGTGAATCTGCGCAGAAGCGTTAATGGCCGACAGAAACGCTATCATCAAGGTTAAAGCAATCTTGTTCATGTTGTTCTTGTATTACATATTTGCCTGCGAAGGCTGCGGTTAAGCGAGGGCCAAGCAAGCTCGCATGCATTTGGCCGATTGCAACGCCACACTCATACCTTCAGGTGTGAGATTGCAACGCCACACTCATACCTTCAGGTGTGAGATTGCAACGCCACACTCATACCTTCAGGTGTGAGAGCGTGAGCAGTCTCTCGCACTTAGTGCGCAAAGGTACGAAAAAAATCCGAGCCCACCAAACGATGAGCCCGTTTTTTTACTTGCCGCTTCCTTTTCACTTGTAGTCCATAGTGTCAACACGAATCTCTCGAATTACACGAATTTTTTCTGTACTTGGATTATTCGTAAGATTTGTGAGATTCGTGTTCGTCTTTTACATCATCACGGCTTCGCCTGCTGCGCCGAGGAGGGCAGCGATGATGTAACCGAGGACCTTGAGTACTGTTTTTACTGTTTTGTTCATAGCGTTGTGTGTTTTTAAAGGTGAATAAATAGGGTTAATTTCACATTACAAGTGAAGTGCAAGGTGAGTGAAAATTGAGCTTGCTCAGGCTTTTCCGAGCCGCAGCCTTCACTCGTACTCACAACTCCATGCTTGTGAGTACAAAATTACAAAAAAATATCGAGAAAACCAAATGTTTTCCCGATTATTTTCAATGCTTTTAGCAACTTTTTCTTCGAACGCCAAAGGGCCTTAGGGTTATTTGTTGCTATCCAACAATGCCATGAAT
>ONKX01000094.1 GCA_900318555.1 uncultured Prevotellaceae bacterium | reverse complement strand
GGTGAAGTTTGGAGGTTTCACCCATCGTGAGAACAAACGCTTCTGGCGTGGCATGAAATATCTGGTCGACGGTCCCATGCTGGGGGCGAAGATGGGTTAGCGGTTAAAGGTTTGCGGTTAAAGGTTAATAGTCGCCAAGGTAAAAGATATTTCTGTCGTGATGACAGTTCCTCAGCAGGCTCCGCCAGCTTCAAAACCAAATCAAACGGAGCGGAGCCTGCGTTTTTAGGGAATTGAAAATGGAAAACTTATCAAATTGACAATTGAGAATTGATAATTGAAAATTGAAGGATGAAAGTAATAGATGAGGAACTATTGGACGAGGTGTCGGTGCAGGCAAAGGCATCGCCAAGGCTGAGGATGAATTTTGACCTGAGAACGCAGGCGTTTGATAGTAATCCAGACTGGAAAGATACTTCGCAGCGGATGTTGAACGTGATGATGAAAGATACGGTAATTCCCATTCATCGCCATACGGAGACATCGGAGACGGTGATTGTACTGAGAGGAAGAGGGGATGAAATGACGTATGATGATGACAGACATGAGCTGGAGCGCGTAACACTTGCTGCGGATTCTGGGTGCAGGGTGGTACAGGTGCCAAGGAATGTATATCATACGTTCATTCCCCACGCGGATGGAACCGTGATATTCGAAGCAAAAGACAGAGCCTACGATCCCGTAGGAACGGAAGAGTTCCTCTTTGGGACTACGGAACCCCGGAGGTGAACGAACACGGATCGGACGGATGAAACGGATAAATATTTGGTTGCATTCATGTTTTTCTTTTTAAAACACTCTTCGAGTGGAAATTGAACAGAATTTGATTCAAAATTTAATAGGAACATTGGTAATTCTGCTCATATGTATTTTGGCCACAGTGGGGACGATGGCATAAATGATGTTTTTTCTAAATATATTTTAAATCCGTGCAAACAAATCGTTAAATAACATAATTATTTTGTTAAAATCGCAAAAAAAACAACAATGCAATGACAATTTGGCAGTAATTTTGCATCCGTTTTTGAAGAAAAGTAGTATATTTGCATGGAGTTTTGTATATAACGTATGGATTTCAATGAACATTTGCATTCTTCAGCGGCATGCCACTCGGTAAAAGAGGCGGTAATTTCTTTCTTTGTGAGACCGCGCATCGAGCAACCGTCAAAATATCGCGAATTGATAGGCAGCGACACGTATATTCGCAGGAATTATGCCAAGTTTGAGCCTGTCAGAGAAATCTCGTTGAGCTTGAATGTTAATAAAGCAAATACGGAACTTAGGCAGGTGAGTGATGCGGGCTTTAAGTTCATCGGCTATAAGAATGGAGCGACATCGGATATTATCCAGGGTATCAACGAACCACGCAGGTCGCTTTTCACATTTAACACGCTGGCTTATGACAGATGGGACGGATATTTGGGCTCTACGATGGCTGCTGTTAAGGAAATTGCGTCTTAGCGAGATTGGACAGTCTGGGTGCTATTTGAAAGAGGGCGTTCTTAACAATGCCTATAGATTCGTCAATGCCTTGTCACTTTTGGAGGCTTCGCCCGAAGCTGACGAGATATCATATACCCCCTATGGAAATATTGTGATTGATTTGATGTCGCGAAGGGGAGAAATCAGCATTGAAATTGGTACTCACAAGTTGGGTTTCTTTACTGATTTCACTGATGGACAAAATGAGGCATCTGAAGGTGTTGAGACTGATTTTAATTCTGTTCCGGAACTGTTGCGCGACGTAATCTTAAAATCTATCTGATGGCTTCGCAGTTAGTAAACAAGACCATTGACGACGAGGAATTGTGTGTGCGCTGTATCCATCATCCTCTGATGTACAGTGTCAGCAAGGATAAAATCAAGGAGGAAGCGTTTCAGCCCAAGTGGAACGAACGAGATGCATCGCTGCTGAGACTGCGCTATTGTGACGAGGACTTTTGCGTGGCTCATGGAAAGACGATTGAAATCAAGGGTAGTGCTTTCATAGGACTTGCCACTATCCGTCCGATAGATGTTAAGGCTGTCAACGAATGGTCGGAATCGGAGGAAAGCAAGATGAAATACGACGGAGTAAATGAAAGACCCAACGGTATGACTGCCCAGATCGTTTATGCCCCGATGAACGGGAATGACTATGTAGACACCACGATTGATGTCTACACAGAGAGTAAGATTAGTCTTCCCATGCATGTCGATTTGAGATATAACGACCCGTTGAATGATGATGTAAAGACACGTATCCGGCATTATGCACGGAAATTGGCTTCAAAGGCTATGTTCATGAAGAAGGTGTAGTCTCATTTAGGTAAATGCCTGCTCGGTACATGCCACTCTCTTTATAATCTCCAGTGCAGGTTCTGTCAGCGGGGCCATTGGCCCGGAGATGTTAACCTATCGTCACGGGGACGATGAGTAAGCATCCAACCCCTATTTAGGCGATCTCCGAATTAGTCAGTACCTTTGTGCCGTTAATTCTAAAAAAGAGACCTCCGGGGTGGGAAGTCTCTTTTGAAAGTTTAAAGTTGAGTGTTTAGAGTGTAGAGTTATCAGTCACGGAAGGTCACTTAAACGACTGCGTAGCTCGTTCATCCAAGGATTTACTCGGACGGGAGCATGAGAGGAGGCGATGTCCAGTTCTGAGACTCCCAGTATTTTGGCGTTGGGCCAGTGCTCACGCAGCTTGACCAACTGGGATGCAGTGTCCGATGTGAGGGATAAAGCGATGACGAGAGTTACAAGCACGGCTTTTACTACCGGCATCATTGACGAGAAGATATTTGATATTATACATGATTTCATAATTTATATTTGAACACGGATTTAACGGATTTTACTGATAAAGTAGCCCTCCGCCCCTTGTGGAGCGGAAGGGCAGGTGAGAGAGATTAGTGGATACCCATGCAAGAGGTAGCACCAAGTGCAGTGAGGATAGCCGTGAGGATGCTGATCAGGGTCTGGAGCAGGAACTTCCAGAGCGCCTTTTTCGAGTCGCCACCGGGCTCTCCTTCGACAGGCTCGACAGGATCGTCAACCACCTCGGGAAGTACAACATCGTTGTTTGACTCGGCCTTCTTAATGACCTTTTTGAATACCTTTACAAGGATCTTTTGGAATAACTTTTTCATTGCACTATAAAAATTTAATTTGTTAATAAAATCGTCACACAGATTTCACAGATAACACAGATATCACATGACAGACAACGAACTGACATATCAGATACGAGGGGCGGTCTTTGAGGTGTATAACACGCTAGGACCAGGTCTGCTTGAATCTGTGTATGAAGAAGCCCACAGGAGGTGCACAACCATACTCTAGCCATACTCTAGGCTGCTTGTAGCCATACTCTAGGCTTACTCTAGGCATACTCGGTGAGTATGGGTAGAGCTTGGGTAGAGCGAGAGTAGTCGCTTGCTGGGACGGAGCAAAACAGTAGGAACAAATAAAGAACAAATAATTTCGCAATACTGTTTACATCGAGAAGCGCGATAGCGTATTACAATCCATTACTGTCGTGAGACAGCATCTGCGGGCTCCAACGTGCTTCAAAACCAAATTACTGTTGGGGCCCGCGTTTTAATTTATGGTTCATGATTAATGGTGAAAGGTTCATGATTGTTGATAAAAAATTACTTGACGAGCTAAGCGAAAAGGCAAGGCACTCGGAACGGCTGAGGATGTACTTGGAACCACGGAGAGGAACGAACACGATTGCAAGGCCACACTCTGTACCTTGGTCAGAGAATGACACGGATTTGACGGATATTTTCTTTTGAACATTAATGACCGTTAATTAGTCGTTAATTATCAAGAATTAGAGAATTGAAGAATTTGCTCTACATCGAAAATGCTCAAATAAATTTGGTATTTTACTCACTTATTCGTAACTTTCTCACGCTCAGAAATGAAAATTTATTCCATTTCCTTCGCTAAATCGAAATTTTGCACTATCTTTGCAGCGTGAAACCCTATTGATATGAAACCGACGAAGCTCTTTAAACAGGATGTAGCTATACAGGCGATCCTATATATCCTACAGAATATGGGAGGTACGTGTGACATCCATAGATGCCATAAGATACTCTATTTCGCAGATAATGAACATCTGTCGAAATACGGTAGGACTATTACAGGAGATAGCTACGTTAGAATGGATTTCGGTCCGGTGCCAACGTGCGTCTATGACCTTTTTAAGGCCGTAAGGGGGGACAGCTATTTTGCCAATCAGGTGGATGACGTAAGACAGAATTGTTTCCATTTTGTAAACAATAAGGACATCACTTCAGTGGGGAAACCTAATATGAGCTATCTCTCAGAGAGTGATGTTGAGATGCTTGACAAATATATTAAGCAGCTGAAAGATAAAGATTTTAATTCTGTTTCTGAGGCATCACATGGTTATGCTTGGTCACATACTGCGCAAAACGGTGTCATCAGTGTACGTGATCGCCTGACCGAGATGGGAGATACTGATGAATATATCAATTATATAGAAGAACAAATGAGGGCAGAGGAGGCCGTTGCCTGATGGAGATACATTAATAGTGTGTCATGTAGCAGGTTCCTGACACAGAAAATCACTCCACAAGTTGTGGAGCATTTTGAAAGATTTTGGATTAATTTTGAAAGATTTCCCTGCGGAGCAGGCTTAATAAAGAAGGAAATGAAACCGTTACAGATTGTAACGGTTTGAAATTAGTGTTGTGTTTTTTTAGAAATGTAATTTCGGAGTGGGAGTCCGAGATTGCAGTAATTTTTGACGTTCTATGCATTTCAGCAGAAATGTGTATTGTTTTGACATAATATAAGAAAAACTTTCGTGATTTTATGTTAAGGGATTATCAGCGAGAGATGAAGGACAGGTTGGAAACGGCCTGGAAGAAGTATCGTAGCGTGATGGTACAGATGCCGACAGGTACGGGAAAGACGTATCTGATGGCAGAGGTCATTAGAGGTGAGAAGATAGAGGTGAGAGGTGAGAATTCAGAGGTGAGAGGTGAGAGGGCAGAGGTGAGAGGTGAGAACGGGGGCGTGCTGATTGTGGCGCACCGCGTGGAACTGATCGGACAGATCTCGCAGACGCTGGACTCGTTTGGCGTGCCACATGGCGTGATAGACCGGTGGACGAAGGATATCGATGAGGTTACCAGTGAGCACCAGGTCGTCGTGGCGAGTATACAGACGCTGTCGAGGCGTATACAGAACACGGATGGCACGGATTTCACGGATTTTTTGCCGAAGGTGGTGATAGTGGATGAGGCGCACCATGCCGTGGCGAAGACGTATAGGCTGCTGTGGGACGTGTGGCCGGAGGCGAAATTCCTGGGACTGACCGCCACACCCTGTCGATTGAACTATACCGGATTCACGGACCTGTTTGACACGCTGTTGGAGTCGTACTCCATCCAGCGCTTCATCGACAAAGGGTGGCTGAGCGACTTCGAATATGTCTCGGTGACACCCGATAACATGCTGGTGGGACGTATCGCAGGACTGAAAAAGCGAGGGGTGGACGGAGACTACCAGACGAAAGAGATGGCCACCGTGATGGACTCCCCCGAGTCGATAGCCCACCTGTACCGGTCGTACGAGCAGTTTGCCAAAGGAAAGAAGGGCATCATCTATGCCATCAGTCGCGAACATGCACAGCATATCGCAGACTATTATATGAAGCAGGGCGTGAAATGCTGTTGGATAGAAGCGATGACACCTGCCGAGGAACGCCAGCAGCTGGTGGAGGCCTACCGCGAAGGACGGATGGACGTCATCGTCAACGTGGATATCTTCTCGGAGGGTTTCGACTGTCCCGAAGTGGAATTCATCCAGCTGGCGCGTCCGACGCTGTCGCTGTCGAAATACCTGCAGCAGGTGGGCCGTGGCATGCGCCACATTCCCAACAAAGACTATGTGGTGATACTGGACCAGGTGGGGATGTACCAGACCTTCGGACTGCCTACCGAAGACCGCGATTGGAACCTGATGTTCCAAGGGAAGATGACCGGAAGGGGCTATCAGGGCAGCGGGCGTGGGTATATCATCCGCGGTGAGGGTAGCGAGCGTACGCTGGTGAACCTCGAGATGGTACGTATCAAGCGACATGGTGAGAAGAGTACGGGCGTGGAGATTTTTATCAAGGACGGGCGCTATGGCGTGCTGAAAGACGGTAAAGTGACCTGTGAGCCCGAATTTGAACATATCCGACGCATCCCGGAGGGTCCGTATTTCGCCATTGCCACCTATCCGTATGAGGTCTATAAGGGTCGCTCGACGGTGATCAGCCAGAGCGGTATGGACCTGCGCGTCAGACTATTCGGTAAGGTGGTTGCCGAGGGCGATGTCGTGGAAGGAGAGAATCTGGACGGACATCCCGCATATTGGGACGGGGTAGGGCAGGCCTACTATGATGCGAAGCCGGAGTTTGAGACCGTCGGTGGCGTGGAGATGGTGCGCCAGAACGGCAAATACCTGTTGCGCCAGCATACGACATACCTGAAGGAACCAGTCGGCAAGGAGGATATATGGTATAACAAATACATCCTGTGGATGAAGGATGTGGTCATCGTGAAGGGTACCGGTGCGGTATTCCCCGTGAAGGCCTTTGGCGACGGGTGTTTCTACGTGCCGAGTGACAATCAGGTGCGGGGACGCTACCAGCGCGTGGAGCTGAACGGTATGCTGACCATACCGTATCTCAGTGGTGCCTATGGGGCGTATGTGTATATGCATCCCAACTGGAAGGAGGCCCAGATGATCCGGGCCTCGTCAGGCAAGCGGGAATACATGGATAAGGAATATGTGAAAGAGAAAAACAAGGTGCAAGTGTATTAAGAGAGGTAAGAGGTAAGAGGTGAGAGGTGAGAAAAAGCCGGGACGGAAGGTCTCGGCTTTTTTTACGCACATATCTGGTGGTTAGCCGTTAAATTTCTAAAATAGGCGAGGACGCATTCGGTGTGTCTTCGTCTTTTTATATAAAAATAAGCTACACATTAATATATATATGGAGAATAAGAGATACTATTTTGCTGTCGACCTGGGTGCTACCAGCGGACGAACCATCTTGGGCACATTGGTGGGCGGCAAACTGGAACAAGAGGAACTGACGCGCTTTCCCAATAACCTGATAGAGACGGGTGGCCACTTCTATTGGGACATCTATGCCCTCTATCTGGAGATGATTAAGGGTCTGCAGATTGTGGGCAAACGAGGCATCGACCTTTCCTCTATCGGTATTGATACATGGGGTGTCGACTTCGTATTCATTGGCGACGACGATGCCATCCTGCGTAATCCTATGGCCTATCGCGACCCTCACACCTTTGGGGCGATGGAAGAATACCTGAGCCATGTTGTTCCGCAACGCGAAGTCTATGATATCACAGGTATCCAGTTTATGAACTTCAATTCGTTGTTCCAATTGTATGCCATGCGCAAGGCCAATAATAGTGCCATGCAGCATTGTAAGAAGGTGCTCTTTATGCCCGATGCCTTGAGTTGGATGCTGACGGGCGAGGCAGTCTGCGAATATACCATTGCCTCTACTTCCCAGATGCTGGACCCGAAGACGGGCGACCTCAGCGAAAAACTTATCGAGAGCGTAGGTATGAAGCGTAGTCAGTTTGGACGCATGGTACAACCTGGCACCCAGATTGGCGTATTGTCAGAGGAAGTGCAGAAGATGACGGGCTTAGGTGCTGTTCCCGTCATTGCTGTTGCCGGGCATGATACGGGTTCTGCTGTTGCAGCTGTTCCTGCTAAGGACGAGCATTTTGCCTATCTCTCCAGTGGTACGTGGAGTCTGATGGGTATCGAGACGAAGAATGCCATCATTAGCGATCGCAGCTATGAGCTCAACTTTACCAACGAAGGAGGCATCGAGGGAACCACCCGTTTCCTGAAGAATATTTGCGGCATGTGGCTCTATGAGCGTTGTCGTAAAGAGTGGGCTACTAGAGGTGAGTGGTTAGAGGTGAGAGGTGAGAGGATACCTGTAGATAAAGTAAGTCATCCTGAGTTGCAAGGTTCAGCCATGCAGGTGGAGGCTTTCCGAAGTATCATCAATCCAGACGATAAGGCTTTTGCCAATCCTCCATCGATGATTGAGGCTATCCAGCAGTATTGTCGTGAAACGAAACAGGACGTTCCTGAAACGCCTGCAGAGATTTGTCGCTGTATCTTCGATTCGCTGGCTCTGAGATATAGGCAGGTGTTTGGATGGTTGAAGGAATTTAACTCGACGGCGGAACCGTCGAGCACCGGACAAGGTTCGAGCACCGGACAAGGTTCGAGCACCGGACAAGGTTCGAGCACCGGACAGAGTGATATCAAGGTGCTGCATGTTATTGGTGGTGGTTCGCTGAATAAGTATCTTACTCAGTTCACTGCTGATGCTTGTGGCGTTGAGGTGCTGGCTGGTCCAGGCCAAGGCTTCTGGTGACGTCAGCGACATCTGGGCGATGCGCCAAATCATTGCCAATAGCGTTGAAATGGTGCCTTATCATCCTGCTGGCGACAAGGTTGCATGGGACAAGGCTTACGAGAAATACCTGAGAACGTTGAACATTGAACGTTGAACATTGAAAATGAAAGATTAAACATTAAATATTAAAACGAATCGTTATGGCAAAACCATTAGTTGAAACCAAAGCAAAGGTGGGCGTGTTCAGCATTGCGCTGCAGGCATACCTGCCACAATTCCCCCAACTCGTTCCTGAGTTCGAGGCACAGTATGAGGCATTCAAGAAGATGTTGCCCTCTACCATTGAGATTATCGATGGTGGCATGGTAACCACCAAAGAGCAGTCGATGGCCGCAGGCGACAAGTTCCGTTCTGCTGATGTTGACTTGGTCATCCTGCAGATGCTGACCTATTGCACATCTTATAATATGTTGCCTGCCGTTCGCGACCTCGACGTGCCCGTTGTCATCGTGAACCTGCAGAAGAAGTTGGCTCCCGACTATGCCAAGACCGATATCCCCACATGGCTGGGCGAGCTCTATGCTTGTGGTGCTATCGGTGAGATGGTGGCTGACCTGAACCGTGCCGGCAAGCGCTCGGCAGTCATTACTGGTGTGGTTGAAGGTGGCGACCCAGGTGCTCAGGCTGAGATTGAGGATTGGTGTCGTGCTGCTCAGGTGCGTCGTCGTTTCCGCGATACCAACATTGCACAGATCGGACGTCCGTATCCAGGCATGATGGACCTCTATATCGACGAGACCAACCTCTACCACCGCATGTTCGTTTATACCAAGCAGTTCGACTGGGAGAAGATGTGGGCTATTGCTGATAATATCACCGACGAGGCTGTTATCCGTGCCAAGGCAGAGGATATTCTGGCAACCTTCGACATCGAGGGTGGTGGCACCGTTGAGAAGGTTTGGGATATGGCGAAGTATGTCGTTGCCTTCGAGCAGTGGGTAAAGGACGAGAAGTTGGGCATGATTGCCTCTCACTACGATGGCTTTGCACAGGGCATTGCCGGCAAGCTCGACTCTATGCTGATTCCTGCTTTCTCGATGCTCATCAAGCAGCATACCGCTTGTGCCGTTGAGGGTGATATGAAGGTGGCTATG
>ONKX01000073.1 GCA_900318555.1 uncultured Prevotellaceae bacterium | reverse complement strand
GTTGGCAGACCGTCGTCGTGTCTGTTCTTCGGCAGACCATCATCTTGTTCTTTTAACGGCCATATCTGCCTGTGCTTTTGGCGAGGGTCGCCACAAATGGCACTTGTGTGCTTCTCTCCAATACCACGGATGACGAGGGGTGACTCCTTCGTGCCGCTGTCCTCAGGGCGCAGGAACAGGGGCTCATTCATGTAGTAGCGCCCTTTCTGGAGAGTGATGGTGATGCCTCCCTTGCAGCGAGGATCGTTTGTACGGCGCCACTCACGGGCTTGTCGCAAGGCGTCATGCAGGCTCTCGCCTTCGCATACGACTATTTCGCCGCCAAAAGCATAGCCGGTCATCAATACAAAGATGATGGTTAGCAGATGTTTTATCATATCACCTTTTTATATATAGACGCGCGCGATGGCGTTTTGTCATCATCTTACACCAGCATGAGTTCGCTCATTACCATATTGCTGACAAAAAGACCGCGACGAGTAAGGCGGAGGTAGTTATCAACGATTTTGAGCAGGCCGTCATCAATAAACCGCTGTGCCTCGGTGAGACAGTACTGACGGTGACGCTCGTCCAACTCTCCGAGATTAAGGCCGTCACAAGTGCGGAGGGCAGTGGCGATACGGTCGTTGTATTTGGTGTCGATGTCAAGCTCCTCACACTCACTGGGTAGTTCGCCGCGCTCAATGGCAGCGATGTAGGCGCGGATATCAGCCACATTCCAGCTCCGGCAATGTCCGTCGTACGAGTGTGCAGCGGCGCCGAGGCCGATATAAGGCGTATCGTTCCAATAGCTGGAGTTATGCCGTGAGCGGAAACCCTTACGCGCAAAGTTGCTGATTTCATAGTGCTCATAACCAGCCTTCACAAGACGGTCAATAAGCATTTCATACATCGCACGTTCCGTCTCCTCATCGGCGGCTTCAATGTCCAACCGATGGAGAGCCGTCCCCTCCTCTATCATCAGACAATACGCGGAGATATGTTCTACGTCAAGAGCTAAGCTAGCGTCAATATCACAGCGAAAACCGTCGACCGTCTCGCCGGGAAAACCGTACATCAAATCGACACTGATATTTCGAACACCCGCATCTCGCAATATACGCACGGCATCATACACTTGAGATGACGAATGGCGACGACGGAGGAAACGTAGCCTCTCGTCATTGAAAGTCTGCGCACCCATCGATACGCGATTGACGCCGAGCTGCGACAAAATCGCAGCATATTCTGGAGTGACGTCGTCTGGGTTCATTTCAATCGTCACCTCTGTCGCACAAGGGGCATATACCTTATTTATATATAAAAAGAGTTGGCGTAACTGTTCGGAGGTGAGTTGACTGGGGGTTCCTCCTCCGAGATAGATGGTCTCAATGGGGGCAGAGACCTCCCTCATCGTCATTTCTTTGCACACCGCATCAACATACTTCTGACGCAACTCCATACCGGTCGTGGAGTAGAAGCCGCAATAGATGCATCGGCTCACGCAAAACGGAATATGTATATAAATTCCAGACATATTGACTGCAAAAGTACTAATTTTGCTTAATATTTGAAACTATTTCTTGGATAATTCGCAAAATATGTATACCTTAGCGACGTTTTTTGAAAATAAACACCTAAAATACGAAGCTGGCATCATCAAGCGCCGCGGTACCGTAGAGGGTAAGAACACCATGAGCGATTATTTCCCTGTTGAACAGGAATATGGCTACTCGGTGTTCTCAACTGTTTTTCATGTGGAGTGGAACAACAAGAAGCTCAACATCATCGACTGTCCAGGTTCTGACGACTTCGTAGGTGGTTCTATCACCGCTATGAACGTCACTGACCAGGCCGTCATCCTCATCAATGGCCAATATGGTCCTGAGGTAGGTACGATGAACGCTTTCCGCAACACAGAGAAGTTGAAGAAACCCGTTATCTTCTTGGTAAACCAGCTCGACCGCGACAATTGCGACTTCGACCAGATTCTGAACAATCTGAAGGAAGTCTATGGTCCTAACTGCGTGCCCGTTCAGTATCCTATCCAGACAGGTGCTGGCTTTAACAGCGTCATCGACGTGCTGCTGATGAAGAAGTACTCTTGGAAACCCGAGGGTGGTGCTCCCATCATCGAGGACATTCCTGCCGACCAGTTGGAGAAGGCTAAGGAGTGGAAGGCAGCCCTCGTTGAGGCTGCTGCCGCTGGTGATGACACGCTGATGGAGAAGTTCTTCGAGAGTGAGGATCTCAGCGAGGACGAAATGCGTGAGGGTATCCGCAAGGGCTTGGTAACGCGCTCTATCTTCCCTGTCTTCTGTGTTTGCGCAGGTCGTGACATGGGTGTCCGCCGTCTGATGGAGTTCCTCGGCAACGTGGTTCCCTTCGTCAGCGAGATGCCTGTTATCAAGAACGCTGCCGGCAAGGAGGTTCCTGCTGATGCCAATGGTCCTGAGTCACTCTATTTCTTCAAGACTGGTGTTGAGCCCCATATCGGTGAGGTTCAGTACTTCAAGGTGATGAGTGGCGTGGTGAAGAGCGGCGACGACCTGACCAATGCCGACCGTGGTTCTAAGGAGCGTATGGGTACACTCTATGCTTGCGCTGGTGCAAACCGCATCCAGGTCGACGAGCTGCGTGCCAAGTATCCTAACTCTAAGTTCTCTCGTGCCATCAAGGCCGTCAACGAGGCTGAGACCGAGAAGATGATGGCTGCCCTGCAGAAGATGCGCCAGGAAGACCCCACATGGGTTGTCGAGCAGTCTAAGGAGTTGCGTCAGATCATCGTTCATGGTCAGGGTGAGTTCCACCTGCGTACCTTGAAGTGGCGTATGGAGAACAACGAGAAGATTCAGGTTGAATATCAGGAGCCGAAGATTCCTTATCGCGAAACCATCACGAAGATGGCTCGTGCCGACTATCGTCACAAGAAGCAGTCTGGTGGTGCTGGTCAGTTTGGTGAGGTTCACCTGATTGTTGAGCCTTATACCGACGGCATGCCCGATCCGACCTCATTCACCATCAACGGCCAGGAGTTCAAGATGAACATCAAGTCGAAGGAAGAGAAAGATCTCGAGTGGGGCGGTAAGCTTGTATTCATCAACAGCGTTGTCGGTGGTGCCATCGATATGCGTTTCATGCCCGCTATCCTGAAGGGTATCATGGAGCGTATGGAGCAGGGCCCGTTGACTGGTTCTTATGCCCGCGACGTTCGCGTAATCGTTTATGACGGTAAGATGCACCCAGTTGACTCTAACGAGTTGTCGTTCATGCTCGCTGCACGTAACGCATTCTCTGCTGCTTTCAAGGAGGCAGGTCCTAAGGTGCTCGAGCCTATCTACGACCTCGAGGTGCTGGTTCCCGGCGACTATATGGGTGATGTGATGAGCGACCTGCAAGGACGTCGCGCCATCATCATGGGTATGGACAGCGAGGCTGGCTATCAGAAGCTCTCTGCCAAGATTCCTTTGAAGGAGCTCGCTTCTTACTCGATTGCCCTGTCATCTCTGACCGGCGGTCGTGCATCGTTCACCACGCAGTTCTCAAGCTACGAACTCGTGCCGAACGACATCCAGCAGGCTCTCATCAAGGAGCACGAAGCCGAGATGAAGGAAGAGGATTGATTCCATCTCATATAAAGAAAAGGATTGGCCACACGGTCAATCCTTTTTTAATCGAAAGAGAGGATTGCTTGCGCGATCCTCTTTTTTCTGAGCCTCTTGTCGGACGGGTGGGCAGCTATCTGCATCGCGCCGCTACAACCAAGTACCCTTGCTATGTTCCCATCCTGGGGGATTCCGAGGGAGCTGGCCGTACAGGACTGCCCGTGTTTGCTCGAAAGCGGCTGCAAAGGTAATAAAAATAGTTCATAGTTCATAGTCCATAGTTCACAAAGGCCACAAATTTAAGCTCTTTTAACTATAAAAATCAAAAACTATGAACTGTGAACTATGAACTATGAACTAAAATTCGTACCTTTGCACCCGATTATGACACCAGAGGAATATAAACAGCTAAAGGCTTTCGCACGACAGGACGGCGCGCTTCTCTCTCTCTTGTGGATTGGAGCGTTGATTTGCTACATTCAAGGGATGACCAGCCCCATCATGGGGACGCTGGCACTCATGCTCATTATTGCATCGCCCTTCTTTGCCGCCAGCAGACTACGCCACTTCCGCGACTATGCCCGCGAAGGAGTCATCAGTTTCCGCCGCGGCTTTGCCTATTTCGTCTTGATATTTTTCTACGCCGGTCTGTTACTTGCTGCTGCCCTGTATGTTTATTTTGCCTTTATCGACAAAGGCTACCTGCTCATGAAACTGACCGAGGTGATGAGCTCCGAAGAAGGCAAGCAGGCCATGCAGGCCGCAGGAATGGCCGAGCAGATGCGCGAAGGCTTACAACAACTCAGCGAGATGCGCCCAATAGACTATGCATTAAACATGCTGTCCTTCAACATCATCACAGGCATCTTCCTTGGATTGCCCATTGCTGCTCTGATGCAGCGTCAAGTGGCAAAGGTCAAGAATCAGTAAATTGACAAACAGTAAATAAACAATATGGATATATCAGTAGTAATACCTTTATATAACGAGGAAGAGTCGCTGCCCGAGCTCTACGACTGGATAGAGCGCGTGATGTCGGCGAACAACTTCTCGTTCGAGGTTATCTTTGTCAACGACGGCTCCACCGATCATTCATGGGACGTCATCACCGAACTGGCTGCCCGCTCCGAGCACGTCAAGGGCATCAAGTTCCGCCGTAACTACGGCAAATCGCCCGCACTCTATTGTGGTTTCAAGGAAGCTCAGGGCGACGTGGTTATCACGATGGATGCCGACTTGCAGGACTCGCCCGACGAGATTCCCGAGCTCTACAAGATGATTATGGAGGAAAAGTACGACCTTGTCAGCGGCTATAAGCAGAACCGCAGTCAGGGCGACCCGTTGTCGAAGACCATCCCCACGAAGCTCTTTAATGCCACCACCCGCAAGGTGAGCGGCATCAAGAACCTGCACGACTTCAACTGCGGTCTGAAAGCTTACCGCAAGGAAGTGGTGAAGAATATCGAGGTGTTTGGCGAGATGCACCGCTTCATTCCCTATCTGGCAAAGAATGCCGGTTTCGACAAGATTGGCGAGAAGCCCGTACACCACCAGAAGCGCCAGTACGGCAAGTCGAAGTTCATGGGTTGGAACCGCTTTGTGAATGGCTATCTCGACCTGATGACGCTATGGTTCCTGGGCACGTTTGGCAAGAAACCCATGCACGTGTTCGGATTCCTCGGCACCATCGTGTTCATCATCGGCTTCTTCTCCGCCCTTTTCCTCGGCGTCGAGAAGGCGTGGGCCCTGTATCAAGGTGTCCCCATGCGACTCATCACCGACTCGCCTTATTTCTACATTGCCCTCACGATGATGATGATTGGTACGCAGTTGTTCCTTGCCGGGTTCCTGGGCGACCTCATCAGCCGCAATAGTGCCGGACGTAACGAATATCAAATAGAAGACACCCTCAGATGCGGAAAATAATCGTCATCCTAACCGTCATTGCCCTGGCAGCCTGCACGTCCATCGACTGCCCGGTTCAGAATCTGGTGTACACAAGATACGCCTTTAAGAAGGCCAATGGCAGCGCCGACACGCTGAACACCGACACGCTATGGATCATGACGACACGCGTTGACGGCACCGACACGCTGTTGATGAATGCTCTTTGCGGATCTACGGCCTTCGACTTCACCCTGCAAATCAGCTATACCCAACCCGAGGACGTCTTCTTCACGCTGCTGACCGACACCGCCGGCAACTACTACATCGATACCATCCGCATCAAGAAGGAGAACTACCCTCACTTCGAGTCCGTCGATTGTCAGGCGGCTTATTTCCATAAGATCACCGACGCCAGCGTAACACATAACGCCTTCGATTCTATCTCCATCCATCATTCAACTGTTGACTATGACATTTCGAACTACCATTTCTACCTCTATCTCAAGAAGGATCGCGATTAGTCTGTTCATGCTGGCTATGGCGCTGACGTCACAGGCGCAGCTGAAGATGTTCCGCGTGGAGAAAGACTCCATCCCCTTCTTCCGGGGCTTTGCCGTGTCGTTCGACCTCGTAGGTCCCGCCATGCTCATGCTCAGCGACCATGGAGAGTACGAAGCTGCCCTGCGCATCAATCTGCACGACCAGTGGTTTCCCATCTTCGAGGCAGGTGTCGGCAGGGCTAACCACGAGAAAGACGAAGTAACGGAGATTACCTATAAGACCACTGCCCCCTACTTCCGCATCGGTATGGACTGGAACGTCTTGAAGAACAAGCATCAACCCAACCGCATCTATGCCGGTTTCCGCTATGCCTTCACCAGCTACAAGGTCGATATCATTCGCGAAAATCTGCCCGATCCCGTATGGGGGTCGCAGACAGGCTTCGGCGTCAAGGACATGGGCTGCAACATGCACTGGGCAGAAGTCGTCTTCGGCATCGACGCCAAGGTCTTCGGTCCCCTGCATCTGGGCTGGAGCGTGCGCTACAAACGGCGACTTTTCCACAACAGCGGTGACTTGGGCACGACGTGGTACGTTCCCGGTTTTGGCACCAACGACAAAGACAACCTGACTGCAAACTTTAATGTCATCATCGATATTTGATGATAATTGATAAATGACAATTGAAAATTGATAATTGAAAATGGCTAAAGACCGAAAGAAACGCCTCCTATGGCAACTACCATTCCTGACGCTGCTCATTGTCGGCACCATACTCATCATCCGCCAACAGCAGAACATGCCCTATCAGAAGTGTTCGGGCGCCATCTTCGGCACCATATATAACATCACCTACCAATACGACGAAGACCTCCAGGAGGAGCTGGTTGCCGAGATGAAGAAAGTGGACGAGGCACTCTCCATGTTCAACGAGAACAGCGTCATCTCGCACGTCAATAAAGGCGAGCATTATATCCCCAAGACGGAAACCGGAAAGATGTTCCTCGAAGTCTATCAAATGGCTATGAAGATTTCTGCCGAGACCGATGGTGCCTTCGACATCACCGTCGCACCGCTGGTCAATGCCTGGGGCTTTGGTTTCAAACACGACGAGATGCCCACCGACGCGCAAGTCGACAGCATCCTTCAGTTCGTCGGCTACGACAAGGTATCCTACTTCACCGAACGCGGTGGTGAGGGCATCAGCAAACGCGACCCGCGCATCATGCTCGACTGCTCGGCCATTGCTAAAGGCTATGGCGTTGATGCCGTTGCCCGTCTGTTGAAGAATAAGGGCATCAAAAACTACATGGTCGAGATTGGCGGTGAGATTGCCACCAGCGGCATCAGCGAACGTCGCGTGCCCTGGAAGATTGGCGTCACCAAACCCACCGAGGAACCCTTGGCCGACGGTGGCGAGTTGCAAACCGTGCTCAACGTGACCGACAAATGTATGGCCACCAGCGGCAACTATCGCAACTTCTACGACAAAGGCGGCAAGCGCTATGCCCACACCATCGACCCAAAGACGGGCCGACCCGTTCAGCACAACATCCTCTCGGCCACCGTTCTGGCCAACCAGTGCGCCTTGGCCGACGCCTACGCCACATCATTTATGGTGATGGGCTTCGAGCGCGCCCGGCAGCTACTGGACAAGCATCCCGAACTCATGGCCTATCTCATCTACGACGACAACGGCAAAATGGGTGTGTGGTACTCCCCCACCCTCAAGGATAAGGTACAGAAGTAAGATGTAAGAGGTGAGAGGTAAGAAGTAAGAGGTAAGAAGTAAGAGGTAAGATGGAGATTTACGACCGGCTATTGCAGTTTACGCTCTTCCAGGGCATGAGTCTTGCCGACCTGATGCAGGTGGCAGGACACACCAAGTTCGGTTTCTCCAAACTGGTCTCCGGCAAGCGGTTGGTTCGCGAGGGCGACCCCTGCACCCACCTCATCTTCCTCACCAGCGGCACCCTGCGCGTTGATACGCTCAGCGACGACTACACCTGTCGCGTCAGCGAGACCGTCAGCGCCCCTTACATCATCCAGCCCGAACGCATCTTCGGCGTCAACCAGCGCTACACGTCGTCTTTCCGTGCCGAGACGCCCTGCAACCTCATCACCATCGACAAACAGGAAGTACTGCTGCTGCTTGAGACCCAACTCGTGTTCCGCCTCAATATGCTCAGTCTGATGGCCGCCGAGGTGCAACGACAATATCATCACGCCTGGCGTTCAGCCCCTAAAACCCTGCGCGAACGCATCGTCCGCTTCTTCTTCTCACGCTGTCTCTACCCTGCCGGTGCCAAGACGTTCTACATTCTGATGAACCAGATTGCCGCCGAACTCAACGACAGCCGACTCGACATCAGTCACGCCCTCAACGCCATGCAGGCCGACGGGCTGCTCACCCTCCATCGCGGCCGCATAGAAATCCCCATGCTCGAACGACTACTCATGTAACATTAAACATTGAACGTTGAACATTGAACATTGAACGTTATGAAACGCTTTTACCTTTTTACCTTTCTGTTGCTGGGTTGTCAGAACCAGCCGAAGCTCAAGTCGTTCAACAACGTCATTACCGCCGACGACAGCCTCAACATCGAGTTGTCGAAAGCCGACACCATCTACTATCATAGCGAGACACTCGGGCTCGACATCACCTATCCCTCCTACCTGCGCCATCAGTTTCTGGAGGACGACCAGATGGAGGTATTCCTCAACGACGACCTCTCGCTATCGTTCATGGAACAGCGGCTCTTCAAGGGCGACGACCTCTTCCGCACACCCGGCCAGCAACTCATGGGCATGGGTGCCGAACTCCTCGAGGCCGGCGACGACTACAGCCTCCATACCGGTCAGGACGGCGACTTCGAATACTACGCCAAAGTCATCGACGACTCCACGCGCATCGTCACCATCATCCTACGCTATCTGCCCGACCGTGCCGGTGCCGCCGAAGGCCTGAAGGAATACGTCCGCAACTACACTCTCCATTAGCAAATCCCGCCTGCGAGTAGATTCTCTTCCGCAAAAAAGTAGAAGAAAGTTTGGAACTTTCGAAAATATTGCCTATATTTGCACGCATAAATAATAAGTTAAATGCCCAAGATACTATTATATATTACGGCAAAAGTGATATGGCAGTTCCTGTTTTGGAATACTGACTATAATGAGAATCGGGCTCATGTCCACGTTGGCAAACGAAGCACTGAGCATCTTTGCAAGATATGGCTTGAGCCAGTCGTCGAATTAGACAAACAAGGCGACCTGACTGATGCGCAAGTTCGTGAGATATTGGCAATTGCGCAGGAATATCACGAGAAACTGCTCCAGCAATGGAAGTTGTTCAAGGAAGGTAAGAGAATTAGAATTATTACAGTAAAAAAGAAAAATAATTAGCGATGTATAAGAAGGAAGGATATTGGGATATTAAGCCCAAGATAAAGAAACTTTCGTTTCCGAAGCGTGGAAAGTTTCAGGTGGATTTGCAGGACGGCCGTTCTGTGGTGATGCCAGTGTCAGCATTCCCGTCGCTGAAGAAAGTTCCCGTCAAGGAACGCGAGAATTGGTATTTGATGGGCGGTGGTGTCACATGGGACTCCTGCCCTGAAGTCATTCATATCGAACAGATATTGGGAAACTATCAGAACTATGCCCACGAAATGGCCTAGTAATTGCAATAATAGTTGAACCCTTAAAACGCTGATGCCTATGGGCTGAGAGAAATATAATACGGACATATAGGATGAATTTCCGCTTTTAGATTCTTGTTTCTGAAAATCGGCAAAATTTACAGAACGTAATCAAGAACAGAAGTAGGAGTTCACGCTGAAAGGCGTGGGCATTACTCGTTTAAGATTACAAGGCGTTTGCCGATGCCTCAGAAACGTAGACGAAGTACTTGTCCACGTTTTTTTGTATATACAACAAAAGATAATAACTAAAACTATATAATTATGAAGAAACAATTACTATTACTCGTGATGATTTTACTACCAGTTTTATCGAGTGCTCAAGACGCTGTTGAAATTGATGGTATTTATTACAACTTGATTTCAAAAGGTGGTACTAATGGTGCAGAAGTTACTTATAGTAATGGTAATGGATACACTGGAACTATTGTTATACCTGAAACGGTATCGTATAATGGCGAAATGTATAATGTAAATTCTATTGGTAACTATGCTTTTTCTGGCTGCAAAAAACTTTCAGGGGTGACTATTCCTCCTTCAGTTCTTACGATTGGAAAGGAGGCGTTCTCAAACTGTGATTTGTTGACTTCTATCAATATTCCTAGCAGTGTAGTTTCTATCGACGAAAATGCGTTTCGTTACTGTAGGAATTTAAAAGCAGTCTATATTACAGATTTAGAGGCATGGTGTAATATATCCTTTCCAGACCGTTATTATATTGAATCAAATCCACTTTTTTATGCCCAACACTTATTTCTGAACAATGAAGAAATTAAGGATTTAGTTATTCCGAGTAATATAACTAAAATTAAATCTTTTGCTTTTGTTGGATGCGCTGGTTTGTCGTCTCTTACCATACATCAAAATGTTACTTCAATTGGTTATACAGCATTTTACGGTTGTAGTGGCCTTTCTTCGTTATTTATTCCAGACAATGTTGTTACTATTGGAGATTATGCTTTCGAGAATTGTAGTTCAGTTACCAGTTTACGTTTACCTAGCAACCTTTATTCAATAGGAGAATACACCTTTTATAACTGTAAAGAATTGCAATCAATTACATGGCCTATATATTTGTCAAACATTGAGAAGGCTGCTTTCGCGTGTTGTTCAAGTCTTACTTCATTATTTCTTCCTGACAATGTTCGTTCTATTAAAGAAGGGGCTTTTTCTAGCTGTTCTAGTATAAAATCAGTTAAAATTGGTGAATATATTAATTCTATTGATGAAGGGGCTTTTGGTTACTGCGAACAGTTAACGGACGTGTACTGCTATGCTAGCGTTCCTCCCACAACACATATGAATGCGTTTGAAAAATCGTATATAGAGTATGCAAATCTACATGTTCCAGAAAGTTCAATAGATGCATATAAAACTACCAATCCTTGGACAAATTTCAAAGTAATAGTTTCCATTGAAGGTGGCGACACGCCCGCACCGCAGAAGTGTGAAAAGCCAACTATCAGTTATAATAATGGACAGTTGAGATTTTCAAGCGCTACCGATGGAGCTGAATGCGTAACTACTATTAGCGATACAGATGTCAAAACTCATTATGGGAATGCAATATCATTGACAGCGACCTATAATCTCAGCGTATATGCCACAAAGACGGGTTACAATAATTCCGAAACGGCGACGGCAACACTTTGTTGGATTGATAAGGAGCCAACGACGGAAGGTATTACCGACGGAGTCGCTCAGATATCGTCTAAGGCTGTGCTGATACAAAGTGAAGGTGGTATTCTGAAGGTGGAAGGTATTGATGATGGAGCGCAGGTTTCCGTATATACCCCTGATGGCAAGCAGGCTGGTAGTGCCGTTTGTCGTAATGGTGCTGCCCTCGTTGGTACTAACATCCAGCCCGGAAATACAGCCATCGTGAAAATTGGAGAAAAGAGTGTAAAAGTAGTAATAAAATAAACTAAAACTATATAATTATGAAGAAATTATTGACAATCGCAATGCTGCTGTTAGCTGGACTATCAGCCAGCGCACAGGGAATATGGACAACAGTTGAAACACCCGCAGACGAACTAAAAGGTGAAAAAGGCGGAACACATTATAAGTATTCTGTTGAGGGACTTGGAGAAATAGAAATATACGACTGGAATGACTGGCTTTTCAAAGTCACCACATATGATGGAGGGTTTAACTTTGATGAGATAAAAACAAAGCAAGTTTATAATTCAAATTTAAGTGTAAGAACTGTACCTTTGTCAACACCCAAATATAAGTGTAATGTTTTGATGGGATTGTATGATAACGATGAAGCCCTTAAAGATAAAATAGAATTGGAGATGGAAGTGGACCAACATCAAAAATGCCAAAATCTCACTATTAATAAGAATTGGTATTTCTACCCGCAGACTGGCAGAAAAGTTAAGAAATTGTTTAAATCTATGCGAGAAGGAAAGGGATACTTACGCATCGTTGCTAAACGTAAAGAGATGCCAGATTTTGACATTAAGATAACTCCATATAGTCAGCAGCAATAATAACTAAATAGCTTATCAATAATTATTTCCTTAAAAAGTAATAAATATAACATATATTCAACTCAATATTGATATTATTTGTATCTTTGCAGAGTAAATAAAATGGAGGCAATAGAAATAATTGCCTCCTTATTCAACTCATTTATCAATCTATATAACTATGTCACATTTCAATTATCAAACTATGACGCCCTATCGGAAAAGTAAAGGCATGAGAGGCTACAATCCTTTTGACTATCCTGAGGAATGGGAGTTCTTCAAGCATCCGTTTGAGGAGGAAGATGAGGATGACATCCTGACAAATATTCTTTTTCAGATTCGTAAAATGACGCGGCGGCTTCATCTTTATTTCGATGTAGACGGTAGGTTGGAAACCGCTTTCTATTTCGGCCTTCTGGATTCACTATCGGAGACTGAAGACTACCTTTTCGGAGCATTGAAGTATGCGAGATATTGTCGTCTTGAGAATTTATTCTTCCTTACTGCCCATGAAGATTTAGGGGCTTTCCTCGAAAAACTAAGCAGGCTCAAAGATGAGCTTTTCTCTAAAATCAGCTCTTTCGGAGGGAACACTGCCGAATTAAACCAGAATTGTTATGACGGCAATTTATTCCTTCGTCAGTATTGTGAATTAACGCAGAATGGTATTCCAGATGATATGCTACACGCTCTTTTGAGATTACCTGATTTTCCATCCGACCTTAGCAAGCCTTTGAAGTTAGACAAAAAAGCGAATATATGGAGCTATTTTAATAATGCGACAACAGAATTAGAGTTTACAGAGGAAGAACAAAATATTGAAGGAGCTTTCGATACTTCTAAGTTAGAGGAAAAACTACAGCCCGTTGATATGCTGTTATGGCATATTCGCGGAACTCTACTTTGGTTGGTCATAAAAAAGATTCGGTGGGTATGTTCAAACGCCGATGCTTTAGGTCATCGTCACAATAAGCTCGTAGAAACGATGTGCAAGAATGCCTATGATGAAGTGTGTGATGTCTATGCCCGTTCCAAAGCCTACGCTAAAAGGCGCGACGAAGAATTTCTGCAGCAATGCGGAGACTATCTGTATCTGCAAGGCCGCAAGCCCACCATTGCCGAGATGCATACATATTTCAATCAACAATATCGAAATCTCATTTTAACACAAAACCAGTCAAATCAGCTTTACCTGCGGTGTCGCAAACAAGAAGGCACATTCTATGTTGGATTTCTCAATAATCTTTTAAAGGAGGAAACTCGTCAGGATGCAGAAGATTTTCTGTTCTGCCAGACATTCGGTAAGGAATTAAGTACCAAGCAGACCACGACAGATAATGTACATAAAGACGGTTCTTCTTGTGGAATTGAAAATCAGCAACAGCAAGTTCGCGACAAATACCAGAATCATCAAATAATGAAATGGGCACGTGAGGAATGTAAAGATAAAGTTCGTCATCTACTGGAACAACTGGAAAAGTTCCGTGTTGAAGGAAGTATTATTAACGGAAAAATAGACAAATATGAGTTTAATCTTAAAGCATATAAGAAAAAACAAATCTTCGCTGTTTGCAAAGAAATACGTGGTTACCTTGACATCGGAAAGAGTGAGTTTGGGCAATACCTATTAGACAATACAAATTTGGGAGTTAACACATATTCTCAAGATAAGCCAATCACATTGAATGTTATTCTAAACCAGATCTAGCCTACACATACTGTTTACACATTCTTTACATAGGTTTTCCACAAAAAGAAAACCAATAGTATAGTTTAATATTAGTAACTTTGCACCGCAACTTGCCGCTGGAGTCGGCAGTTGTGGTGTTCTTTGTTATTGTAAATGCAGAAACGGGTACATAGGGTGTCATTGAGTGATTAACATCAGCATGTTAATTTTATCAATCTTTCCCTTCAAGTGGAAATCTTTATTTCTTAATCTCGTAATTTTGCAGAAGAATTATTAACCGCGAAGCGAGCTTGAGCCTGCACCGGTGCATTAGGATACGTATCCCTCTTGCAAGCCGAGCAAAAACTTCGAGGTTATGAAGAAACTGACAATCGTCGTGCCTGACGATAAAGTGGCACTGGTAGAAAGACTTGTTGAGGCAGTCCCCGGCATGGAGATTGTCGAGGTTAAAGACATGGATAGCATTGAGGAGTTCCAGCGGAAATCACCGATGGAAAGACTCGACTTTGCTATCCGAAGTGTTGACAGCGAAAAGGGACTCTTAGCAAATCGCTATGATTTCGCCTGGCTATACGCTGCGATTCAACAAGGCCAATTGAAGGGTATAAAGAAATATAAGTCTGTAGAATCCTTCCGTCAACACCTTAATAATATAGGTATCAAAAACATTCCATCAAATTCTACGATTTCCTGTTGGTATGGTAATTTGCGCCATCAATATCCCGATTGGGTGTTCTCTAATTGTGATGCACCGGAAAGACAAAGGAGAATCAATGTCGCAAAGCGTTTTTTGAGTCTTTTCAATAAGGGGAAATAGCCATTTTATGGAAAGAATTATGGAAATTTTCGCCCATTATGGAAAGAATGGTAGAAATGTGATTTTCATCTATTTCACAGTTGAATAAGTGTGCGTACTTTTGCTCATGGAAAAGCTGGCCAGCTCGATCCATAAAACAGTTTTTAGTAATCAAAAAAAGAAGAAAACTATGATCAAGAAGAAAAGCAAACAGGCATCAACGGCGAAGGAGTTGTCTTCGACGTTGATGCAAATGGCTAATTGGCTGAGGTACAAGAAGGGCTGGAATCCTGACGCTGCTACGCGGCAGGCTTGGCTGTGCCAGCACGCGCTGGAAAAGCTGGGCAAGGGCATGGTGATGCTGGACTACAACAAGCAGGACGGCTCGCGCCGCATTGCTCGCGGCACGTTGTGCAAGGGCATTTCTGAGGCTTACGACCGCTATGAGTACAAAGGCAAGAGTGGCGTGAAAAAGACCGATGAGGGATATTTTACGTTCTGCTATTGGGACTTGGACGAGGAGGGCTTTCGCTCGTTCAATGCTGCGCGACTGAATGACTATTTAACGTTGAACGTTGAACATTGAACGTTGAACATTGAACGTTGAACTTTTGGAGCAGCGAGAGCCGAAATGATGCTCGCATCAATTAGGCCGAGAAGCGAGAAAAGTCAACAAAGTTAACATTGAACGTTCTTTGACCAAGGTCAAAGCGTACTAAAGAAACGATTAGAACATTGAACGTTGAACTTTTGGAGCAGCAAGAGCCATCAAGCTTGCTTGTTTGGCCGAGTCGTGACAAAAGTCAACAAAGTTAACATTGAACGTTGAACATTGAACGTTGAACGTTGAACATTGAACGTTGAACTTTTGGAGCAGCAAGAGCAAAATCGAACTTGTTCGAATTTTGCCGAGTCGTGACAAAAGTCATGGAACGAAGTGACATAACATTATTATGACTGACCCGGAATATTGCGAGATTGACGTGACGGCGCGGGCGACGCTGGAAAAGCGGACGGTGGTCATCGGCTCGGGAATGCACCCCTGCGTGGAGGGCGAGACG
>ONKX01000041.1 GCA_900318555.1 uncultured Prevotellaceae bacterium | reverse complement strand
ACCTTGTGGCGCAGGAGTCAGCGCGGGCAGTGTGCTGTCAGGATAGATGCAGTAGTTGCTGGCCGAGAAATTACGGTTCTGGCGAATCTTTTCGAAAGCCGACAACGCCTTTCCCTCTGACCTGTTTACCTGTCCCCACGCCGAAAGCGTCAGGAGCACTACCGCGAGGACGGAAATCCACCTTTGACCTCTTTTATTTCTCATACGCATCAAGTTTGTTCAGATAGTACTTGCGGAAATCGTTCCAGCGGTAGTAGGGCCCGTCGAAGCTCTTCAGCGGCAAGTGGACCTCTTTTTCATTGAGCAGTACCTTGATCAGTACGTCTGTATCGTCAGGACTGCTGCGATAGAAGATTATCTGAAGATTGCCCGCCATCGGGATGACCTTATAGTTGGCCCAGCCTTTGCGGTCGAGCGATTCAAGGTCGTTGGTGGCAAATTCATAATTATCAATTTCCAACAAACACACCAAGGGCAACAGCATCGTATCGTGACCATAGCGCAAATGAGCTCCAGGCTGTTTCAGTTGAACGCAACTGTCTGCATCGTTGATGATTTTCCGCAATAGATTCCGCTGGCAGTAGGGCTGCTCGCCACCACTCGTCGGGCAGAAGCCACAGTTGACATACCACCAAGCATTGCTCTTCTTCCAATGGTTATACAACTCGTCATCGGTAAACAGGTCGTAAAGCGTCATTTGCAGGGTGAGACTGGTGCTTTGCAGGCTACTGGCAAGTTCGAAGAGATAATGGTCTAGTTTGCCTGCATCAATGTGCTGACGGACATAGGCCGTATCGTTGAACAGCGACTGCATCAATCGACTGCTAGTGTCGTAACGCTGATTAAAACCATTGAGAAGTGCCTGTGTTGCCGAATCATTCCTCAAAGCCTCCAGGTGGGAATCAGACTGGCACAGGTAGTACATATCTCGCTGTGTGGCGTTATGATGGATAACCACCTTGGGGCACATGCGGGAAAACTGCATCAAGGCATTCTCCATTGACAGGATTACACGGAGCGATGTTGTGCTGCGCGCATCAACGCCTGATCCGTCAGCAAAAACCTCAGGGAACCGATCCACCATACGTCGCATAATCTGCTGGTGTTGCATAGCACCCAGACGCGTCAGTTCGCCATAACGGTCGCGAGCATCTTTGCGGATGATGTCCAGCCTTTGCAGCACGTCCTTGCCTAATGGAGTCAGTTTACCCAGACTGTCGGCCTCAGCCATCGTTTCGTAGGGAGCCTCGTAATCGTTGACTCCAATGAGATAGCGTGAACCATGACGTCCGTAGTGACTGATATAGAAAGGATGCTTACCCTCAGGAGCAGGCGTCAGTTTCAATTGCGTAGGTCCTGGGTAAGCCAGATAGTTGCCGGCTGAACAACGAATGTTATCACGAATTTCGTCGCGTATATTCTGTGCCGCAAGGCCTGTAACTACGACCGTCAAGACCAAGCTTAGCAAGATTTTTCTCATAAGTTCTTTCAATTTGTGTGCAAAATTAAAAAATAATTCGTATATTTGCAAAATAAAAACCCAAAAAAGTCAAAATATGGCAACAAAACAACCCTGGCAAGACGACTATTGGCTGTTGCTGATGCAACAATACCTACGCAAACCGACGGGTATGAAACCAATCTATGATCGCGAAATGGTGAACCTCAGTCTGGAACTGCATATCCATCCGGAAGTGCTTCACGACAAGTTAGGCGACATAGGTCGCCTGCGCACTCCTCGCATAGAACGCATCTGGAAAGAATATGGTGAGAATCCGCGTCGTCTGAGCCGTGCTGTCAAACTGTTGCGCCAGATGATAGGATTCAATTCCGGAGGCGATTTCTTTGAGGGTGTCGATATTCAGGAGACTTTCGAACGCGACTTCCGTCCCACCAGTGAGGACGAGCGCTTGACCCCTATCATGTTGGTGCTAATACTTGACCTCTACTTTCGTCTGACACCTGTCACGATGGTTGCTGAGACCCCTGAAGTGCAGGAATTGGCTCGTTTGCTACGCATTCCTGCTAAACTGGTGGTAGAGATATTGGACGTGTTCCAACACTGTGATCCTTATCTGCGCCGTCGCGATGTGACATTCCATCCGCTGTTGCTGCCTTGCCAGCAGATTTGGCAACGCTATGGCAACATCGACACGCGTCAGTTGGCTGACTATGCCGAGCAACTGAAGGTGTATTTTAAGAATTGATAACGAATAATTGATAATTATAAAACCTATAACAATATGAAAAGAATAATGTTTACAGGAGTTCTGCTCCTTTTAATGGCATCAACAATGAGTGCACAAACAAAACTACGTGCCGACAATATCGACGAGGTATTGAAGGCTATGACGATTGAAGAAAAGGCCAAACTATTGGTTGGCGGTGCTAACAATTTCTTTGGGGCAGGAGCCGTCGTAGGCGGTGAGGCTGATCTGGTGGCTGGTGCCGCTGGAACAACACCCCGTATTGAACGTCTGGGGATTCCTGCAACGGTACTCACCGACGGTCCTGCCGGAGTGCGTATCGACCCCACGCGTGAGGGTACGACACAAACATACTATGCTACAGCCTTCCCCATTGGCTCATGTCTGGCTTCGACGTGGAATACAGAATTGGTCAGCAAGGTTGGTGAGGCTATCGGTAATGAGACCAAGGAGTATCGTTGTGACGTGATTCTGGGTCCTGGAATGAACCTGCACCGCAATCCGCTGTGTGGTCGTAACTTCGAGTACTACAGCGAGGACCCGTTGGTAACAGGAAAGATTGCCGCCGCCTATATCAAGGGCGTACAGAGCCAGGGTGCTGGTGTGAGTGCCAAGCATTTTGCCGTCAATTCGCAGGAGACAGATCGTACAGCTGTCGATGAGCGAGTCAGTCAGCGTGCAGCCCGCGAATTGTATCTGCGTGGTTTTGAGATTGCGATTCGCGAGAGTGACCCTTGGACCATTATGGCCAGTTATAATAAGGTAAACGGAGAGTTCTCGATGGGTAATCATGACCTGCTGACGAAGATTCTGCGTGAGGACTGGGGCTATAAAGGTATCGTGATGACCGACTGGATTGGTATCCGCAATGGTCTGCCCACCATCAACGAGGTTCATGCTGGCAACGACCTGATGGAACCAGGCCAGCCCGCTCAGGTACAGGAGATCATCAAGGGTGTGAAGAGTGGCAAACTCAGCATGGAGGACGTTGACCGCAATGTGCGTCGTATGCTGGAATATATCGTCAAGACGCCTAGCTTCAACAATTATCCCTATACCAACAAGCCCGACTTCGAGGCCCATGCCGCCATTACCCGTCAGAGCGCTGCCGAGGGTATTGTGCTGCTGAAGAATAATGGTGCCCTGCCCTGGAAAGGCGACAAGATAAAGACTGTTGCCCTCTTTGGTGAAAACTCTTACGACTTCCTTTCCGGAGGTACTGGTTCAGGATGCGTTCATCCGCCATACGTCGTGGAAATGCTTACAGGCTTGAAGAACGCAGGTATCAAATCGTCCGAAACGCTTACCGACATCTATCGTAAGTACATTGACTATGCAAAAGTGAAGTTCCAAGCAGAGCGCCATCCTGCAAAATGGTTCCAGACGGAGATGATGGGTCAGCAGAAGTATCCTGAGATTGGTATTTCTCCAATCGCTATCGACAAAGAGGTGGCTAGTGCCGACGCTGCTATTATCACCATTGGACGTCAGGCTGGTGAGGGTATCGACCGCGATATCGCTACAGAGTTCAACCTTGTTCCTGAAGAGCAGGCTCTGATTAAGGATGTCTGCAATGCCTTCCATCAGGCAGGCAAGCCCGTAGTGGTGATTATCAACTCAGGTTCTGTCATTGAGACTGCCTCGTGGAGCGGATATCCTGATGCTATCCTCTGCGCTTGGCAACCAGGTATGGAAGGTGGCAATTCTGTTGCCGACCTGCTCACAGGTAAGGTGAATCCTTCTGGTAAACTCACCATGACTTGGCCTCTTGCAGCTACGGACCATCCTTCTACGAAGGGTTATCCTGGCACGATGGACTTCTATACCTATGAGGTGACCAGAGGTTACGTAGGACAGGTTGCAGGCTACGACTATACCAACCACGACGAGGATATCTATGTGGGCTATCGCTTTTTCGATACCTTCAATCGCGAGGTGGCCTATCCCTTCGGATTTGGTCTGAGCTATACGACCTTTGAATTCTCGAAGCCTGTAGTTAAGGCCAAGGGTAAGGATGCTGTTGAGGTAAGCATCACCATTAAGAACACTGGCACTGTCAGTGGTAAGGAGGTGGCTCAAATCTATGTACAAGCTCCCAAAGGCAAACTCGAAAAGCCCGCTCAGGAACTGAAAGCCTTTGCCAAGACACGTGAGTTGCAACCTGGCGAGAGTCAGACACTGACCATGACCATTCCCATTCGCGACCTTGCCAGCTTCGACGAGGCAGATTCTCAGTGGCTCACAGAGGCTGGTAACTATACGTTCCGTATTGGCAACTCCAGCCGTAACCTGCCCCTCTCAGCATCACTCACTTTGAAGGAATATACAGAAAAAGTAAATAATGCACTGGCTCCCCAGCAGAAACTTAACTTATTGAAACACTAACAAAATCCGAGGAAGTTCGTCTATATATAAATTAAGGTATAGCAATGATAAAAAGAACTTTCCTTTTGACGTTAGTGGGCTTGGTGGCCATAGGCGTGCAGGCTCAGAAGCTGGTGGAAACCCAGCGACAGTATCTGAGTGGTCATGGTTGCGATGATATGGTGCAATGGGATTTCCTGTGCACGGATGGCCGTAACAGTGGTAAGTGGACGAAGATTGGCGTTCCCTCATGTTGGGAACTGCAGGGCTTTGGCACTTATCAATATGGGATGCGTTTCTATGGCAAGGCTACGCCAGAGGGTATTGCAGACGAGAAAGGAAAGTATAAGACAGAATTTATGTTGCCTCAGGAGTGGGCTGGTCGTCAGATTCAGCTCGTCTTCGAGGCAGCATTTACTGAAATCCATGTTGAGATAAATGGTCGCAAGGCAGGCAATGGCACCTATCAGGGTGGCTTTACACGCCATACGATAGATGTTTCTGACCGTGTGTTCTTTGGTTCGAAGAAGAACCGTCTGGAGGTAGAGGTACTGAAGGAGAGCACTAATCCTCAGGTGAACCTCGCTGAGCGCAGGGCTGATTATTGGAACTTCGGCGGCATCTGGCGTCCTGTATTCATCATCAGCAAACCATCGCAAAATATTCAGCGTGTGGCGATAGATGCCAAGGCTGATGGTTTCTTTACGGCTGATGTCTTCCTGAATCGTGCTGTCAATGAGTCTAAAGTAAGCGTCGATATCATTGACGCCAATGGGAAGAAGGTGGCCACAAGTCCTACTTACATTGTTGCCAGCGACAAGGCCAAGGTGGAGTTTCGTACGGAGAGCCCCAAGCTATGGAATGCTGAACAGCCCAACCTCTATACAGCAGTCTTTACGTTAAAAGACGCAGAGGGTCATACCCTCCACATTGAGCGCCAGAAGTTTGGCTTCCGCACCATTGAATATCGCCATACCTACAAAGGCGATAAGGAGGATGGTGTGTTTATCAATGGGCAAAAGGTCATCTTTAAGGGCGTCAATCGCCATTCATTCCGTCCTGAGAATGGGCGTACACTGTCGAAGCAGAAGAATATCGAGGATGTGCTGCTGATTAAGAGTATGAATATGAATGCTGTGCGTTTGAGCCACTACCCTGCCGACCCAGAGTTTCTGGATGCTTGCGACTCACTGGGCCTCTATGTAGAGTGTGAACAGCCTGGCTGGCATAAGGCGCACGAAACGATAGTGGGCAGTCAGATTGTAGAGGAGATGGTGACGCGAGACGTAAACCATCCCAGCATCATCTTCTGGAGCAATGGTAACGAAGGTGGTTTTAACTACGAACTGGAGCCTGTATTCGCGCAGTTCGACCCTCAGCAACGCGTGGTGCTCTATCCCTGGGCTAATCGCAACGGTTTCGAGACAAAGCATTATCGTTCTTGGGGCGAGACAGCAGACTATATGCGCCAAAAGGAGATTTTCATGCCTACGGAGTTCCTGCATGGACTGTATGACGGAGGACATGGGGCAGGCTTGAAGGACTACTGGAAGTTGATGATGAGCAATCCGCGTTGTGCTGGAGGTTTCCTGTGGGACCTGATGGATCAGGCTGTGGTTCGTACGGACCAAAATGGCATCCTTGACCCCGTGGGTAACTTCGGCTCTGATGGTATCGTTGGTCCTCACATGGAGAAGGAAGGTTCATTCTATACCATCCGCGAGGTGTGGAGTCCTGTGCAAGTTTTGTATTTTGACAGCGGCGCTTTCACCATTCAGAACTGCTACAACTTCATCAACCTGAAGGACTGCAAGTTCAGCTACAGACTACTCAAGATGCCTGCTTATGGAGAGAAAGACGTTAAGGTCATCAAGGAAGTGAAACTCCCCTCACCTAATACTGCACCAGGTGAAAAAGCCCAACTGAAAATCGAAAGGACAGATGCCGATGTGATTGAGTTGACAGCTATTGACCCGTATGGAAAGGAAATCTTTACGTGGGGCCATAGACACATGGTAAAACTCGGCACTGGTAACCTGAGCAAGAGAAACTTACACAAGAATACCCAGAAATACTCGTATACAGAGGATACGAACCAATTATTGGTGCAAGATGGCAATCGCCAGTATGCCTTCAGCAAGAAAACGGGTAGGTTGATAGGAGTCTCCGTAGGTGATAAAAAGTTGTCATTCAGTAATGGTCCCCGCTTTGTAGCTGCTAAGCGTGCTGACCGTTCGCAGGATGGCTTTTATAATCACGACGATAGCAAGGCCTTCCAGAAGAAGACGCAATATACGGAGTATCCTGACCAAGGCGCTTTCGATAGTTTCACCTTTAGTGACAGCACGCTGGTAGTCAACTACCTGCATGGTTCCATCAACACGGTTACTTGGCGTTTCCTCGCTGATGGCGGAGTGTATATGAATGTCGACTATTACTTCAATGGCGTCGTCGACCTGATGGGTATCTGTTTCGACTATCCTGAGACGATGATGAAAAGCAAACAATGGGTGGGCAAGGGTCCCTATCGCGTTTGGCAGAACCGTCAGGAAGGTCCACAGTATGGTCTGTGGCAGAACGACTACAACGACCCCATTCCTGGTGAGTCGTGGGACTATCCTGAATTCAAAGGCTATTTCTCGAATGTCAACTGGATGAAGCTGAATACTAGTGAAGGCGCCATTGGCATCGAACTGACGACAGGAAAGGTAGGCGTCTATACACCTCGTGATGGGCGCGACCATATTCTTTACACTTTGCCAGAGACAGGTATCTCTATCCTCAGGGCCATTCCTGCCGTTCGCAACAAAGTGAACACGACTGATCTAAATGGTCCCAGCGCCCAACCTTATTGGAGCAAGGGGAAAGGAAGCATCAACGCCATCCTGCATTTCGAATGATTTATAATCAACGGATCAAACGTATTACGCGGATGCTATGAAACGACTGACCACACTCGCTCTTGTCCTGTGTCTCGCAATTTTGTCGCGAGGTAACGACACGACTCGCCCTTGGACTTTCTGGTACTGGATGTATGGTGCTGTATCAGAAGCAGGTATCAAGGCTGACCTGCAGGCGATGAAGGATGTGGGAGTGGCTGGCTGTTACCTGATGCCCATTCGTGGGGCTGTGGAGCGACCAGAATACCAAGGAACAGTTGATGCCTTAAGTGAGAATTTCTGGCGAATGGTGGATTATTCGTTTGCACAAGCTGATTCTCTCGGATTGGAAATGGGCATTCATGTATGCGATGGTTTTGCACTCGCTGGCGGGCCTTGGATCTCACCTGAGGAGTCCATGCAGAAAATTGTCTTCAGCGAAGATCTCTTCGTGGGTAGTATACAGGACATGGTTCATCGCAAGGGCGGTCTTATCTTATCACGTCCAGAGGGCGTTGACGGCTACTACGAGGATATTGCCACCTTTGCCATACCTCTAACTCGCCTGTCGTTCCATCCCTTTCCTTATAATTTCGATTTGCTGCGCGACTTAGAGAAGGTTCCTGTCATTATGTCGCCAACTATGACGCGCAATGCCAAGGGAATCTTTGCTGCCTCTGAACCAGCATGGATACAGTTTGACCTGGGAGCACAGCGCCTGTTTACCAATATCGAGATAGCAGCCAACGGCACCAATATGCAGGCACAGCGCATGATCGTTGAGGTGTCTGACGATGGTGTCGACTTCCGCCCCATCAAACAGCTTGTTCCACCTCGTCAGGGATGGCAGAACTACGACTATAACACCACTTTTACGCTCCCTCCTACAAAGGCTCGTTATTGGCGCCTGTCGTGGACTCCCAAGCGAACAGAGCCAGGCAGTGAGGACTTGGATGCTGCCAAGTGGCGTCCCCGTTTAGGGTTGAAGAACGCCATGTTCTATAGTCAGCCGCGCATCGACAACTGGGAGGGCAAAGCCGGCTATGTGTGGCGCATTGCTCCAGCAGCCAATCCGAAAGAGCTGCCTGACAGCATCTGCTGGCAGCAACGTGAGATAGCGCAACTGACGTTGGACGGAGACCGTGTGACAGGCTATACCCTCCAGTCGATGGACAACTCAACATATATCTATCGCATTGTGCGCATTGGCCATACATCCACGGGCTATACCAATGCAACGGCTGGTGGTGCGAAGGGGCTGGAGTGTGACAAGTTCTCAAGTGAAGCTGTCAGCAAGCAGGTAGACTCATGGTTTGGGCTGTTCAAGCAGCGCCCCCATGCTGATGTGGTGAAATACCTGCATGTGGATTCGTGGGAGTGTGGTTCGCAAAACTGGAGCCGCAACTTCGCCCAGGAGTTCAAGGCTCGACGTGGCTACGACCTCATTCCCTGGTTGCCTGTCATGATAGGCATCCCCATAGAGTCGGCTGTCAAGAGCGACCAGGTTCTACGCGACGTTCGACTGACCATCAACGATCTTATCAACGAGAAGTTTTTTACCACCGTCAGGCAGAAGGCCCGCGAGTATGGTGTGCTGCTGTCGTCAGAGAGCGTAGCACCCACGATGGTTTCCGATGGAATGGATCATTTTAAGTATGTAGACGTGCCGATGGGAGAATATTGGCTCAATTCACCTACTCATGATAAACCTACTGATATGCTTGACGCCATCAGTGGCGCCCACGTCTATGGCAAGAATATCGTGCAAGCTGAGGGTTTTACTGAGGTACGTGGCGTGTGGGACGAGACACCGGCAAGCATCAAGGCACTATTGGACAGAAACTTTGCCTTGGGCATGAATCGCCTCTTCTTCCACGTCAACACCCACAACCCTTGGCTCGACCGTAAACCAGGAATGACCCTCGATGGTATTGGCCTCTTCTTCCAGCGCGACCAGACCTGGTTCCCTGAGGCTAAGCCTTTCGTGGATTACATCACTCGCTGCCAGACACTACTGCAACAAGGCAAGCCAGTGGTGGATATTGCAGTATATACAGGCGACGAAATGCCCAGTCGTGCGTTGACTCCCGACCGCCTTGTACCTATGCTGCCAGGCTTGTTTGGTGCAGAGCGTGTGGTCTCTGAACGTAAACGCCTGGCTAACGTTGGCCAGCCGATGGAGGAATCACCTGTTGGCGTTTGGCACTCCGCAGGCATACTGGACCTGAAGGACTGGATCAACCCTTTACACGGCTACCAGTACGACTCGATGAACAAGGATGCCCTCCTGACGCAGCCTTTTAATTATAAAGTATTGGTGATTCCTACTAATATATTGGTTTCGAAAGAGGCCAAAGAGAAGATAGATCAATTGCGTCATCAGGGTGTGCTTATTATCGACAAGCCCTATAAAGACAGCACTTTCGAGAAGGTGACACCAGACGTCATCCTTCCTGAAGGTATTGCCTATGCCCATCGGGTAGATGATACCTTTAATATTTACTTTTTAGCAAATCAAACGGACAAGTCCCAACAATTCTCAGCCAAGTTCCGTGATGCTGATACTGTTGCAGTATTATATCATCCTGTAGAGAATACCTATTATTGGACACATAATGCCAAGAACAAAGGCTCTATCGATATTAGCCTTGCCCCCTATAAGTCTGTATTTATCATCTTTGGAACAAGACTCAACTGTATGGCTCTTACATCAGTAAAAGAATCATACGGCAGGGTTGTATTGCAAAAGGATCCCCTTAACGCCAAAAGCCTCAACAACGTTTCACAAAAGGAGAGTCCCTTAGCAGTTATTAGTCCGAACGGGACGGACTCACAGTTCGCAGGCGACGGACTCGCAGTCCGAACGGGACGGACTAAAAACGAGCCTTGGGATGTATTATTCCAGGAAAGTGGTATTTCTTTGAAGAGCCAGCAACTCTTCGATTGGAGCCAGCATGCAGACGACAGAATACGCTATTTCAGTGGTCACGCCCGCTATACGACGACGTGGGAACTGAAGAAGAAAGAGGTGCCAACAGGTCGTGCATGGCTGTCGTTCCCCAACGTAAAGGATATCGCCCACGTATGGATCAATGGCAAGGATTGCGGTATTGCCTGGACAGCGCCCTACGAGGTAGAGATAACAGGTGCCCTGAAGAAAGGCAAGAACAAGATAGAAATCGAGGTGGTCAACACGTGGCACAACGCCCTGCGAGGTCTTGATGCTGGCAAAGCGCCCTATGACGGTATCTGGACTAACGCCAAGTATCGCACGAAAGGAGATAGCTTGCTGCCTGCCGGACTCCTTGAATCACCAATGATTATAACGACTACAGATAGAACGGAATAAACAGATAACACATGAGAAAATTAATTTGCGCCATTGTTGCGTTGATAGTCATCACAGCGAATGCTGAGGTCAAATTGCCTCAGTTCTTCAGCGACAATATGGTGTTACAACAACTGTCAGAATGTAACATCTGGGGAAAGGCAGATGCCAATAAAATGGTGAGCATCATGACCACATGGGATAACAAAACCTACAAGGTGAAGGCTGATGACAAAGGCGACTTCGAGGTAAAGGTAAAGACGCCAAAGGCTGGTGGTCCTTACGAAGTGATGATTCTTGAACCATCTGCTGTCATCCTTCGTAACGTGATGATTGGCGAGGTATGGATATGTGCTGGCCAGTCAAACATGGAGATGCAGATGAAGGGCTTTAAGCAACAGCCCGTGGAAGGAACGACGGAAGAATTGTTGAATTGCAAAGACTCGCAGTTAAGACTGTTTACCGTTAAGCGCCACGTGTCGTTGACGCCTGAATGGGACGTCACAGGACAATGGAACGAAGCCAACAGTGCCAGCGTGCGCGACTTCTCTGCCACAGCCTATTATTTCGGCAAGGCTCTGCGTCAGATGCTTGATGTGCCTGTGGGACTTATCTGTACGTCCTGGGGAGGTTCGGCTTGTGAGGCCTGGATGAACGCAGAATGGTTAAAGGCATTCCCCAAGGTGCAACAGATTATCACGGAGGAAGATGTCAAAAAGTTGCAGCAACGTTGTCCTACGGCCCTTTATAACGGACAACTTAAGCCACTCATCGGCTATGGCATGCGTGGAGCCATCTGGTATCAGGGCGAGGATAATGTGCCTCGCTATGATTATTATGCTCCACTGTTGAAGGCAATGGTCGAAGGCTGGCGCGAGGATTGGAAACAAGGCGAGTTCCCCTTCTATTATTGTCAGATAGCACCCTACGACTACTCGCTCATCGAGTGGAAAGACAGTCAGTATCTACGTGAACAGCAATTGAAGGCAGAATCGATGATTTCGAATGCACGTATGGCTGTGCTGATGGATGCTGGTCTCGAATACGGCATTCACCCCAGAAAGAAGCGTCAGGCAGGAGAGCGTTTGGCTATCCTCGCTCTTTCGAACACTTACGATATAAAAGGCCTGCCAGAGTTCGCCACTTACAAAGAGGTAGAGTTTAAGAGCGATACAGCTGTTGTTTCTTTCGACAGAAGCAAGGAATGGGTTTACTTCGAACATGGTACTACCTCCAAGAACTTTGAGGCGGCAGGAAGCGACAAGGTGTTCCATCCAGCCACAAAGGTATGGGTTTCTCGCAATCGCGTCTATGTGGTTTGCGACAAGGTGAAAAAGCCCATTGCCGTGCGCTATGCTTTCAAAGATTGGGCAGAAGGCGACCTGATGCACGATGGTCTGCCTGTCAGTTCCTTCCGTACTGACGACTGGGACACTCCTGCTATTGTGAATAGCGGAAAAGAAGACTATAATAACCCTAAATAAAAAGAACCTATGCGACGTATCCTTGCTTTTTTACCTTTTTTCCTATTTACCATTTTACCTTTAAAGGCGCAAACCTCCATTGCCGGCCTCTTCCCCTTGGAGAACAGCGGACGACTGGTGTGGAACTTCAATGCCGGCTGGCGCTTCTATTTGGGCGATGTTGCTGGTGCTGAGGCTGAGGATTTTGATGATAAATCGTGGGAGGTTGTCTCAACGCCTCATAGCGTTCAGCTCATGCCTGCCGAGGCCAGTGGCTGCCGTAACTATCAAGGCATTGTCTGGTATCGCAAGCACTTCCGTCTACCCAAAGAATGCGCAGGTCGCGACGTCATCCTCCACTTCGAAGCTATCATGGGTAAGCAGACCATTTACGTCAATGGGCAAAAAGTCAAGGAACACGAAGGCGGCTATCTCCCCATCACCATTCCTCTTACTGGTAGTGTGGGCGATGATTTGGTCGTCGCCATTATGGCTGACAATAGCGACGACAAGACCTACCCTCCTGGTAAGAAGCAGGCACAGCTCGACTTCGCCTATCATGGAGGAATCTATCGCGACGTATGGCTCATAGCGAAAAATAAGGTCGCTATCACAGATGCCCTCGAGGAAAACAAGGTGGCTGGTGGTGGCATCTTCGTTCATTATGCCACCATCAGCGACAAAAGCGCTGAGGTCTTCGTCAATACCGAAGTGCGCAATAACGACAATAAGCCCCATTCCATCACCATTGAGAGCGCCCTCACACCACCCGCTGCGTCCGTTGTTCCGTCTGTTGCTGTGGCACAGCAACAAACAAAACTAAAGCTTCAAGCAGGCGAAACGCGCACCATCACCCAGCATTTCCTCGTCAAAAACCCCAAACTTTGGTCGCCAGAGACACCTTATCTATATTATATAGCCACTCGCATCAAAGAGGGTAAGCAATCGCTCGATGGTGGTATTACTCGTATTGGCATCCGCTCTTTCGAATTTGTTCGCACGGATGATGCCCAAGGACGCCAACCAGGCTTCTATCTCAATGGCAAGAAATATCATCAGTTAGTTGGTGCCAATCGTCATCAGGACTTCGCTTATGTGGGTAATGCGTTACCCAATTCTCAGCAATGGCGAGATGCCAAGCGTTTGCGTGATGCTGGCTTTACCATTATCCGTACTGCTCACTATCCACAAGCCCCCTCCTTTATGGATGCTTGCGATGAAATGGGACTTTTTATCATCGTAGCGACTCCTGGTTGGCAATATTGGAACAAGGAAAAAGGCTGGGACGAGAAGGTTCACGAGAATACACGTAATATTATTCGTCGCGACAGAAATCATCCCTGTGTGCTGATGTGGGAACCCATCTTGAACGAGACGCGCTATCCTGAGGAATTTGCGCTAAAGGCTTTACAAATTACGAAGGATGAATATCCTTATCCCTATCGTCCTGTAGCTGCTGCTGACGTACACTCAGCTGGTGTTGCAGAACACTACGACGTCGTATATGGCTGGCCTGGGGATGACTTCAAGGCTGATAAGCCCAAGCAGTGCATCTTCACACGAGAATTTGGTGAATTGGTAGACGACTGGTATGCACATAACAATCTCAATCGAGCCTCCCGTTCATGGGGTGAGCGACCCATGCTCATACAGGCCATGAGTCTTTATCGTTCCACACAGGAGCTTTTTAATACCATAGGTCAATTTATCGGGGGCTGTCAGTGGCACCCCTTCGACCACCAACGTGGTTATCATCCTGATCCTTATTGGGGCGGTATCTATGATGCCTTCCGCCAAAAAAAGACCGCCTTTGACATGTTTGCAGCTGTCCTTTCAGGGTATGTTGCGACTGAGTCGCAACAAACAATAAAGCCCATCGTCACTATTGCCCACGAAATGACGCAGTTCTCTGAAAAGGACGTTACCGTCTTCTCCAATTGCGACTCCGTACGGCTGACCATGTACGATGGTGAACATTGTTGGACGCAACCTGTGGATAAAGGTCTGGTAACTTTCAAAGACGCTTGGGATTTCTTCGAGGCTCGTAACTGGAGCTACACACAAAAAAACTGGCAGAATGTCAAGATGGTCGCTGAGGGTATCATTAATGGCAAGGTAGTATGCAAAAGCGAAAAGATGCCTTCACGCAGAAGTACCAAGCTACGCCTTTATGTCGATGAAATGGGCAAAAAACTCGTTGCTGACGGTTCCGATTTCGTCGTCGTTGTCTGTGAGGTAACTGATGATTTAGGTCATGTTCGTCGCTTGGCAAAAGAAAACATCCACTTTACCGTTGAGGGCGAGGGTGAAATCATTGGCGACGCTAATATTAATGCCAATCCGCGTGCTGTTGAATGGGGTTCGGCTCCCGTACTGATACGAAGCACAAAACAATCCGGCAAAATAAAAATAAAGGCTGAGGTGCAATTCCCTGGTATTCATGCGCCCACACCAGCCGAACTGGAGATAGAGAGTGTTCCTTACGACATGCCCATGTGCTATCAGGAATCTAGTGTTTCTAGAACATCCAGAGATTCTAGACTATCTAGAACATCAAGTTCCTCTACCCTCTCTGACGCAGAGAAAAACAAGCTTTTGCAAGAGGTAGAAGCCCAACAAGCTGACTTTGGAATACAAAAATAGGTCTTTAAATTTGCATTTTCCCTCGCTTATTCGTATCTTTCTCCCTTGGAGAAGGTAGGCTTCACCTCGAAAATAAAAGAAAAATGACTTTTTTCTTTGTATTTTGCTCGGTTTGCACTACCTTTGCAGGCAAAAATAAAAAAGCAAGATGAAGAAATATGTAATAGCCGCCCTTGTAGCCTTGACAATGGCCTCGTGCGGAGAGAAAAAATTCCATGTAGAAGGTAACATCTCCAACGCCAAAGACTCAGTGCTTTACTTCGAGAATATCGCGTTGACAGGTATAGACATCTTGGATTCTGTGAAGCTGGGTGACGATGGTGCCTTTAGTTTCAGTGGTGCCCAGACAGAGGCTCCAGAGTTTTATCGCCTGCGCATCAGCGACCAGATTATCTCGCTCTCGATAGACTCTACCGAGACAGTTACCGTCAAGGCCGAGTATCCGCAGATGGCATCGAAATATGAGGTCAGCGGTTCTGAGAACTGCCAGAAGATTCAGGAACTGGCATTGTTGCAGATGGACCTGCAACAGCGTGCCATCAACGTCAGTCGCAACGATACATTAAGTATTGACCAAGTGAACGACAGCATTCTCGCTATGGTGAATGCCTATAAGCAGGATGTAAAGACACGCTATATCTACGCCCATCCGGACAAGGCTTATGCCTATTTTGCCCTATTCCAAACATTGGGTAATATGTTGCTCTTCAATCCTCGTACCAATCGTGACGATATCAAGGCCTTTGCTGCTGTCGCCACCAGTTGGGACCATCAATGGCCAACTGCTGAACGTGGTGCTAACCTCCACAATATTGCCATTGAGGGTATGAAGAATGTTCGTATTGCAGATGCCGAAAACAGCCAAACAATCGATCCCTCGAAGGTGCAGGAGGCTGGTCTTATCGATATTGCCCTGCGCGACAATAAGGGTCAGCTGCGCCACTTAACTGATTTGAAGGGCAAGGTGGTACTACTCGACTTCCACGTTTTTGGAATGGACGAGTCGCCTGCCCGCATTCTATTATTGCGCGAACTCTATAACAAGTATAGTGCACAAGGATTGGAAATCTATCAGGTGAGCCTTGATGGTGACGAACACTTCTGGAAACAACAGACCGCTGCCCTGCCTTGGATCAGCGTGCGTGACGAGAACGGCATCAATTCGTCAATACTGACCCTTTATAACGTACAAAATGTACCAGAATTCTTCCTGATAGATCGTGGCAACAACATCATAGGACGTTCGCAGACCATCAAGGACGTAGAACAAGAAATCCAAAAATTGCTGTAGAGCATATGAATGTCCTGATAGAACCCACATGGAAGGAATACCTGCAAGGTGAGTTTGAGAAGCCTTATTTCGAACAACTCACCCAATCGGTGCGACAGGAATATACTGCCGGCACCTGCTATCCTCCTGGCAAGTTCATCTTCAACGCCTTTAATCTGTGTCCTTTCAACCAGGTAAAGGTGGTTATCATCGGACAAGACCCCTATCACGAACCAGGACAGGCTCATGGGTTGAGTTTCTCCGTGCAGGATGGAGTACAGTTTCCACCCTCTTTGCAAAATATCTTCAAGGAGATAGAGCAAGATCTTGGTACACCTATTCCCGCGTCTGGTAATCTGACACGTTGGGCAGAACAAGGTGTCCTACTGCTCAATGCCACATTAACCGTTCGTGCCCATGTGGCAAACAGCCACTCTGCGTTGGGTTGGCAAAAGTTTACCGATGCTGCTATTCAGGCTTTGGCTCAACATCGTCAGCATTTGGTCTATATGCTTTGGGGCGGCTATGCCCGTTCGAAAGCTTACATGATTGACCGCCAACAAAACCTCGTGCTTGAGTCTGTCCATCCCTCTCCGCTCAGTGCCAATCGTGGCGGTTGGTTTGGACAACACCAATTCTCACGCTGCAATGCCTATCTCCAGCAGAACGGCATAACTCCTATCAATTGGTAATCATTATTTCTCATTACTAATTACTCATTTAAAATGAATATCCCACCCATTCTTGAAATAGGAGGCATCTTAATCTCCTCAGAGATACTGACCGAATACTTCTGTTGTGACTACGAGAAGTGCAAGGGCATCTGCTGTGTGGAAGGCAGTGATGGTGCACCAGTGACAATAGACGAGATTGCAAGTATTGAGGATGCTCTCGACATAGTATGGCCAACGCTCTCAGCATCAGCACAGAGCGTCATAGACCAACAAGGCGTAGCCTATGCCGATCGTGATGGGGAGATGGTAACGAGTATTGTAAGGGGAAGAGATTGTGTCTTTACCTGTTATGATGGCGACAACTGCCTGTGCGCATTGGAAAAGGCATATCGCGAGGGTAAGAGCAATTTCTGCAAACCCATCAGTTGTTCACTCTATCCTATCCGCGAGAAGTTATTCGGTGACGGGCTTGTTGGTCTGAACTACCACAAATGGGTGGTTTGTAAGGATGCTGTCATCAAAGGCCAGACAGAACACATCCGCGTTTACCAATTCCTGCGTGAACCACTTATCCGTCGTTTTGGCGAGACGTGGTACGCAGAATTATGCGAGGTGGCCGACCAACTATTAGATTAGGGAACAAAGACTCTTTCTAGAGTTCCTTGATAAGTTTGAATCGTCAGACAGATAGTGTCTGGCCGTTGTTCGTCTGGAAGGAGGATACTGATGTAACGGCGGTTGGTATAGTATTCAGGAATACCATTCTGACTATGTAAGAAACGATAGAAAGCGGTACGTTTACCATCAGGATGGAGCAATACTGTGTCTTGGGCCAATCCAATGGTATGTGGCAACTCCTCGTCATCAATACGCCCAGTCTTCATGAGCACCCCAAGGTTGAGATACTTGCCACTCTTAGCCATCCACGCACTCTCTAAATCAATGGGATCCTGTTTGATCTCTTTGAAGCGCCAGTGTTCAACAGGAAATAACGTGGGAATTACTCCGATACCCAAAGGTTCAGCCTGTGAAGCGTCCACCTTATTATAATATATAAGGGTACGATAGGTCGTATCTGCAGTCTCTATCCATTTTGCTGTATATGGAGTTTTAAAGGTATATGAACTACCATCATCAGTAACAAACGTCGTAGCCTGTTTCTGGTTGTTGACGGTAAGCTCACACAAATCGGCCTGCATAAGAGAATATTTACCTTCACCCTTCTCATAGCTGTCCGTTTCACAGGAAGCGAAGAAGGATAGGCATAATAGGATTGTATATACAGCAAGTCTTCTCATATCTTCATTTTTCACTTGTCACTTTCTCTGACTCCTGGTCAGAGTGCGTCGTTGCATTCAAATAGTTTCGCAAAGGATTAGCATACATCGTCAGCATGCGCTCACGGAGGAAAGCCTCGTCCTTGTTCGGTAACTGAATTTTTGCCAGCTGCCCAGCGAGATATTTCTCGAAGCGCTCTTGGTCGCTTTTAGTATAGTGGTCGACGTGGGTGTTGGTGCCTTCCAACTCGTCGAGGGCGATGTAGTTACATGGGTAAAGCGTGTAGCCACGATAAATCTCGCAATCCATACGCTCAGCCAGTATCTTAAACCATTCAGTCTTGGGAAGGTCAGACAGTTCGTCAATCCACGTATTAATAGGTGCGGCGCAGGTGTAACGCACGCGCCCCTTATAGCCAAAGATGCCCGTCTTCATGTTGTCGAGGTCGTCTTGACGCGATTTCTTAAAACTGGGATTGTCGCGTTTCTGTTGGAACTCCTGTGCCTTCAGGTAGTCACAGGGATCGAACTCATAGCTGATGGTCAGGGGCACGATGTTCAGGTCACGAAGGTTGTCAGCAGGTAAACCGCTTGTCGCACTGCTGCCCATTGCCAGCATTTTGAGGACAGCATCCTGGGTGTGGTCGCTGGAGTCTTTGGCACGACCCTCGCGCTGGGCTATCCAGATATTCTCCTTTTTTTCAGTGACAGCATGGTGAATATAGCGACTCATCAATTGCGAGGCAGCCATCGTTTCGCGCAAAGACAGCCCTCGACGAACGGTGAAGGCCTTGTTCATACGTACCAGCCGCTTAATCCAAGGATAGATGAGCAGGTTGTCGCCAATACCTATCTCAACGGTTGTAGGATAGCCAGCGTCAACCAGCATCACGTCAAGAAAGGCCGAGTCGAGCACGATGTCACGATGATTCGATACGAAGGTATAGCGTAACGATTTATCTCTGGGCAACAGTTTTTCATTGAACGTACAGCCATCAGTATGTTTACGGATAATCCACTTAACGACGGGCTTCATGAAACGCTGTTGGAAGTCGAGCGGTGTCTTTACACCGATAAATGCCAGCTTCAGCAGCCCATTGCGCACGCTTTTTGGCAACCAAGGGACAAAGCCTTTCAGCACCAGCGAAAATTGCCGGTCGTTAATTAGCTCGTCAAACGCCTGTTGCATCTCGCCCGCTTCGTAGGGTCTTATCTCATCGAACTCGTTACTCATAGCGACATCCAATTATTCACTTTTCACCTCTTAGAACTGATTCTCCACAATGTCCGTCAGCACCTCTGTCATCGTCATACCTGCAGCCTTTACCTGCTGTGGAATAAAGCTGGTGGGCGTCATACCTGGAGTCGTATTCACCTCGAGCATCGTAATCTTACCGTCCTTCGAGATGATGTAGTCGATACGGATGATACCGTTGCAGTGCAGGATGTCGTAGATATGGCTGGTAATCTCGCGAGCCCTGCGAGCCCAATCCTCACTGATACGCGCTGGAGTAATCTCCTGTACCTGACCATTATACTTGGCATCGTAGTCGAAGAACTCGTTCTGCGTCACAACCTCGGTAATAGGCAGTATCACCGTCTTCTCATTTGTCTTATAGATACCAACGGTGATTTCCGTTCCTGCCAGATACTGTTCTACCATCACTTCGTCGCTCTCAAGCATAGCCTTACGCAGAGCAGGAGCCAACTGGTCCTTGTTCTTTACCTTGCTGACGCCAAAACTCGATCCATCGGTAGCTGGCTTCACGAAGCAAGGCATTCCGATGCGCTGTTCAATCTGGTCCTCGCTAACCAAATCCTCATAACCGCGACGGATAAGCAACGAGTCTGCAACACTGACACCATAGCCGCGCAGATACTGGTTGAGCACAAACTTGTCGAACGTCATAGCCTCAATCAAAACGCCACTAGTGGAATAGGGAATGTCTACGAGGTCGAAATAGCCCTGTAGGATACCGTTCTCACCAGGAGTACCGTGAATGGTGATATAGGCATAGTCGAAGAGCTTGGCCTTGCCGTCTTCCACAAACGAGAAGTCGTTGCGGTCAATCTTTGCCGTGATACCACCAGGCAGTTCCACGTGCCAGTCTTGCCCTTTGATATCAACGATATACACATTGTATCGCTCTTTGTCGAAGAACGAATAGAGACCTTGAGCCGAACGCAGTGACACGTCGTGCTCTGAAGAGTCGCCACCACAGACGATGGCAATGTTACGTTTCAGTTGTTTCATTTTTTTATTTCGTTATTTCGTTATGTCGTTATTACGTTATCTAGTTATGACGAGTATAGTTACGCCATTTATCAATGAGTGCCGCCATGTCGTCAGCCAGTTCGCTGGTAAAGTCCATCTGCTCGTGGGTCACGGGGTGGACAAATCCCAGCGTCTTTGCATGCAGGGCCTGACGCGAACAAAGCTTGAAGCAATTCTGGATGTAGGCCTTATAGGATGCCGTGCGCTCGCCTCGAAGAATTTCCGTCCCCCCATAGCGCTCGTCGGCAAACAACGGATGACCGATATGCTTCATGTGAGCCCTGATCTGGTGTGTGCGACCTGTCTCCAAACGACATTCCACCAACGTGGTATAGCCGTAACGCTCGAGCACCCGATAGTGAGTGACAGCGGTTTTACCGACATCCCCTCCTGCTGGGAATACTGCCATACGCTGCCGGTCACGAGGATCACGCCCGATATTGCCCTCAATACGTCCAGTATCCTCCGTGAAGTTGCCCCATACCAACGCAACATAGCTGCGATGCGTGTCGTGATTAAAGAACTGCGCGCCCAACTCCGTCTTGGCATCAGGGGTTTTGGCAACGACAAGCAGTCCACTGGTATCTTTGTCAATACGGTGAACCAGTCCTACGCTGGGGTCGTTAGGGTCGTAGCTGGGCAGATTGCGGAGGTGCCAGGCAATGGCGTTAACCAATGTCCCATGAAAATTGCCCACCCCTGGGTGAACTACCAACCCTGCAGGTTTGTTGATGACCATCAACTGGTCGTCTTCGTAGACCACATCAAGGGGAATATCCTCAGGCTCGATGGTCGTATCGTAGTGCGGACGGTCGAGCATCAAAGTAATGACATCGCCTGCACGCACCTTATAGTTACTCTTGACAGGTTTGCCATTGACATGGACAAAACCGGCATCAGCCGCTTTCTGAATGCGGTTACGGGAAGAATGCTGCACATGCTCAGACATGTATTTGTCGATACGCGCAGGCTCCTGACCGCGATCCACCTCCATGCGCAGATGCTCGTAGAGCTGACCATCGCCCTCTTCGTCAAGGCTCAGCGTGACGTCGTCCAGTTCTTCGACGTCGAAGTGTGGCACGCAATCGTCGACCAGAAGATCCTGTGTCTTATCGCTTATGTCTGTCATCATGATTTATTCTCCTTCAACGGGTTCGGTTACCTCCTCAAAATCGTCGGCTAAATTCTCTTGAGGTTCAGCATACGACTGGTCCACATATTCATAATCATCCGCCTCGCTGATAGTGCCTCCTCCCACAAGCAAGGTCAGCGGATAGTCAATGGGGATACGGTCGCCATTTGACACACGACGTCCACGACACACAATGCCATAAACCCAGTCGCGCTCGCCAGGTACCGTTTGTGCAGGCAACAGACGGAAACCCATTGCCATCAGTTTGGCTTCAGCCTCGCGAACACTGGAGTTATCCACGATATCAGGAATAGTAAACGACGGTGACGACGGTGAATTGACCGTCACATAGATGATATGTCCCTGTTTTACCTTTGTACCGTTGCCTGGTGTCTGAGCCAGAATACAGTCAGCAGGCAGGGTCTTGTTATAGCCAGAGTCACTGACCAGAATAATCAACCCCTCCTGTTCCAGCAACAGACGGGCTTTATTATACGTCATACCCTGAACTTTTGGCACTACAATACCCTCACCATGATGGGTGTAATATTCGAGACCATACTTTACACCAAAGCACAGCAATACCACTACTAAGGCCATTGCCAGCAGGTTCCCCCACAGGTAGAGGCTGCCCATTTTTCCAAAGAATTCCTTCGCGTTCATGAACTATATGCTATTATGAAGGGCAAAATTACAAAGAAATATTGAGATCCGTGATGCTCGTCAGATACAGTTAACTTCTTACGGCCCTTAGCGCGGCGAGAAGCCAGTACGCGACGACCATTCTTTGTTGCCATGCGCTCGCGGAAGCCATGCTTGTTTACGCGGCGACGATTGTGCGGCTGAAATGTTCTTTTCATTGTTCTATCGTTATTTTATTTGTTGTGATTCGACAATATATCCTCCGAAAATCGGAGTTTCGGGCTGCAAAATTACATAATTATTTCTAATTGTGCAAGTTTTAGACGATTTTTCTCAATATTTTATTCATTTTTCACGGAAAATTCGTACCTTTGCACCCGCAAAAGTGACAATTACATTATTAAATAGCTATTTTTTATGATTAATTCACAAGACATTAAGAAAGGAACAGCCATCCGTATGGACGGTGGCATTTGGGTATGTATTGATTTCCAGCACCGCAAGCCTGGTAAGGGCAACACCATCATGAACATCAAACTGAAGAACGTCAGCGACGGCCGTGTGTTGGAGCGTCGCTACAACATCGGTGAGAAGTTGGAGGACGTTGTCATTGAGCACCGCGACTACCAGTACCTCTATGAGGATCAGGAAGGCCGCATCTTCATGAATCAGGAGACTTTCGAGCAGATTCCCATCGCCAACGACCTCGTTATCGGTCATGAGTACATGAAG
>ONKX01000072.1 GCA_900318555.1 uncultured Prevotellaceae bacterium | reverse complement strand
GGTGTGGCCAACTGTTGCCAAGGCAGTTCCAACTGGTCCCACGCAGCCACGTGCCCCTTCTGCGCCCATAGCTCGTCGGCCTTCAGCGCGCTGGTTATCGTCAGTCGGTATTCGCAGCCCGGCTTGATGGCCGGACGGCTGTAGGGTAGGGTGATGATTTTCTTGCTGAGCGGCTCCACATCAGGAGTGATCGTGCCCTGCTGCAGGCACACGCCGTCCTCGTAGAGTTCCCATGTCATATTGTAATAAGAGGTGTTGAGGAAATGGTTCCTGTTCCAGATCTCTACCGTACCATTGTCGGCACTCAGCAACCGGCATGATACGGGCTGGGCCGATTTCTTCATCTGATAGATTTCCGGCTGTACGGTTCTGTCGGGCCATATCGTACCGTAGGTGCGGGCGCCGATGCCGTAGCTGAAATAGGAGCCTTCTTGTTGCTCTGTCTCGAAGTCGAGATTCAACAACTGGCCCGAATTGTCGGCAATGACGACATTATCCATCAGCGCATCGCAGATATACACATGGGTGTCCTGTCCATGGGTCTGTTCATTGCGGCCGATGTTTACAGGGAACGGGGCGTTGATGATGTTGCCCTGAGCCTCCATCTGTGCCACCTCTGTCTTGTCGATGCTTACTGTCATCTTCTTACCGTCGTAGCAGGCTTCCACATGGTGCCATTTGTTCTCCCAGTCGGCGGGCAGTGGTGCCGATAGTTCGTACTTGTGGTTGGTGGCCGCAGGTCTTCTACCGAAGGGGAATGCCTTGGGCTCGCCTTCTGAGGCTGGTGCCTTGTCGGTGTTGATGTAGAACACCAGCTGCTCCTTACCGTTCTGCTGAACGCCGAACTGCCATTCACCCTTGGTCACGAATGAGCCGCAGGAACTGATGAGCTTGCGGGGATAGACATCGAAATGGACGTTCAGGGTGTTGCCGGTCAGTTCCAGACAGTCATCTCGATACACCTCCACCCACTCATCGTGGCCGCTCAGGTCAATCACATGATTTTTTCGGTTACGGCTGTCGGCCACTAATTTGGCATTGCCCATGATATGCGCCATGACATCGTGGCCTGATTTGTCCTTGAGCCTGCGTGCAGGCTGGGTAAGTCCAGGCGACACGAAGTCCCATACGGCACCGCCGATGCAGCGCTCATGGGTATAGACGGCGCGCCACATCTCGTCGAACATACCGCCGCTGTTGCCGGCTACCGATATATACTCATCCATGAACGACGGGCGCACGTCACCGTCACCGTGTTTTCCCACCCTGAGGTCAAGAGCCAGGGCAGTAGGGTAGCGTGGACCGATGATATCCTCTGCGGGATGACTGTAGGCATTGCCACCGTACATCCACCAGCGGGTGTGGTCGTATTTGCGCCCTTCGGCAATCACCTCGCCGATGTTAGGACCCTCGCCGCTCTCGTTGCCAGCGCTCCAGAAGAGTACCGCAGGCTGGTTTCTGTCACGCAGCACCATGCGGCGCACACGTTCACGATACATCGGTATAAATCGTTTGTCGCCAGAAACCCAGCCTCTACGCCTGCCTCGTCGATGATGTACAGTCCATAGCGGGCGGCATATTCCAGATAGCGCGGTACGGGGGGATAGTGGCTGGTGCGCACACCGTTGAAGCCAAACTGCTTCAGGATGGTCATATCCTTCTTGACCAGTTCGTCGTTCACGGCATGACCGTTGTCGGGATCCTGCATATGAGAGCACTGGGCATTCACCTTCAGCGGCTTACCGTTGAGATAGAACACGTTGTTGCGCATCTCAGTCTCCTTGAATCCCACATCCTGACGGGCATCCTCAGGCGTACACTCCGACAGACGCTTGCCGGTGGCAGCATCCACGAGGTACATCTTGAGGTTATACAGATTCGGTGTCTCTGCCGTCCATTTCAAGGGGTTGCTGATATGCTTGCTCATGTTCAGCGTCAATGTGCTGCTACCGTTGGCGAATGTTGCCGCCTGACTTTCCAGTCGTGCCACCTCTTTTCCATTGGCACCGGTCAGCACGGCCTGCACCTTAAGGGGAGTCGTAATTGGCTGCTTGTCATAGCTTCTGACGCTTACCTCGATGTTCAGGTCGGCATCTCGGTAATCCTTGTCCAGATCGGTGGTCACATACCAGTCGAACAGACGGGTCTTGGGCGTGGCATAGAGATAAACATCGTCGAAGATACCTGCCAGGCGCCAGTAGTCCTGACCCTCGAGATAAAAGCCGTCGCTGTATTTGATGACCTTCATGGCCAGCGTGTTACGGCCTTTCTTCAGATACTTTGTAATATTGTACTCGGCAGGCTCCTGAGCTCCCTCGTTGTAGCCCACTTCCTGACCGTTGATCCACAGGAACGATGCCGATGCCACCTTCTCAAAACGCAAAAAGATCTCCTCTCCATTCCAGTCGGAGGGAATAGTGAAGGTGGTGCGGTAGGCGCCTGTTGGGTTGTAGTCGCGTGGTGTCTTGGGCGGGTCGGCCTTGAATGGCGCCGACACGTTGCGGAATAGTGGGTCGCCATAACCCCTCATCTCCCAGTTTGAAGGCACATCGATGGTGCCCCACTTGGCATCTGAGAATTTCTCCTCGAAGAAGTTGTTCGGTATCTCCTGAGGTGTATTGCCGTAAAAGAACTTCCACTTGCCGTTGAGCAGAACGTGATGTCCCGGGATGTAATAGGCACGCGATTCTTCCTGTCCATATTCAAACACGTCAAGGTTTTCAATGTAATGATATAGGTCGTCAAACCCTCTCGTTTTCTCTGTCTGTGCCATAGCACCTATCCATGCGCACAACACCATTGAAGCAAATACAACTTTTTTCATGAATTTCACAAAACATATTAAAACTTTTGGCAAAAGTACTTCATTTTAATGTAAATTCGCTAAATTTGCAGCAATTATTAAATAAGTTTAGGAAATTTGGCTATGTCATATTATGGACACTCAGATGATTCTGCCGAAGAAGACAGCGTTGTTGTTAGAAATCAAACAAATTAACAAGTAATATATGACTTACAAAAACATTCTTCTCGTGGTCGGTTTTGCATTCTTTGCAACAGCCCAGGCTCAAGTGACAATCGATATCGACGCTCAGCAGCGCGGACCGAAGGTGAGTCCGATGCTCTATGGCATCTTCTATGAAGACATCAACCACGCAGCCGACGGCGGTATCTATGCCGAACTGATACGTAACCGTTCGTTTGAGGACGGACCTCGCTATGGTGCACCAGCCGATATGCAGGGATGGTCAACCTATGCAGCAGCCCCGTCGCAACTCACGGCAAGACTCATACAACCCACGAAAAAGACACCACTGCTTAACAGTGTGCAGCACAACGCCCTGGCACTCGACATCAAGGCTTCGCCCACGATGCCCGTCTGTCTGGTAAACGAGGGCTTTTGGGGCATCAATGCCGTGCAGGGACGCTGTTATCGTCTGTCGTTCTGGGCAAAGACTCTGAAATACCAAGGCACCGTGAAAGCCACGCTCTGCTCGAAGGACGGCTCACAACTCTATGCTGAGACCGTGGTCAGCCAATTCCCTGCTGTTAAGGCCCAGGGCTGGACGAAGTACGAAGCCACCCTCACCGCCAACGACAACGATCCGCAGGCGCAGTTTGCACTGGTGTTCGACGGCGTGGGGCAGGTGCAGATAGACATGGTGAGCCTTTTCCCGCCCACCTTCAAGAACCATGAGAACGGCATGCGTCCCGATCTGGCTAACATGCTGTGGCAGCTGCACCCGAAATTCATGCGTTTCCCCGGAGGTTGTTTCGTGGAGGGGCAGGAGAGTCCAGACAATGCTTTCCGCTGGGAACGTACCATCGGTCCGATTGAGGAGCGTGAGGGGCACTGGAACGTGAACTGGGGCTATCGCACTTCCGACGGACTGGGTTACCATGAATACCTGCAGTTGGCCGAGGACTTAGGGGCCAAGCCGCTTTATGTGGTGAATGTGGGAATATGGCATGGGGGCATGACTCCTTATGACAGCATCCAGCCGTGGATCGACGAGTGCATGAATGCCTTGGAGTATGCTAACGGTCCCGTCACATCGAAATACGGTGCTATGCGTGCCAGGAACGGACATCCGGAGCCTTTCGGAATAGAATATTTGGAGATAGGTAACGAAAACAACCAGCCGGACCCTCGTCAGCAGAGTGACCACTACTACGAGCGCTACGAACAGTTCTACAAGGCCATCCGCTCTAAATATCCCGAGATGAAGATCATCGGCAATGTGGTGGCATGGGGCGACGACAACCCCAAGTGGAATAGCAAACTGCCCGTAGACCTGCTTGATGAGCACTACTACCGCTCGCCTGACTGGTTTGCCGCGGCATTCCACAAGTACGACAGCTACGACCGCCAAGGCCCAAAGGTTTATGTGGGTGAATATGCAGTGACCAACGGCTACGGCAAATTAGGCAACATGAATGCCGCTTTGGGTGAAGCCGTTTATATGATGGGCATGGAGAACAACTCTGACGTGGTGGAACTTGCCTCGTATGCCCCCATCTTCGTCAACGAGAACGATGCCCGCTGGCGTCCCGACATGATACGGTTCAGCAGCAGTCGGGTTATGGGCACCCCCAGTTACTACGTGCAGGAGCTCATGCCGCAGCATCTTGGCACTCAGGTGGTGAAGGTGGAACAGACCGACCCTTATAAAGGCAAGGTTTGCAAGCCCCTGACACCGAAGCAGAGCCGTGTGGGATTCGGAACATGGAACACACGTGCCACGTTTGAGACCGATAAGGATGTGGATTACGTCTATGGCGACTGGCAGAAGGAAGGCAACAGCGTGCGCCAGACTGGCCATAAGGATGCTACGCTCTGCATAGAGAAGGATATCATCGACGGCGACCACTACAGTTGTAAGTTCCGTGCCCGTAAAGACGAGGGCGCCGAGGGCTTTATCATCATCTTCAACTATGTGGATGAAAAGAACTACTGTTGGGTGAACTTCGGCGGATGGACTAACTCACAGCATGCTATCGAACAGATTAGCAATGGCGGAAAGCTGCTGGCCGACAGTAAGCGTGGACGTATAGAGGCTGGCCGTTGGTACGATATAACCCTACAGGTAAATGGCGACAGCGTGAAAGCATGGCTTGACAACGAACTTGTCTTCGACACGGTACTGAAGCACGACGACACGAAGGGCATCTTCTCTTCAGCTACCATCGACGATGCCAGCGGAGAACTCATCGTGAAAGTCGCTAATACCAGTGATGCAGCAACCACCGCCCGACTTAATCTGAAGAACTTTAAGCCGGCAAGCGCCCGTGTAGTTCGTTTGGCAGCCAACGACGGTATGGAAGAGAACACGCTCGATACACCCACTGCCATCCATCCTGTAGAGCAACTGCTCTCACCCGAGAATGGCAGCATTCTGCTGGATGTACCTCCTTACTCGCTGAATATCGTCAGGATCAAGTGAGTTCGAGCAAGGAGGGGTCAGGGGTGGTCTGAACGAGAGATTATTTCTCCTGCTCGACCTGTTGGCGGACAACGGCGCCTGTGGCAGGGTGGAGTTGCAGGTGGGTGATGTAACGACGGAAAAGATCACCGTCGCGTAACTCGGTAAAGCCAAACTGTGCCAGGGGAACATCAAACTGTGCCAAGGGCTGGTCTTCCTGACTGACGGTCAGCTGGGCCATGCCAGGGACGTTGACGAAGAATCCTGTGGGTTTCTTGTTCTCTAGCGCCGGATGTTCGGCAGGGTTGAGATTCTTCAGATCTATATAATAAGGTACGCCTGAGAGGTCGTCACTATCGACGAGCCCCAGACGCCGCGAGATGCGGAACAGCACCTCGTGTTTCATTTCGCGTTCAGGGCAGAGCGTCAGCACGTGCTGGGTGGTGTCGCGACGGACAGTTCCTGTAAACTGGGCCATCAGCTGGGATGTCTTCTGGTCAATCTGCTGAAGCATCAGACGGAGCTGCTGCTCGTCCTGAGGCATTTCGTCAGCCTCACCGGTTGCCAACAGCTGGCGGCGCTCCTGCAAATCCTGAATCTGCTGTGCCGTCAGTTCAGCCATCTTGGCCGTGCTGCCTGCAGAGAGCGTTTCGGAGGAAAGCAGGGGTGTGAGGGGAGGTATTGGATTGACGTTGAGCACAGGTTGGATGGGCTGGGATAGGGCGAGTGGCTCGTCGTTGACAGCCAATAGGGTGCCTTGCTCGCTGAGTCGTATCTCGGCAGTCTCGGCCTTTCCCTTTAGGCGGACGGAATAGCATTTTGACGTGTCGCGAACGCCAAAGCTGCTGAGTTCGATGCTAATGATGCGCTGGCTGATTTGCTCTTGCTGTTGGATACCCTTCAGTCGGAGGTAGTGCTCGGCATAGCGTGCGAACTGGCCTGGCGTATAGGTTTGTTTCTCGATGAGCAGATGGATGCGGACGGCCGTCTTGGGCAGGTAATAGACTACCCCGTCAGGAGTCTGACCAGGTTCCAACTGAGCAATCTCCGGCTGTGCACAACATTGAACGTTGAACATTGAACATTGAAAGACGTTACATAGCAGCCCCAATAATATAATCAAGCGTAAAATCATATTCCAATATATTTATCTGTTGTCGTTCAACGTTCAATGTTCAACGTTCAACGTCCTATTCTTTCAGTCGTTTAAAAGCACGAGGCAAACAATTGATGATATCGCTGGCCGTAAGGCTCTCTTCACCCAATTCGTGGGCAGCAATGTCGCCCGCCAGCCCATGCAGATAGACGCCAACAATGCAAGCATCCTGAGGTTTGTATCCACGAGCCAGCAAGCCAGTAATGATACCCGTCAGGACGTCACCGCTGCCTGCGGTTGCCATTCCCGCGTTGCCTGTGGAGTTGAACAGGATATGCCCGCCAGGACAGCAAATAGCGGTATGGTGCCCTTTTAGAACGATGTACCCCTTCAGACGTTCTGCCAGATTGCTGGCCTTGGTGAGCCGTTCGTAGCTGTCGGCAGAATGACCTTCCAGCCGGTCGAGTTCCTTGGGGTGGGGGGTCATGATGATGTCTTGTGGCAGTTGCTGGAGCCAGGCGCGGTGATTGGCCAGAATGTTGATGGCATCAGCATCGGCAACAATAGGGCATTGCGTACGGCGCAATTGGGAAATCATGGCAATAGCGGTCTGTTCGGACTGTCCCAAGCCCGGTCCGATGCCCAGTGCGTTGAAGTCTTCCGTGTCAACGGCTTCTGCAAAGTAGGTCTCCTCCGAACCATTTTGGACGATGGCCTCAGGAACGGCTACCTGTAGCATGGGGATGTTGCGCTTGGGGGTGTTGACGGTGACCTTGCCCACACCGGCCCGCATGCAGGCACGAGCGGCGAGGATGGCTGCTCCTGCCATGCCGTAACTGCCTGCGATGAGCAGTGCGTTGCCCATCTGTCCCTTGTGGGCATAGGGACTGCGGGGGAGCATCAGTTGGCGCACGTCGTTTTCCTCGACAATGGTGTATTGCGATTCCAACTTCCTCATGCCTTCCTCGCTCAGACGGATGTCGAGCACGCGGAGGTTGCCCACAAACTGCTGATTCTCAGGGAAGAGGAACGACAGCTTGACCTGCTGGAGGGTCAACGTATGGTCAGCACGGACGATGTTGGCACGCACGTTGTATGTGTTGTCCTCCGTCATCAGTCCGGAAGGAATGTCGATGGCTACCACCTGGGCAGGCGACGAGTTGATATACTTGACCAGCGAGGCAAAACCACCAGCCAGCGGCTTGTTGAGGCCAGACCCGAAGAGTCCGTCGACCACCAGCATATTGGCTTCGAGGACGGGAGGATTGAATTCCTCGATGACCTCGACGAATTGACGGATGCGCTTGTTCTCCTGAAGGCGCTGCTTGTTAGCTGCACAGTCGGGCGAAAGATTACCATTGATATTAAAGAGGTAAACGCTGACCTGATAGTTTTTGTCTGCCATCAGCCGTGCAACGGCCAGTGCGTCGCCGCCATTGTTTCCTGGTCCGGCAAAGACGACAACAGGCGTCGTGACGGAATACATTTCCGTGATGGCCTGTGTCAGTGCCTTGGCGGCACGTTCCATCAAATCGAGACTGGGAATAGGCTCGTTTTCGATGGTGTAACGGTCTAACTCATGTATCTGAGTACTAGTAAATATCTTCATTTGCCTGCAAAAATACGAAATATTTCTTAATTCTTAATCCTTATTCTTATTTTTTTCGTAATTTTGCAGCAAATTATTGTTTTAGCACCATGGGTATAGTTAAAATCAAGGACAAAACGTTCAAGACCTCCATCACGGAGGCAGAAATTAAGGAACGTGTAAAGCAGTTGGCTGCTCAGATCAGCCATGATATGGAAGGAAAGAATCCGCTATTTCTTGGCGTGTTGAACGGCGCATTTATCTTTGCTGCCGATTTGATGCGCGAGATGACCATTCCCTGCGAGATATCGTTTGTCAAGCTGGCATCCTATCAGGGAACCATCTCAACGGGTAAAATCAAGGAAGTCTTTGGTATCAACGAGGATTTGACAGGCCGTACGGTGGTTATCGTGGAAGATATCGTTGATACAGGTGCCACCATGAAGAATATGATTGAGTCGCTGGGTACCCGCAACCCTGCCTCCATTCATATCTGTACGCTCTTTGTCAAGCCCGACAAGCTGAAAGAGCCGCTTGATATTGAGTATGCCGCATTCTCTATCCCCAATGACTTTATCTTGGGCTATGGACTGGACTACGACCAGGAAGGACGCTGGCTGAAAGAAATCTATACTTTATGCGAAGAATAAACTATGAGACAGATTAAACTCCCTCATTTGCCCAGCGACGTTGAGTCTGGGAAAGGTCAGAAGGATTTGCTGACCGACTTGTGGTATAAAGGAAAAGAAACGAAGGTAAAACAAGATAATCAAGAAAAAAGAATTCATATGAAGAATATTGTTATTTTTGGTGCTCCCGGCTCTGGCAAGGGAACGCAGAGCGATTTGATGATAGAACACTACGGTCTGGGACATATCTCGACAGGCGACGTGCTGCGTAATGAAATCAAGAAAGGCACCGAACTGGGCAAGACAGCGCAGGGCTATATTGATAATGGTCAGTTGATTCCCGACGACCTGATGGTATCGATTCTGGCTAAGGTGTACGACGGCTTCGGACGTGGCCATAAGGGTGTCATCTTCGACGGTTTCCCGCGTACCATTCCACAGGCTGAGGCCCTGAAAAAGATGCTCGACGAACGTGGTGACAAGATTGCTGCCATGATAGAGCTGGACGTGCCTGAGGATGAGTTGATGAAGCGTCTCATCCTGCGCGGACAGCAGAGCGGTCGTGCCGACGACAACGAGGAAACTATCAAGAAGCGCCTGGTGGTTTACCACTCGCAGACCCAGCCGCTCATTGAGTGGTATAAGAAGGAAGGTCTCCACCACCATATCAACGGCCTTGGCACGCTGGAGCGTATCTTTGCCGACATCAAAAATGTGATTGACAATCTGTAATGGAGAGTAATTTCGTAGACTACGTCAAGATATACTGCCGTTCAGGCAAGGGCGGCAAGGGCTCGATGCACTTGCGCCATGTGAAGTATAACCCCAACGGAGGTCCTGACGGTGGCGACGGTGGCAAGGGTGGCAGCATCATCCTGCGTGGCAACCACAACTACTGGACGCTGCTGCACTTGAAGTACGAGCGCCATATCTTCGCCGAACACGGAGGCAATGGCGGCAAGGACAAGTGTCACGGGACCGACGGCAAGGACGTGTATATCGACGTGCCTTGCGGGACGGTGGTCTACGATGCTGAGACGGGCAAGTATGTCTGTGATATTACCTACGACGGACAGGAAATCGTGTTGCTGAAGGGCGGACGTGGCGGACTGGGCAATTTCCAGTTCCGTTCGGCCACCAATCAGGCTCCGCGCTACGCACAGCCTGGCGAGCCTATGCAGGAGATGACCATCATCCTGGAACTGAAGCTGTTGGCGGACGTCGGACTGGTGGGATTCCCCAATGCAGGCAAGTCGACACTCCTGTCGTCGCTGTCGAATGCCCGTCCGAAGATAGCCAACTATCCCTTCACCACGATGGAACCCTCGCTGGGCATTGTGGGCTATCGCGACAACAAGTCGTTTGTGATGGCCGACATCCCTGGCATCATTGAGGGTGCGGCAGAGGGCAAGGGCCTCGGACTGCGTTTCCTGCGCCATATCGAGCGCAACTCGTTGTTGCTTTTCATGGTCCCAGGCGACACGGACGACATCAAGCGTGAATACGAAATCCTGCTCAACGAGCTGCGCCAGTTTAATCCGGACATGCTCGACAAGCACCGCGTGTTGGCCATTACCAAGTGCGACCTGTTGGACGACGAACTGGTGGAGATGTTGCGCGAGACACTGCCCGACGATCTGCCCTGCGTGTTTATCTCGGCAGTGGCCAATCAGGGACTCGACGAACTGAAGGACGTGCTTTGGCGCGAACTGGATGCCGAAAGCAACAAGCTTGCCGCCGTCATGGCTGAGGACACGCTGGTTCATCGCGACAAGGATATGACGCGCTTCGCTCAGGAATTGGAGGACGAGGGCGAAGACGAAGAAATCGAATACATTGACGACGCTGACGTCGAGGATGTTGAAGACTATGAGGACTTTGAGTATGAGGAGGACGCGTAGCTTTTGGCTGTTAGCTATTGGCTTTTGGCTTTTGACGCTCTCCAGTTGTGCCCAGACCAAGGACGCGATATACACCCCTGATAGCCGTAATTGGAGTTATCCCCTTCCTGGTGCCAAGGTCATCAGCGCCTATGGCTCTCGTGGCGGTCGTGGCCATTCGGGTACCGACATCAAGACCAAGGCTAACGACAACATCCTTGCTGCCTTCGATGGCGAGGTGGTGTTCTCTGGCCCGTTCTATGGCTATGGCAATCTGATACGCATCAAGCATGACAACGGCCTCGAGACCTATTATAGTCACAACTCCAAGAATTTTGTCAAGGTGGGCGACCGCGTCAAGGCCGGTGACGTCATTGCACTGACGGGTCGCACAGGTCGTGCCACTACCGAGCACCTGCATTTCGAGACACGCATCAACGGTCAGAGTGTCAACTCCGCCCGTTTCTTCGACCACGACCGCCACCAGCTCCGCTTCGACGCTTTCAATAAGGATGGCAAGATCAAGTCTGCTAAAGCAGGTAAGCAGGACAAAGTGAAGGCAAGCAAGAAAACTAAAAAGTCCAAGAAAAGCAAGAAGAGCAAGAAGTCCAAAAAGTCCAAGAAGACAAAGAAGTCCAAGAAGTAAAAGGAATAAAAATACGATTTACCTCTTTCACTTACCCGTAGCTGCCGGAATTATTTCGATTGCTGACTGATAGTGTACTTGACACGCAGGCGCACAAAGGGCTTGACATAATCGTGCAACGTCATATAGGTCTTATTGTGGCCGCTTTGACGGAGACGACCGTAGAATGGAACTGCTGCGCCTAATCCGATATTGAAAGAAAGCTCACGGCTGGCCTGGATGTTGGTGAAGAAGCCGAAACGTTCAGTCACTTGGCTGATTTCCATTTTCTCTGGAAGGTCAGCAATCTTGGGACGGAGATAGAACTTGTCGCTCTCCAGCTCCATACCAAGTGATAAACGCAAAGCGCGAGAGGCCTGGTAGTTGAGGTAGTTGTTGACCTCCATGCAGTTGATGCTCCAGCGATTGTTGAACTGGTGGTTGTAGATAAACATCGGATAGAGTGGCCAGGAGACTGAGGTTCCTATCAGACAAATGACACCCAGACCTAAGTAGGTTCTCTGGTTGCGCGTGATGCTGAAGATGCCGCCAACCATGCCGGAGATACATTCATAGCCATACTGCGAGAAGTTGGCGGTGCCCATAGCCATGAGGGTGAAAGGTTTGCCAAGCCAGAGCCTATTGTAGTTGGCAATGAGATTACTACCATAATGGTGGTGATTGTGAGGGACATCAAGCAGCAGAGTGCCGTAAGTGCCGTTGGTATTCAACTCCTTGTTGCTGTAGTGATAGAACGGTGATACGGAGAGGGAGAACTGCCGATTGCCAAGCACTTTGAGGTTAGCTCGCACACGAGCAGCAACACCGTGCTTCAGACGTCCTTCTTCCAGACGCTCTCCTTTGTCGCTTTTCCAATAATAGTCGGTATTTGTGGCACCGTCGACATCAGCCGTGATACTGAACTTCTCACGAGGGTCGGCAAACTGGGCATGGACATAAAGCATGCTGGTTAAGAAGAGCAGCGTAGAAAATAATCTTTGTCGCGTCATGTGTTGGTCTGTATATTTGTTCTTGCTGCAAAGATACAAACTATTTTTTAAACCACCTAACTTCTTCACCTTAATTTATATCTATAGCAAGAGAAAATCCTCCCATCAGCCATCGTTAATGGCAGTCATCTGTCCCTTGCCATCCTTTGATACTTATTCTTTACTTACCAGCCTTGAACTCGCGGTACTTGGCAAGGATTTCATGATAGCCTGTGCCATAGACGAACATGAGGCGGGCGGATTCTGCGGGGACGCTCAGGGCATGTTCGTCATTCGCATCTTGTGAGAAGTTCACTTCGAACTGCGGTTTCACTGTGGCGTCAGACTTGATGATACGAGGAGTGGCATTCCTGTCATCGGTTTCGATAAGTACGATGTCGCCCTCTTTCTTGGCATCCTTCCCCTGCAGCGCGAGTCTTAATTTCGGCACCAACCATCCGACGACCGGCTGCTCCATGTTCCATTCGGGCGTCTCCACCATGAAGTATCTCTTTCCCTCGAAGAAGACGATGGGCAGACCGTTCCACATTTTGTTTGAGATGTCGGCAACGAGGAATTCGATGGCAAGATCGTAAAGAGCCATAATCTCGGTCATGTTCTTGAGGCGCTTTTCGACGGGAACCCTCTCGGAGTCCAGGAAGGCCTGCTGGATGAATATTGAGCCGTAGCGCACGTCGATGCTCATCATGATGTCGAAGCCTATTTTGAGTTTCTGGTAGATGGTCACGGGGTCATAGCGTCCCAGTTCCTGCTCGAATGCTTTCAGTCCCTTTTCGTAGAAGTCGTAGGCCTTCTCCAGCTCTCGCTTCTTCTGGTAGATGGAGCCCAGCGTGAGGCAGGTGTGACCCATCAGCGTGTCCTTGAGCACGGTCTGCGACTCGGCAATCTACAGCGCCTTGTTGGCGTAGGCCAATGCGCGGTCGAGGTCAACCTTATCACCCAGCAAGTCCATGTTGAACCCGGCGGCAGCCACATACTGCTTCCTGCCGTCGGTCGGGTTTGCGTCAGCCTCCTTGGCCGCCTCTAAGACCACCTCCAAAGCCTTCTTCTGCAACTGCTCGTCACTGTTCTGCGCATTCACTTGGAACGTCACGGCGCACATCAGCGCCACAATAGTCATCATCTTTTTCATAATCCCTAAATTCCGCAGCACTTTAACTTTCTTTATAAGTACCTGAGCAACAAAAAGTTGCTCAGAATTTGGCCATGTCAGATTTTTCACTTACCTTAGTGCTGCAAATCAAGACAAGCAAAATCATCAATGACATGGCAAAGGTACAACATAAATCTGAGAAAA
>ONKX01000071.1 GCA_900318555.1 uncultured Prevotellaceae bacterium | reverse complement strand
CCGGGGTATTAAAGACGGACACCATCCTCAACAATTCCAGTTGTGCTTCATTCAATACTGTTGCTGCCATAATTATATATATTTGTTGGTGCAAAGATAGGGAATATTATGGACATTACCAAATTTTCGAGCAAAAATCCCCTATATATAAATAAGATGCTCCGTCCTTATGCCAAAGCCAACGGCATAAGGACGGAGCCTATTGTAAAGGGGATAGCGTTTAAGCGCCCCGCGCTTGGATCAGTTTACTTACACTTGATGTCCTTGAACTGCCAGGTGCTGGAAGGCACGATGAAGTCGAACTCCGTAGCATTGTCGGGGAGGGCTGGGAAAATCAGGGCGAAGCGCAGTTTCTGGAAGGGCCAGGGAATCTTGGTGGTTGCCGGGGCCACAGTGATATTCTCTACACCTGACAACTCCTGTTTGCCACCTTTATCTCCCTTGATATAAGCCTTTCCCTTGACATACCAGCCCTCATTCACGCCACTGGCCTCAACCTCCATCTCCAGTCGTGTCTCCGTGTCAGAGCAGGCCACGCGCAAAATCTTCGTGTTGGTGACTTTCTTGTTGATATACACGGGATTCTCGCGCATATATCTGTATTTGGAATAGTCGGCCAGCGTCACCTTGGCATTGTTCAGGATGCTGGGTCCGTCTTCCGTGCGGCCGGCCTTCACGTAAAGTTCGTTGATTTTACGGGTAATCTGCTGCTGGTCGGTATAACCGTAGTTGCAGTTCAGCTTGGCGGCCTCCTCATACTTGGAAAGGGCATCCCCCCAGTATTCACCTCCTTCGTAGTCCTTGGCACTCTCCATAGCGTCCTTGAAGCTCTGTTCATACTCCACCTTCTCCTTGGCGTGGATTTCCATCGCCTTCTTGCGCTCGGCAGATTCGATACCATGGTTGATAGCGCCAAACACACCACTAATGGTTGAAGAAGTGTTCCAACTGTTCCACTGTGCCTTCGCTGGCATCACTGCGGCCAGTCCCAAGGCAAAAATAATCAGGTTTTTTTTCATTTCTATTGTTTTATTTATGTTAATAATCTATTTATACGTTAGGTCCTTCGTCCATTACTGCCTGCAAAGATAGTGCAAATCGAACGAAAAACCAAATTTATTTGGGTTTTTCTGAGATGCAGCCTATTTTTTCCTTGGAAAAAGATACACATTATTTTTTTATTTCCGCACTTTCTAACTAAAATTAATTTAATAAAGCCTTAAATTATATATCCGTAAGATTAATTAGGGTTCTGCAACCGGTGTTATTGCGACAAAAACCTTATCTTTGCAGCGTCAACGGATAACAACGATGGTAAAACTGCGCAAACTATTCATCTCACTTTTCCTGTTGCTCATGGCCGCAATGGCAGGAGCACAGGTTCATGACGATGTGGGGAAGCAGGCCCTGCCCGACTCCATCAGGAACGACTACGAAGAATGGTTGCGCAACGAGCCTCCGCGCCCGGCACCTCACGACAGCACGGCCCTGCGCCCCCTACCCCCTCGCATAGACATGCCCGAACCGAGAGAGCTGGGACCGAAAAAAGCGCCTGTCTCCGTCGTCATCATGACGCCAAAGCTACGCACAGATATGCAGCTGGCTTATCAAAGTCACTGGTTGGAGGAACAGCGCAAGGCACAGGTCGGCGGAGCCATGACCATCGGTGTGAACCCCCTCAGCCTGATAGCGTGGGCCGTCAAAAAAATCTTCCCCCGCAGAAAGTCCAAGAAGCAACGCCAGCGCGAAAAGCTCAAGCAAATCATAGATAACTATTAATATTACATATATTTATATTGTTTATTCAAAAAAAGTTCGTATCTTTGCCACCAGAAACCAAACATAATAAGATTATGACAGCAACTATTTTGAGAAAGCCATCGTCCGCAAGTGCTATGTACATGGACATGTTGGAAGGTGCAAGTGACGAGGTGAAGCTGGAGATAGCTACGTATTTGCTGGCCTCGGTGACGAACAAGAAACTTGTAGCTGAGACGCCACCGCCACCACCATTGTCAGAGGAAGAACGTAAGGCTGGGCTGATGAGTCTGGCTGGTTGTTGGGCAGATGACCCAGAGGATGCCGCCCGCATGGAGGCAGCCATAAAAGAGTGTCGCGAGAATGACGTGCTTCGTGAGGTTAATCTGGATTGATGATTATGGACAAGTATATTGTTGACACGAATACGTGGATTGAGCATTTCCATCAACGTAACGGTGTTTCCCAACACATCATGGCACTGCAAACGACACAAATATTTGCATCTGAGGTAACGTTGGCTGAGCTTACTTTTGGTGCTCATTTCAGCGATGATTACGAGCGCCATATCCAAGAACCGGAATGGCTGCGGCGCTATATCACCGTACTCGACATCAGCGACGTTTTTGAAGAATACGCACAGATTCGCTGCGCCCTAAAAAAGCAAAAGCGTACGCTCGACAAGGAGATTGGCAATTTCGACATCCTTATAGGAGCCACGGCATTACACTATGGTTTGACGGTCGTGACCGACAACGTGAAGCACTTCGAACTGATGCCTGGCGTGAAAGTGGAGAATTGGGTAGAGCGCTAAATGAAGATAGAGCTTATGAAGTTTAATATTGAAAGTAGGAAAAAGTTAATAGTTTGTTTGGTGGTGGCGGTGATGGCGTGTCACGTGATGGCACAGACCTCAACGACAGAGGTGCTGCTGGAGACGACGGCGGGTAATATCCGTATTGCGCTGTTCGACGAGACGCCGCAGCATCGTGACAACTTCCTGAAACTTGTCAAGGAGCACGTCTATGATTCGCTGTTGTTCCACCGCGTCATCAAGAATTTCATGGTACAATGTGGCGACCTGCACAGCAAGAACGCCCAGCCCGGACAGCGGTTGGGAACAGGCGACTACAACTACACCGTTGAGGCTGAGTTCCGTGTGCCCAAGCTCTACCATCGTCGCGGCATGGTGGCTATGGCGCGAGAGGGTGACAGGACCAATCCCGAGCGGCGCAGTTCAGCATGTCAGTTCTACATCGTCTGGGGACAGGTGTGCAGTGATGCCCGTCTGGCGAAGGTTCAGGAACGTCTGGACGCTGCGACCCAGGGACAGGTAAAACTGACGCCCGAGATGATTGAGGCTTACAAGACTATCGGTGGCACACCACATCTGGACGGTCAATATACCGTCTTTGGCGAAGTAGTGGAAGGGCTTGACGTAGTGGACCGCATCCAACAGATGGCTGTCGACGACTACGACCGCCCGCTGGAAGACGTCCGCGTCCTGAAAGCAACAGTGACAAAAGACGTTAATAAATGAGACAGATCAGAAGACGGTTCTGATATCAGCCTGCGGTTTATTTCCTTGTCCAAGTCTGGGTCTCGTAGAACATGCCTACGTAACCACGGACTTTCAGATTGTTGCCGTCGAGCCAGATGGCGCACTTGTATGTCTTACCGTTCTTGGGGTTATAAATCTTACCGCCTTCCCACTTTTCCTTGCCTTTTTTCAGACCAGTGAGGATGTTGCAGCCTACAAGCTTGCGACTCTGCAGGCTCTTGTCCGGATTCTTGCTGTCAAGCTTGCCGTCGCCAGCCTTCAGCCAAACAATCTTGCCACACAGTTTGTCACCACTCTGGTAAATCTCCACCTGCGAGTCACCACCTTCTGTCACCCACTTGCCCGTAACGTTCTGGGCATAGCCAACTACTGACATCATGGCCAGCACTAAACTGATAATTACTTTCTTCATTGTCGTTATTTGTAGTTTTCGTTTATTTAAAAAGCAGATTGCAAACCGCTCGTAGCGGGCGTTGCAATCTGCCATGAAATTTAGATCGTTTGAACTTTATTCTATCACGCCGTTGTCGGCGAAGTCGAGGACATTCTTGCGATTGGCCTGCATGCGCTCGTACTCCTCCTTGGAACCGACGATAATCTTATCGAACTCGCGGAGACCGGTACCGGCAGGAATGAGGTGACCGCTGATCACGTTCTCCTTCATGCCCTCGAGGTTGTCGCTCTTACCGCGGATAGCAGCTTCGTTGAGCACCTTCGTGGTCTCCTGGAACGATGCAGCTGACATGAACGACTTCGTCTGGAGAGCAGCACGGGTGATACCCTGCAGAATCTGCGTAGAGGTAGCGGGCACTGCGTCGCGCACCTGAACGAGTTTCATATCGCGGCGCTTGAGTGAAGAGTTCTCGTCGCGCAACTTGCGGGCAGTGACAATCTGACCCTTCTGCATGTTCTCAGAATCGCCAGCGTCGATGACCACCTTCTTACCCCAGATGCGGTCGTTCTCCTCAGCGAAGTCGAGCTTGTCGACAATCTCCTGCTCGAGGAAGATGGTGTCGCCCGGATCATTGATCTGAACCTTACGCATCATCTGACGGACGATGATCTCGAAGTGCTTATCGTTGATCTTCACACCCTGCAGACGATACACATCCTGTACCTCGTTAACGATGTACTCCTGCACTGCCGTGGGACCCTTGATGGCAAGGATGTCGGCAGGTGTGATGACACCGTCGGAGAGCGGCGTGCCGGCACGCACGGCGTCGTGCTCCTGCACCAGAATCTGCTTCGACAGCGATACGAGATACTTGCGCTGTTCGCCAGTCTTTGAAGTGACGATGATTTCGCGGTTACCACGCTTCACCTTACCCATGGTGACCTCACCATCGATTTCAGATACGATAGCGGGGTTCGACGGGTTACGAGCCTCGAAGAGCTCGGTGACACGAGGCAGACCACCAGTGATATCACCACCCTTGGCAGCAGCACGAGGAATCTTGACGAGGGTCTCACCAGTATTGACGGTCTGACCGTCCTCAACGACTACGTGACCACCCACAGGGAAGTTATAGGTACCAACGACCTCACCGTTAGGAGCAACGATGTCGCAGGTAGGAACCTTCAGCTTATCACGCGACTCGGTGACAATCTTTTCGGTCAAGCCTGTAGTATCGTCGGTCTCGGCACGGAAGGTAACACCCTCGATGACGTCGTGGAACTTCAATGTACCAGCGTACTCGGTAACGATAACTGCATTGAAGGGGTCCCACTGAGCAATCTTGTCGCCCTTCTTCACGGTATCGCCATTCTTGAAGTAGAGTGAAGAACCGTAAGGAACGTTGACGGTAGAAAGCACAATCTTGGTGTTGACATCGACAAAGCGGAGTTCACCCAGACGGCTGACAACCATCTCGCACTCGCGACCATCTTCATCGAACGGAACGGTACGAACCTCCTCCAATTCAATCTTAGAGTCGTTCTTGGCCACGATGCTGGCGTTGGCAGCTGCGTTGGCAGCGACACCACCGGCGTGGAACGTACGCAGCGTCAGCTGAGTACCCGGCTCACCGATAGCCTGAGCGGCAATGACACCGACTGCCTCACCCTTCTGAACCATCTTACGCGTAGCGAGGTTACGACCGTAACACTTCATGCAGACGCCGTGCTTAGACTCACAGGTGAGCACCGAACGAATCTCGACGCTCTCGATGGGAGAGTCTTCGATGATCTGTGCGATGGGCTCGGTAATCTCCTCACCGGCAGCTACGATGAGCTCGCCAGTAGAAGGATGGATGATATCGTGAACAGAGACACGACCGAGGATGCGCTCATACAGCGTTGAAATGACCTCGTCGCCGTTCTTCAGCGCGGTGCAGACGAGTCCGCGGAGCGTTCCGCAGTCTTCCTCATTGATAATCACGTCGTGAGATACGTCCACCAGACGACGGGTCAGATAACCTGCGTCGGCGGTCTTCATAGCGGTATCAGCCAGACCCTTACGGGCACCGTGAGTAGAGATGAAGTACTCCAGCACAGACATACCCTCCTTGAAGTTCGACAGAATGGGGTTCTCAATGATCTGAGCACCCTCGGCACCTGCCTTCTGGGGCTTGGCCATCAGACCACGCATACCGGAGAGCTGACGAATCTGGTCCTTACTACCACGGGCACCGGAGTCGAGCATCATGAATACGGCGTTGAAGCCCTGGTCGGCCTCGGTCATCTCCTTCATCAGAACGTTGCCAAGGTCGTTGTTGATATGCGTCCAGGTATCGATAACCTGATTGTAACGCTCGTTGTCGGTAATGAAACCCATGTTGTAGTTCTCGGTAATCTGCTGAATCTCGGCATTACCCTTCTCCACCAGGTCTTTCTTCGACTCAGGGATAATGATATCGTCGAGGTTGAACGACAGACCAGCCTCATAAGCCATGCGGTAACCGAGGTTCTTGATACCATCGAGGAACTCACAGGCCTCAGCGAAACCAACATTCTTGATGACGTCGGCAATGATATCGCGCAGAGACTTCTTAGAGATGATCTTGTTGACATAGCCCACCTGCTCGGGGATGATGCCGTTTACGATGACACGACCGACAGAGGTCTCCACCATATGACGGCAGGGCTTGCCATCAACGATATCGTCGACAACAACATTCACCTGAGCGTGCAGGTCACACCTACCCTCGTTATGGGCAATGATAGCCTCCTCAGGACCGTAGAAGGTCAGGCCCTCACCCTTGGCACCTGGACGAATCTTAGAGATATAGTACAGTCCGAGCACCATATCCTGTGAAGGAACGGTGATAGGAGCACCATTGGCAGGGTTCAGAATATTGTGGCTCTGAAGCATCAGAATCTGAGCTTCGAGGATAGCCTCGTTAGACAGTGGGAGGTGCACAGCCATCTGGTCACCGTCGAAGTCGGCGTTGAATGCGGTACAAGCCAGTGGGTGCAGCTGGATAGCTTTACCCTCGATGAGCTTAGGCTGGAAGGCCTGAATACCCAGACGGTGCAGTGTTGGTGCACGGTTGAGGAGCACAGGATGACCCTTCATCACATTCTCCAGAATATCCCAGATCACGGGCTCGCGACGGTCGACAATCTTCTTGGCCGACTTCACCGTCTTCACGATACCGCGCTCGATGAGCTTGCGGATGATGAACGGCTTGTAGAGTTCGGCGGCCATCAGCTTCGGCAGACCGCACTCACCCATCTTCAACTCAGGACCGACGACGATAACCGAACGGGCTGAGTAGTCGACACGCTTACCGAGCAAGTTCTGACGGAAGCGGCCCTGCTTACCCTTCAGTGAGTCGGAGAGAGACTTCAACGGACGGTTGCTCTCGCTCTTGACAGCACTGGACTTGCGGCTATTGTCGAACAACGAGTCGACAGCCTCCTGCAGCATACGCTTCTCGTTGCGCAGGATGACCTCAGGAGCATGAATCTCGATGAGGCGCTTCAGACGGTTGTTACGGATGATGACACGACGATAGAGGTCGTTCAGGTCGGAGGTAGCGAAACGACCACCATCCAGGGGAACGAGGGGACGCAACTCAGGAGGAGTGACGGGAATGATCTTCATGATCATCCACTCCGGACGGTTGACACCCTTCTCGACACTTGAACGGAAAGCCTCAACAACCTGCAGGCGCTTCAGGGCTTCGTTCTTACGCTGAACAGAAGAGTCGCTGTTGGCACGGTCGCGCAGCTCGTAAGACAACGAGTCGAGATCGAGCTTGACGAGCAGGTCGTAGATAGCCTCAGCACCCATCTTGGCAATGAACTTATTGGGATCACTGTCGTCCAGGTAATAGTTGTCCTCAGAAAGCTGATTTTCAACAATATCGTTGTACTCCTCCTCTGAGAGCAGGTCATAGACCTGAGAACCCAGAGCGGGGTTGCCCTCACCATCCTTTTTATTTGCCATAGCACCGGGCTGGATGACGACATAGCGCTCGTAGTAAATAATGGCGTCGAGCTTCTTGGTGGGCAGTCCCAGCAGATAGCCAATCTTGTTTGGCAGGCTGCGGAAATACCAGATATGAGCTACGGGCACCACCAGTTCGATGTGTCCGGTACGCTCACGACGTACCTTCTTCTCAGTAACCTCAACACCGCAACGGTCGCAGACGATACCCTTGTAACGGATACGCTTGTACTTACCGCAGGCACACTCGTAGTCCTTCGTAGGACCGAAGATGCGCTCGCAGAACAAACCGTCGCGCTCGGGCTTGTAGGTGCGGTAGTTGATGGTCTCAGGCTTGGTAACCTCACCAAATGAACTCTCGAGAATCTCCTCAGGAGAAGCCAGTCCGATGGTAATCTTGGTAAAGTTGCTCTTTACTTTTGTATCTTTCTTGAAAGCCATATTTCTATATAACTCTTAATTCTTAATTCTTAACTCTTAACTCTCATTAGTCCATCTTGATACTGAGACCAAGTCCCTTCAATTCGTGCAACAGCACATTGAGAGATTCAGGAATACCAGGAGTAGGCATGGGCTCACCCTTGACGATAGCCTCGTAAGCCTTAGAACGACCAACGACATCGTCGGACTTGATGGTCAGGATCTCCTGCAGCACATGGCTGGCGCCAAAGGCCTCCAGTGCCCAGACCTCCATCTCACCGAAACGCTGACCACCGAACTGTGCCTTACCACCGAGGGGCTGCTGCGTGATGAGTGAGTACGGACCAATAGAACGAGCGTGCATCTTGTCTTCAACCATGTGGCCGAGTTTCAAGAAGTAAGTGATACCTACCGTTGCGGGCTGGTCGAACCTCTCACCCGTCTCACCATCATACAGGTGAGTAGAGCAGAGACGAGGCAGACCGGCCTTATCGGTCCATTCTGCGAGGTCTTCCAGCTTAGCACCGTCGAAGATAGGCGTAGCAAACTTCACACCGAGACGCTTACCGGCAGCACCGAGGATAGCCTCGAAAATCTGACCGAGGTTCATACGTGAAGGCACACCCAGCGGGTTGAGCACGAGGTCGACGGGACGGCCATCCTCGAGGAACGGCATATCCTCCTGACGAACGACCTTCGAGACGATACCCTTGTTACCGTGACGACCAGCGAGCTTATCACCCACACCGATCTTACGTTTCTTGGCAACATATACCTTAGCCATCTGCAGGATGCCTGAAGGCAGCTCGTCACCAATCGTAATGGCAAACTTCTTACGTTTGTTCTCTGCGTCGAGAAGCTTGAATTTCTTCATATAGTTGATGATCAGCTTGGCAATGAGCTCATTCTTGTGCTCATCGTTGGTCCAGTTGCTGATCTGGATGTCACCATACTCGAGATTCTTCAGGGCAGTCACCGTGAACTTAGCACCCTTGGCGATAATCTCAGCACCGGTATAATCCTTCACACCCATGGAAGTCTTACCCTTTGTCAGAGCTACCAGCTTCTCAATGAGGATATCCTTCAAGTCATCAATCTTTGCCTGATGCTCCTCGTCAATCTTTGCCAGCGTGACCTTATCCTGCTGCTTGGTCTGACGGGTCTTCACGGCACGGGTAAAGAGTTTCTTATCGATAATGACACCAGTCAGTGAGGGGTTGGCCTTCAGTGAAGAATCCTTTACGTCACCTGCCTTGTCGCCAAAGATGGCACGGAGCAGCTTCTCTTCTGGTGAAGGATCGCTCTCACCCTTCGGTGAAATCTTACCAATCAGGATGTCGCCGGGCTCCACACGGGCACCGACACGGATAACACCATTGTCGTCGAGGTCCTTGGTAGCTTCCTCGCTGACGTTAGGAATGTCGGCAGTGAACTCCTCAGCGCCACGCTTGGTCTCACGGACGTCGAGCGAATACTCATCAACGTGTACGGAGGTCAGGATATCCTCACGAACGATGCGCTCGTTGAGCACGATGGCATCCTCGTAGTTGTAACCCTTCCAAGGCATGTAAGCTACAAGGAGGTTACGACCCAGAGCCAACTCACCATTCTCGGTGGCGTAACCCTCGGTCAGGATGTCGCCCTTCTTCACACGCTGACCCTTGTCGCAGATAGGACGCAGGTCGATGGTCATATTCTGGTTGGTACGACGGAACTTGGGAATACGATATTCCTTCAAGGCAGGCTCGAAGCTGACGAACTCCTCGTCGTCAGTGCGGTCGTAGAGAATGCGGATGGTGGTAGCATCAACATAGTCGATAACACCATCGCCCTCTGCGGTAATCATCGTACGAGAATCCTCACAAACCTGCTTCTCAATACCAGTACCTACGATAGGAGCCTCGTTGTGGAGCAGGGGAACGGCCTGACGCATCATGTTCGATCCCATCAGCGCACGGTGAGCATCGTCGTGCTCCAGGAACGGAATCAGCGAAGCAGCGATAGAGGCAATCTGCTGAGGCGATACGTCCATCAGGTCAACCTGTGCGGGAGGAACGACGGGGAAGTCGGCATCCTGACGACATTTAACCACCTTGCGGATGAAGGTACCATCGTCGTTCAGCGGGGCATTACCCTGACCGATTACGTGATCCTCTTCCTCCTCGGCAGTCAGATAAACGATATCGTCGTTATTCAGGTTGGCAACACCATTCTCCACCTTACGGTAAGGAGTCTCGATGAAGCCAAGTTCATTGATCTTTGCATACACACAGAGCGAAGAAATCAGACCGATGTTTGGTCCTTCAGGGCTCTCGATAGGACACAGACGACCATAGTGTGTATAGTGTACGTCACGAACCTCGAAACCGGCACGCTCACGGCTCAGACCGCCAGGACCCAGTGCAGAGAGACGACGCTTGTGGGTCACCTCGGCCAGCGGGTTCGTCTGGTCCATGAACTGCGACAGTGGGTTCGTTCCGAAGAACGAGTTGATAACGCTCGAGATAGTCTTGGCGTTAATCAGGTCTGTCGGGGTGAACACCTCATTATCGCGAACGTTCATGCGCTCACGGATAGTACGGCTCATACGTGCCAGACCGATAGAGAACTGGTTCGACAACTGCTCTCCGACAGTGCGCACGCGACGGTTTGACAGGTGGTCAATATCGTCGACGGTAGCCTTCGAGTTAATCAGCTGGATGAGATACTTGATAATCTCAATGATATCTTCCTTGGTCAGCACACGGACATCCATATCCGTGTTAAGACCTAATTTCTTGTTAATACGGTAACGACCTACATCACCCAGGTCGTAACGCTTGTCGGAGAAGAACAAGTTCTGAATAACCTCACGGGCTGAAGCATCATCGGCAGGGTCTGCATTACGCAACTGACGATAAATGTACAGCACGGCTTCCTTCTCTGAGTTCGATGGGTCTTTCTGCAGGGTGTTGAAGATGATAGAGAAATCCTGGGCAATAGCCTCGTTCTTGTGAACAAGGATGGTGGAAGCACCACTCTCAAGGATATCCATCATGTTGTCCTCGGTAATCTCCGTCTCGCGCTCCATGATGACCTCGTTACGCTCGATAGAAACAACCTCACCGGTATCCTCATCTACGAAGTCCTCGTTCCAGCTCTTCAGCACACGGGCAGCAAGCTTCATACCGATGACTTCCTTCAAAGCCTTCTTGTTGACCTTCACCTCTTCAGCAAGGTCGAAGATCTCCAGAATGTCCTTATCGGTCTCGAAACCGATGGCACGCAGCAAAGTAGTGACAGGCAGCTTCTTCTTACGGTCGATGTACGCATACATCACATTATTAATATCAGTAGCAAACTCAATCCAGCTGCCCTTGAAAGGAATGATACGGGCGCTGTAGAGCAACGTACCGTTAGCATGAGTGCTCTGACCGAAGAATACACCAGGAGAACGGTGCAACTGAGATACGACAACGCGCTCAGCACCGTTGATGATAAACGTACCATTGGCGGTCATATACGGAATAGGACCCAAGAACACGTCCTGGATGGCCATATCAAAATCCTCATGATCGGGATCCGTGCAATAGAGCTTCAACTTAGCCTTCAAAGGTACGCTATAGGTCAGGCCGCGCTCCAAACACTCGTCAATGGTGTAACGGGGCGGGTCGATATAGTAATCCAGGAACTCAAGGACGAAGTTATTACGTGTATCGGTAATAGGGAAGTTCTCAGAGAACACCTTATACAAGCCGTCGTTCTTGCGTTCCTCAGGCGGAGTGTCCAACTGCAGGAAGTCTTTAAAAGACTTTAATTGCACATCAAGAAAATCCGGAAATGGCATGGGATTCTTGACGCTGCCAAAGCTTACTCTGTTTTCTACTTTCTTTGTTGCCATAAATTGTAAAATATGATTTCTAGACTAATCTAGACCATCTAGAGCATCTAGACTATCTAGAATAAAAAGACAAAAAATGGTCGGGAACTCTCGACTGGAGAGCCCCCAACCACTTGATATTGTTGTTTCTGAATTACTTCAGCTCAACTACGGCACCAGCCTCTTCGATAGCCTTCTTCAGGTTCTCAGCCTCGTCCTTAGAGAGACCTTCCTTCAGAGTAGAAGGAGCACCGTCTACGAGATCCTTAGCTTCCTTCAGACCCAGACCGCAAGCTTCCTTAACGGCCTTTACAACCTGCAGCTTA
>ONKX01000046.1 GCA_900318555.1 uncultured Prevotellaceae bacterium | reverse complement strand
CAGAACGATGTAGTCCACATAAGGACGATGGAGGTCAATCTTGTCGTAGTTCTCTTTCGACATGTCGCCAGGCACAAAGCCCTGATCCTTCAAAAGGTTCGATTTCATCACACCAGCCTTGACGGCCTTCTCCATCTCATTATAGAGTTCCTCTACACTGCCGATGCAGATTTCCTCACCATCCTCTGAACGCCAAATAGGAAGTGGTGTTCCCCAGAAGCGCGAACGCGAGAGGTTCCAGTCGTTCAGGTTCTCAAGCCAGTTGCCGAAGCGACCTGTACCCGTTGACTCAGGCTGCCAGTTGATGGTCTTGTTGAGCTCAGACATGCGCTCCTTGCAGGCTGACGACTTGATAAACCACGAATCCAACGGATAATACAACACGGGCTTGTCGGTACGCCAGCAATGCGGATAGTTGTGGACGTGCTTCTCAATCTTGAACACTTTGTTCTGTGCCTTCAGATCCATCAGGTCAACAACCGGACGTTCCTGACCCTTCTTGTCAATCAGTACAATCGGACAGATACCGGCTTTCTTGGCTACGAAGGCATCGTCAGCACCAAAGTTAGGAGCGATATGTACGATACCAGCACCATCGTCAGTGGTTACATAGTCGCCAGGAATCACTTTGAAAGCATCACCCATGGGTTTGATAGCAGGCATCAGCTGTTCATATTCCATGCCTACGAGGTCAGTACCCTTGTAGCGGGCCACGATGCGATAGGGAATCAACTTCTCACCTTTCTTATATTCGGGCAGTTCACCACCGTCGGTGATAGCACCCTCAGCAGGCAGATAGGCGTTCAGACGGGCCTCGGCCAGCACCAGCGTTACCTTGTCGGCGGTATAGGGATTGTACGTCTGTACAGCCACGTAGTCAATCTTCGGACCTACGCAAAGGGCTGAGTTGGCAGCCAGTGTCCACGGTGTGGTCGTCCATGCCAGGAAGTATGGCGTACCCCACTGAGCCATCTCAGGCTTCGGATTCTTCATCTTAAACTGAGCGGTACACGTGGTGTCCTTCACGTCTCGGTAGCATCCGGGCTGGTTCAATTCATGACTTGAAAGTCCCGTTCCTGCGGCTGGCGAGTACGGCTGAATGGTGTATCCCTTGTACAACAGACCCTTCTTATAAAACTGCTTCAGCAGCCACCACAGCGTCTCGATATACTTGTTGTCGTAGGTGATGTAGGGATTGTCCAGGTCAACGAAGTAACCCATCTTCTCCGTCAGGTCGCGCCACTCCTGCGTGTACATCATCACATTCTCACGACACTTCTTGTTGTAGTCCTCCGTCGAGATATACTTGTCGCTCTCCTTGTTGTCAATGTCGGCCTTGGTGATGCCCAACTCCTTCTCAACACCCAACTCTACGGGCAGTCCGTGGGTGTCCCAACCGGCCTTACGCTTGACCTGAAATCCCTTCATGGTCTTATAGCGGTTGAAGGTATCCTTGATGCTGCGCGCCAGCACGTGATGGATTCCGGGGTGACCATTGGCCGATGGAGGACCCTCGAAGAATACAAACTGCGGACAACCCTCTCTCTCCGTCACGGAGCGCCAGAAGACGTTTTTCTCCTTCCACATCTGCAGCACGTCATTGTTCGTCTGCGTCAAATTCAAGCCGTTGTGTTCGGCAAATCTCTTACTCATTACGTACGTATTATTTATTCGTTGTTTTCAATTGACGTGCAAAGGTAAGCATTTTTTTCCAAACCACCAAATATCTCCATGCGAATTTGGCAATTTTTACAAAACGGCCACACATTGTGACTTTGTGACTTCGTGACTTTGTGACATTAAGGATATTTCATTATCACACAAAGTCAGCAACAGTCAAAGAATATAGTAATTGTTAAATATTATATATATTGAATATATATAATATTCTTATATACACCTGCTGCACATCGGAACATGCTTAATGTCACAAAGTCACAAAGTCACGATGTCACATTGCGAGGCGCAGTATTCCCACAGGCACAGAGATTACGGCATCGGGGCACGGAGATTACTGCACGCTAAAGACGAGCTCAATAACCGTTTTTGTGGCGTCAGAAACGGCAACAAAATCCGCAATTCTAAGGCCTATAGCCCACACGATAACCCCTTGACTATCAACTACAACCAACTGGCGACGCTTTTCGAAAACAGTCGTCTTCAGGTCGGTCATCAGGTCGCTCAACAGCTTCCTGCCTTTCATACCGAATGGCTGCATCCAATCACCCTCTTCTACCCTACGGACGGTCAGCGGAAAGTGTATTTTAGCAGCATCCAACGTAGCAATATGGGGCTCTTTCGAGACATAAACAGCACATTTATGCACCCTAAACGTATTGTTTCCATCCAAAACATAAGTCCCTTCCTCGGGAATACGCATAGGTTTGAAGGGCTTCAGCGCAGGTTCAACTATCAAGCGCCCACGATCCTTCAAGACATCATAGCCTTGCTCAGAATGCACCATTCCACCACACTCAGCGTTCAAAATCTGTTGGACCTGACTGCCGTTGAAACCGTAGTTTTTAAGCCATTCAAATGCTATATATTCACTTGAACCGTACTTTTCTAATTCACTGATTTCAACCGAATTACAACACTTATATTTGCTTACCAAAGCAGCCAACACCGTTTGCGCCTCACCCAGATTCTCAGCTGTCCGTTGGATGTTTTCAGCGACGGCAGGATTGAGTTTTCGAAGCAAGGGAAGCACCTCCAAACGCACGATATTCCGTTGCACGTCAGCCTTCAAATTAGTGCTATCCGTGACGTATTTCTGCCCTTTTTCAGCCAGAAACGCCTCGATTTCCGCCCTCGAAACACACAAAAGTGGTCGTAAAATACAACCATTTCGCGGCTGAATACCCGTCAAGCCACGCAACCCAGTACCACGCACAAGGTTCAAAAGCACCGTTTCCACTGAGTCATCACGGTGATGAGCAACACAAATGCCAGCGGCACCAATATCCTCACGCAGCTGTTCAAACCACCGATAACGCAGTTCGCGAGCCGCCATTTCAATGCTGACCTTATGCAGTTCCGCATATTCACGGGTATCGAAATGAGCACGATGCAATTCTACGCCAAGTCCTTTGCAAAGTTCTACGCAAAAAGCCTCGTCCCTATCCGACTCCTCGCCTCGCAGATGGAAATTACAATGAGCAGCATGCACGTTGAAATGGGCATTTTTTAGCAGTAGCAATAGTGCCACACTATCCGCACCACCACTTAAAGCAACAAGATATAATTCACTGTATTTAAGTAGTTTATACTTTTCGATATATCGCTCAACCTTACTCCACATAGAGTACTAAGCCTTTCAGGTATTCACCCTCAGGATGATAGATGTTGATGGGGTGATCGGCAGGCTGATGAAGCTGATGCAGGATGCGCACCTTACGCTTGGCAAGGGCTGCTGCCGTGAATACCGCATTACGGAAATGGTCCTTCGTGACCACCTGCGAGCAAGAGAACGTGAAGAGAATGCCGCCCTTCTCAATCTTCTCGAAAGCTTTCTGATTCAGGCGCGTGTATCCCTTCAGCGCATTGTGTAAGGCACCACGATGCTTAGCAAAGGCGGGCGGGTCAAGGATGATGAGATCATAGGACTTTGAATATTGACCATTGACCATTGACCATTGACCATTATGATTACCAATGCCTTCAAGGAATTTAAAGGCATCCTCGCAGAAAGCCTCGTGGCGAGGGTCATTGGGGAAATTGAGTTCTACGTTTTGTTTCGTCAGTTCGATAGCTTTTGCCGACGAATCGACGCTATGCACGAGTTCAGCCCCACCACGCATTGCATAGAACGAAAATCCACCCGTATAGCAGAACATATTCAATACACGCTTGCCCTTCGAGAACTTCTCCAACAACGAACGATTCTCGCGCTGGTCAACAAAGAAGCCCGTTTTCTGGCCTTTCAACCAGTCGACACGGAACTTCAAGCCATTCTCCAAGGCGATATTGTCGTCAGAACCGCCAACCAAAAAGCAATTCATATCATTCGCAGTCATAAACGGCAGCGTTGTCTCACTCTTATAATAAATATGTGAAATCCTCGATTCCATCACATCTTTCAATGCACGAGCTACCGCCTTACGACACAGGTGCATACCGATAGAATGTGCTTGCATAACGGCAGTTTTGCCGTATACGTCGATAATTAAGCCTGGCAGATTGTCTCCTTCGCCATGTACCAATCGGTAGGTGTTGTTATCAGGATTGTCGGCAATACCAATGGCCTGACGCATCTTCAAGGCCGACGCGAGGCGGGAGTGCCAGAAATCATCGTCAATCTGCACGTCAGAGAACGTCAATACGCGGACGGCAATAGAGCCTTCTTGATAGTGTCCAACTGCGATAAAATCGCCTGAATTGGTCACTACGCGCACTACTTCACCCTCCTGGATTCCCTCGTCAATATTGGCGATAGCACCTGAGAACACCCACGGATGGAATCTCTTCAGACTCTCTTCCTTACCCTTACGCAGCCGTACTTGTTTCATCATTATCAACCTTTATCAGTTCGTAATCACCCGTCTGCTCCAGTCGCTGCAACTCTTCGTAAAGCATGATGCACGACCAGGCATCCGTAGCGGCATATAGTTTCTGCTTATCCTGCAAGATATCAGCCTCCCAATTGGTCAGCTGTTCACGCTTCGAAATCTTCTGTGCAAAGAAGTTGGCATAGAGTTTCTGAAGACTCAGGTCCTCGACACCTATCTCACGCATATGGTCCTGCAAATCAATGAAATACCCTGCGTTGAAATCGGCCAGTTTATGCAACGACAGCAGGTCATCACGCAGGGAAAGACCAATCTTTGGCACCTGCTTGTCCTCCAGCAAACGCTTCACCGACGGCGACAAGCCAAGCTGGTTCAGACGGAAAAGGAAGCAGACATCGTATGACGACACCTGCAGGAGCGCCACCTGATGCGTCTCACCCTTCTTGAAAGAAGGACGCGTCTCAGTGTCAACTCCCAATATAGGCTGTGACAACAGATAACGTACCGCTTTGTCAGCGTCACGCTCTGTCAGAACCACCACAATACGCCCCTTGAAAAGCACCCGTGGCAGTGCTGCAATCTTTGCTTTGTCGAATTTATTGTATATCGTTTTCATCATTTGAGGTGCAAAGGTACGAAAAAAGGTACAAAAAATACAAAAAATCTATCATTTTATGATGAAATCTAAGAAATAGTTAGTAATTTTGCACCTTATAAACGAAATAAACAGTTCAACATGGCTAAAAAAAAGTCAAGCAAAGCCTCAGGAAAGAAAGTCTCAACGTTTGGAGAGGCACTAGGCTTTAACAACATATTCCACAACGAGCGTATTAATTTTGTACTCGGTTTACTCCTGTTGCTCATCGCAGGTTATCTGATATGGGCCTTCGTGTCGTATCTTGTAACAGGATTTGCTGACCAAAGTCTGATAGAAACGCCTCGCGACGGAGAAATACTGAACGAGCACCATGAATTCCAAAACGCCTGTGGCAGTTTAGGAGCTTACGCCTCGTGGTTCTTTATCAAGCGTTGCTTCGGACTTCCCGCATTCCTCATCCCCATCTTCCTGTTGTTGCTGGCAGTCAATATGATGCGCGCCTACAAAGTAGGACTGCTGAAATGGTTTATGTGTCTGACCATCGTGATGATATGGGGTTCCATTACTGCGGCTAAGTTCCTCACACCGTTCTTTGAGAATGCCTGCTTCAATCCTGGCGGAGACCACGGTCTGGCCGTGTGCCAGCAGATAGAAGGCCTTATCGGCACCCCTGGTCTGACGGCCATTCTAGCCCTGACAGCTATTGCCTTCTTCACATATTTGAGTATGGAGACTGTCATCATTCTGCGTAAGATTATGAATCCGTTGCACTATCTGAAGAAGATTCCTATGACCGTCAATGTGGGCGGTGGTGACAACGAACAAACTGACAACAACATCGACAACATTGATACCAATCGCGTGTACGACAATCCTGAAACCGAAGAGGTCATCTTCGACCTTGGAAACGACCAGAAAGAAGATGACGACACCAGCCATATTGTCACTACCTCATACGATGACGAGCCCGAAGAGACACCCCAGGAAACGGATGATACCGAGTTTGTCATTGAGGAAACAGAAGAAGAAGAGGAAGCTGCTGACGGAAAGAATCTGGCAGGTAACTATGGTGACATTTCGACCCCCTATGACCCCAAGCGCGACTTGGAGAACTACCGCTATCCGGAACTCGATCTGTTGCAGCAATATGAGAGTGACGGCAAGCCGTTCATCGACATGAACGAGCAGAACACCAACAAAAACCGCATTGTCGACGTGTTGCGCAACTTCGGCGTAGAAATCAGCAGTATCAAGGCTACCGTTGGTCCTACCATCACTCTTTACGAGATTACTCCAGCCCCAGGCGTGCGTATCTCACGCATCCGTAACTTGGAGGACGACATTGCCCTGTCGCTGTCGGCACTGGGCATCCGTATCATCGCCCCCATTCCTGGCAAGGGAACCATCGGTATCGAGGTTCCTAACGCCAAGCCCGCAACGGTTTCTATGCGATCTATCCTCGACTCGAAGAAGTTCCAGGAATCGACGATGGAACTGCCTTGTGCCGTTGGTAAGACCATTACTAACGAAGTATTCATGTTCGACCTCGCCAAGGCTCCACACCTGCTCGTTGCTGGTGCTACTGGTCAGGGTAAATCGGTAGGCTTGAACGCCATCATCACCTCTTTATTATATAAGAAACACCCTGCCGAGTTGAAGATTGTGCTCGTCGACCCCAAGAAGGTAGAGTTCAGCGTCTATTCTAGCATCGAGAAGCATTTCTTGGCCAAAGTGCCTGACGACGAAGCAGAACCCATCATCACCGATGTCACAAAGGTGATTCGCACGCTCAACTCGCTGTGTAAGGAGATGGACACCCGTTACGACCTGCTGAAGATGGCGCAGGCACGTAACATCAAGGAATACAACAAGAAATTCATCGACCGTCAGCTCAATCCTGAGCACGGCCATCGCTTTATGCCGTACATCGTCGTTGTTATCGATGAGTTTGGCGACCTCATTATGACCGCTGGCAAGGAAGTCGAGTTGCCTATCGCACGTATTGCCCAGCTGGCCCGTGCCGTAGGTATCCACATGATTATCGCCACCCAGCGTCCTACCACGAACATCATCACTGGTACCATCAAGGCCAACTTCCCAAGCCGAATTGCCTTCCGCGTGGGTGCTATGATTGACTCACGCACCATTCTCGACCGTCCAGGTGCCCAGCAACTGGTAGGACGAGGCGATATGCTCTATTTGAACGGTGGCGAACCTGTCCGCGTGCAGTGTGCCTTCGTGGATACACCCGAGGTCGAGCGCATCAATAAGTTCATCTCCGACCAGCAAGGCTATCTCACAGCCTTCGAACTGCCAGAGCCCGATACCGATGAGGATGGCGGTGGCGAGAGCCGTGACGTGGATATGCAACATCTTGACCCGATGTTCGAGGATGCAGCCCGTCTGATTGTCCGCGAACAGAGCGGCTCTACCAGTTTGATTCAGCGTAAGTTCGCCATTGGCTACAACCGTGCAGGCCGTCTGATGGACCAGTTGGAAAAGGCTGGTATCGTAGGTGCTGCTCATGGTTCGAAACCTCGCGAAGTATTAATTATGGACGAAACAAGTCTCGAAAACCTTTTATCACAATGGAAATAAAGAAGAAATGTGCTCGATGGTTCAGCCATCGTGGGGCTTTAGCCCTTATCATGGCACTCATTGCGGCAATGCCCGTTAGTGCCCAGTCTGCCAAACAGATACTCGACAAGGCCGCCGCTGTCGTATCAGCCAAGCAAGGTGCACAGGCTGATTTCACCATCAACGGCCAGAATATGAATGCCAGCGGTACCATTGCCATCAAGGGCCGTAAGTTCCGTGCTACGACGGCTCAGGCGATTATCTGGTATGACGGAAAGACGCAGTGGACTTATATGAAGCAAAACGACGAGGTGAACGTGGCCACTCCCAACGAAACCCAGCAGGCTGCCATCAATCCCTACAACTTCATCTACATGTACAAAAACGGCTACAAGTACACAACGGAGAAGAAAGGTAGCAATTTCGTGGCTCACCTGACGACCACCGCCAAGAAGTATATCCTCGAGATGTTCATCACCATCGACCAGAAGTCGTACACTCCGTCGCAGGTACGCTATCGTACTGCCAAGGGCTGGACAACGATTGATATCCGCAACTTCAAGCAGACGTCACTTTCCGATGGAATCTTCCGTTTTAACGCTAAAGAGTACCCCAACGCAGAAGTCATTGACTTAAGATAAACCCGTGCTCGACGGTTTCCGTCGAGATGAACCATACGCCAACATGAACAAGATTCAACTATTCTTTCTGCTTCGCAAGAACACCAAACTCAGCACCAAGCGCCACCCGATGTTCGAGGCCAACCAATACGGCAAGTTCTTCGGATACCTCAGCGTCGCCATCGTTGCCATTGAATTCATCGCCTTAGGAACCTTCCTGGGATGGATTGCAGCAAAAGAGGATGCCCCCGAGGTGATTTTCTATTCCTTGCCCTTCATTCTGATTCTCGACTTCGGTATGCGCTTTATGGCCCAGCAGACGCCGATGATGCTGGTGAAGCCCTATCTGCTCACACCTATCAGCAAATATTCGGCCATCGAGTGTTTCCTTACCTCACAGCTTCTTGACTCAGGCAACCTGTTCTGGATGACTCTCTTCCTGCCTTACGTGTTCATCGTCTGGTGCGGAGGAATGACCACCTGGGCAGCCATCGGCATGCTCGTCCTGTTGCACCTGATAGTCCTCGTCAACAGCCAGTGGTACCTGCTTGTGCGCACACTCGTCAATCAGAGCCTCTTTTGGTGGGCACTGCCCATAGCATTCTATGCTTCGCTCATCCTGCCAATCTTCGTGCTGCCTGACGATATGCTCGACAAAATATTCGATGGAATCGGCAGTTTTATCAGCAGCAGTGCCTTCACGTGGGTGACGTTCCTCGTGTTTGCCATACTATTCTGCGTGCTGTTCATGATTAACCGCAAACTGCAGATGACGTTGGTTTACGATGAAATCTCGAAAGCCGAAAAGACCAAGCTGAAGACCGTCTCAGAATTCAATGCCTTGAACCGTTTCGGACAGATAGGCGAATACCTCAAACTGGAAATCAAGAGCACCATGCGCAACAAGGCCATCCGTTCGCGATTCATACAGGGTGTCTGCTTCATCACGTTCTTCTCGCTGATGATAGCCTTTGGCGACATGTACAGCGGACGCTTCTCACGCAACTTCTTCTGCCTCTACGCCTTTGTGTTCTTCGGTGCCGTAAACCTCACGAAGGTGATGTGTCCTGAGGGCAACTACATCGACCTGCTAATGGTGCACGAGGAGAATATCCTGACGTTGCTCCGCGCCAAATACTATTACTACAGCGGCATCCTGTTGCTGCCCTTCCTGTTGATGCTGCCAACGGTCATCACGGGTCGCATCTCCATCCTGATGATTCTGGCCTATATGCTGACCGCTATGGGGCCCGTCTATTGTATGTTGTTCCAGCTGGCCGTGTTCAACAAGGACACCCTACCCCTCAACGAGAAGATAACGGGCAAGAACCAGATGGAAAACAAGTGGCAGGGCATTCTGTCGCTGGTAGCTATGTTTGCACCTGTCGCTATGGTGTTCATTTTCGAGGCCATCTTCGACGCCACCATTGCCTACATCTTGCTGATTGTCATTGGTTTGGCATTCGCAGTGACTGAACCCATGTGGTTGCGCAACATCTATCGTCGCATGATGGTACGTCGCTACACCAACCTTGAAGGCTTCCACGCAACACGATGAACATTGAACGTTGAACATTGAACGTTGACGGATGAAAACGATTCTCATTCAGGTGGGCAAGACGGTGAACAAGCACTTCATAGCCGGCATCAACGACTATGTGGAGCGCGTAAACCATTATATGCCCTTCGAGGTCGTCACCATTCCTGAACTCAAAAATACCAAGAATCTGACGGAAGACCAACAGAAACAGGCCGAAGGCGAACTGATTCTGAAACAGCTACAGCCTTCCGACACCGTAGTGCTGTTGGACGAACACGGCTCCGAATACCGTAGCATTGAGTTTGCCCGCTGGCTGGAGCAGAAGCGCAACACCGCCCGTCGTCTTGTCTTCGTCATTGGCGGACCCTACGGATTCTCGAAGGACGTATATGCACGGGCCAACGAACAGCTAAGCCTCTCGAAAATGACCTTTTCGCACCAGATGATTCGCCTCACCTTCACGGAACAAATCTATCGCGCGTGTACGATAATAAAAGGAGAACCCTACCATCACGAATGACGGCAGGGCTCTCACGAATGGAAAAGCGAATATAATTTATTTCTCGGGAATCTGTTTCAGCACGTCCAGCAAGTGGTCCCAAACCATCTGCACGGTAGGAATGTGCAGGCGCTCGTCGGGTGTGTGGACAAAGCGCAACGTAGGACCGAACGACACCATATCGAGGTTGGGATAACGCTCTGAGAACAGGCCGCACTCCAAGCCGGCATGGATACCACGCATAATGGGTTCCTTGCCAAACAGCTTCACGTACGACTCCTTCACGATACGCTGAAGGTCGCTATGCGAGCGCATCTTCCAAGCAGGATAGCCGTCAGAATGGATGACCTCTGCACCAGCCAGACGGAAGCAAGCGCCAATGGTGGCACACATATTGTCGAGATTCGACATGACGTTCGAACGCTGTGACGCAACAATCTTGATTTCCTTCTCGCTCGTCTCGATGCTGGCAATATTGCTCGACGTTTCCACCATACCGTTCAGCGCAGGGTCCTGACAGATGGCGTAGATGCCGTTATCGACAGCCTGCAGGGCGAAGATGAATTTACGACCTACCTCGGCCTCAATGACGGGCTCGGCGTCCGTCGATTCCATCGTCCAAACCATCTGGGTGTCCGTCACGCAGAATTCCTCCTCCACCAGCGAAGCAAAGATGTTCCAGTCGGCCTTCACGTTCTCCTTGATGGCGTTGGGAACGGCAATGACGAACATACCGTCGCGAGGAATGGCGTTGTGCATCTTGCCTGAATTAAACTGAGCCAGACGCACGCCTTCGTACTTGTTGATGGTCTGATAGAGGAAGCGACCCAGCAGCTTGATGGCATTGGCGCGCTGTTTGTTGATGTCGTCGCCAGAGTGACCGCCCACAAGGCCCTTCAACTGCGCACGCATGAAGAAATAGCCCGTAGGCACCTCCGTGCGCTGGAAGTGGAACTTAACCGTCGTGTTGCGACCTCCAGCACACGAAATGAATATCTCGCCCTCGTCCTCAGAGTCGAGGTTGATCAGGTAGTCGCCCGTCATGAAGCCTGCCTTCATGCCTTCGGCACCCGTCAGTCCCGTCTCCTCGTCGCGTGTAAAGACGCACTCAATGGGACCATGCTCGATGTCGTCAGCGGCCAGAAGTGCCAGTTCCATCGCACATCCGATGCCGTCGTCGGCACCCAGCGTCGTACCCTCGGCTGTCAGCCATTCTCCGTCGATATACGTCTTGATGGGGTCCTTGTCGAAGTCAATCTCGTAGTCCACCAATTTGTCGCACACCATATCCATGTGGCTCTGCAGAATCACCGTCTTGCGGTTCTCCATACCCTTCGTGGCACCCTTGCGGATAATGACGTTGCCCGTCTCGTCCACCTTCGTGTCCAACCCGTGGCTCTCGCCCCACTCCTTCAAGTACGCAATCATCTTCTCTTCGCGCTTCGACGGACGCGGAATCTGGTTAATCTTCGCAAACTCCTCGAACACCGAGGCCGGTTTCAGTTCAATCTTACTCATATCTTTTGTTTTAATTAGTTTGTATTACTTGTCGTTTCAACATATTGATGGCAAAATTACGAAAAAAAAGCGGACTAACCAAACGTCAGCCCACCTTTTTAATATCTTTTAGCCGGTTTACTTGAACAGCAACTGCGCAAACTGATAGAGGCTGCGACGCCACGTCTGCCACTCGTGGGCTGTTTCGGGCGAGATGTACGAGTAGGCGTTGATGCCCAGCTTCTTCAATTCCTCAGCGGCCTTGCCAACACTGCCGTCACCCTCGGCCATACCCGTCTCGCGACCACCGGCACTCATAAACAACACCTTGTTGGTAGCCTTGAAGTCAGCAGCATCCGTCAGCTCGTCGGCTCCGATGGTACCACCGCTGAAAATGCCTACGTAGGCGAACGTCTTGGGGTTGTTCAGTGTGATGCCGTGAGTCTGCATACCACCCATCGACAGGCCTGCCATAGCGCGGTGTTCGCTGTCGGCAATGACGCGATAGTTCTTCTCCACCATCGGGATGATATCCTTGATGAGCACCTCTTCGAAGGCACCGCCCATACGGCGAGCCATCTGGGCAAAACCGGCACCACCCATGCGGGGACGCTGACCAGGAGCACCCTGAGGACCACCCTGAGGACGCTGACCAGGCGCACCTTGAGGCGCACCCTGAGGACGCGGGCCACCGAAGCCGCCGAATCCAGGCTGTTCGCCCGGCTTGCGCGCATTCAGACCATTGTCCATGTAGATGATGAACGGCACGGCCTTGCCAGCGGCGATGAGGTTATCCATGATGATACCCGTCTTGCCCTGCGCACTCCAGCCCGTCTCGTTCTCACCCATGCCGTGTTGCAGATAGAGCACGGGGAACTGCTTCGTGGGATTTGTGTAATACTCGTTGGGCAGATAGATGTATCCGTGACGCATCTGACCAGTCACCGACGAATAGTAATAGACCTCGTTGACAGAGCCCTGCGGCACGTTCTTCACCGTGTAGAAGTCCTCGTCCTGAGCAGGCACGTCAATGCCACTGCCCCAACGGCTCGCACCATAGAAATACAGGCTGTTCGGGTCGGGCACCGAGGCACCGTCGATGTTCAGCTGATAGTAGTGGAAGCCCTCGTCCTGAGGCTCCGACGTACCCGTCCACACGCCGTTCGCGTCCTTGGTCATCTCATAGATCTTGCCAGCAATGTCAAGCCCTACGAACGTAGCCTTCGGAGCCGTGATTTGCGCACGAACCATGCGCTGGGAGTTCACTGCGGGGAACTGCTTGTTCTCCTGATTGGTCGTAGCGGGTTTGAAGTCCTCAGTCACGTTTGCCGTCACTGAAGGCACCACGGGATTCTGTCTGGGCGCACCGAACTGAGCCCAAGCCGTCAGGCTCGCAAGAGCCGTCAACGAAAGAAAAAGTCTTTTCATAAAGTTTGGTTGTTAAAAATGTTGATAAAAAGTATTATTTTTTTTTTAGACTTGTCCACCCTCCAAAAGTCAAACGCCCCACCGCATTTGTTATGGATTTTTAACTAACTCACCCGCAAGAGGTAAACTCAACTACCAGTATCAGAATGGTCTGAACTGCCTGTATCTTAACTTCCCAAAAGAATAGTAAATATAAAGAGGACTAATAAATGCTAAAAGGTGAGGTGACGTTTTGGTCAGTTCACTTTTTTTGCGTACTTTTGCAGACGCTTAAAGAGAAATGTATGTTAAAGACCCTGCTCATCAGTATTCTCATCATTGCCGCTGGCATGGTGTTGCTGCTTATAAAGGTGTTGCTGAGGAAGAATGGCAAGTTCTCGTCACAGCATATCCACGACAGCAAGGCGATGAAGGAACGGGGCATCCACTGCGTGATGGATCAGGACCGCGAAATGCGCCGAACCGCAAGGACTGCCGTCAGCGAGCGGTCGGAATAACGGATTAACAGAATAACGGAAATTACGGAATAACGAAATAACGAAAAATAATAAAAAACAAAAAGAAATGAACAAGTACATGATGATGGCCGCAGGTGCCGTACTGGCGCTGGCCTCTTGCAACAATGCAAGCCCCAAGATGGACGAACAACCCACAACAGCAGAACCCGCTTCCGCTGGTGGCCTGAAGATTGCCTACGTTGAGGTTGACTCGCTGATGACTCAGTATGAATTCTGCAAGGAGTTTACACTGACGCTGCAGAAGAAGGGTAACAACGCCCGCAACACGCTGAACCAGAAGGGTCAGCAGTTGCAGAACGCAGCAGCAAACTTCCAGCAGAAATTGCAGAACAACGGATTCACCAGTCGTGAGCAGGCCGAGAGCCAGCAGGCTGCCATCCAGCGTCAGCAGCAGAGCTTGCAGGAGTTGCAGGCCCGTCTGGAGAACGAGTTGGCCACCGAGACTCAGAAGTACAACGAGGCTCTGCGCGACTCGCTGATGCACTTCCTGGACGCCTATAATAAGGACAAAAAGTACGACCTCATCCTGACCAAGCAGGGCGACAACATCCTGTATGCTGCCAAGCGTTTCGACATCACCAACGACGTCATCAACGGTCTGAACAAGCGCTACAAGAAGACTCCTGCCAAGAAGGACGACGAAAAGAAAGAGGAGAAGAAGTAAAGAAGTCTGAGGTAAGAGGTAAGAGGTGAGAGGATGGATATACAGAAGATTCTGACAAAACTCCGCATCACTGAACTCAACGAGATGCAGCAACACGCCGCCGAAGCCATATTGGGCTCCGACGGTGATGTTGTTTTACTCTCACCCACAGGAACAGGTAAAACGCTGGCCTATCTCCTACCCCTCGTACAGAGCCTCACCCCTAACCCCTCTCCGAATGGCGAGGGGGACTTAGTTGCTCCTCAGGCGCTCGTCATCACCCCTGGTCGCGAACTGGCCCTGCAGTCGGACAACGTGCTGAAAAGCATGGGTTGCGGACTGCGCTCGATGGCTTGCTACGGCGGTCGCCCCACAATGGACGAACATCGCGTATTAAAAGAGGTACGCCCGCATATCATTTTCGGTACTCCTGGCCGACTGAACGACCATCTGGACAAGGAGAACATTTCGCGTTACGGCATCCGTTGGCTCGTCATCGACGAGTTTGACAAGTGTCTCGAAATGGGCTTCCACGCAGAGATGCAGAAACTCATCAAGAGCCTGCCAGGCTTGAAGCGTCGCATCCTGCTTTCGGCCACCAATGCCGAGCAGATTCCGCAGTTTGTCAACATGGCCAAGAAGGGCACGCTGATTGACTTCCTGCCTGAAGAGGAGCAGACCTCTGAGCGCGTAACGCTCTACGAGGTTCGCAGTCCGCAGAAGGATAAACTGGAGACGCTCCGTCAATTGTTGCTGGGCTTTGGCGACGCGAGCAGCATCGTCTTCCTGAACTATCGCAATGCGGTGGAACGCGTGAGCGACTACCTCAAGGAACAGGGTTTCACCATCAGTTGTTTTCATGGTGGACTCGACCAGCGCCAACGCGAAGACCAACTATACCGTTTCTCGAACGGCTCGGCCAATGTCCTCGTAGCCACCGACTTAGCATCACGCGGACTGGACATCCCCGATATTCAGAACATCATCCACTACCACTTGCCTGAAAGCGAAGACGGCTATATCCATCGTGTGGGTCGTACGGCCCGTTGGGATGCCTCAGGGCGCACGTTCTTCATCCTGAACAGCGAGGAAAGCATTCCCGAGTTTATCATTGACCATTCACCATTGAACATTGAACATTACGAGCCCCCCCAGAAAATGGTCAATGGTCAATGTTCAATGGTCAATGTCCCTGCCCCCAAAATGACCACCCTCTACATCGGCAAGGGCAAGAAGGACAAGATTTCCAAGGGTGATATTGTTGGATTTCTCTGTAAGAAAGGCGGATTAACATCTGACGAGATAGGACGCATCGATGTGAAAGACCGCTACACCTATGCTGCCGTCAAGCGCGAAAAGCTGCAACAGGTGCTTCGTCAGACACAAGGCGAAAAAATCAAGGGTGTCAAGACCATCCTTGAACCCGTCAAGTAACACAATAACCTATGGCATGCAGCATGAAGGAAGCTATTGGCGAGATCGTCCGATTCAGTGTGGTAGGCGTGCTCGTCACAGCAATACACTATGTGGTATACTGGTTGCTGCAGCTAGTGGTAAACGTAAACATAGCGTGGACTGCAGGCTATATTGCAGGATTTGTGGTGAACTATTATCTCTCGGCCTACTATATCTTCCGTGAGAAGACGTCGGTGGAAAACGGTGCGGGATTCGGTGGAGCCCACCTGGTGAACTACTTCCTGCAGATGGTGTTGCTCAATTTCTTCATCTGGTTAGGCTTCAGCGCGACGATGGCCCCCATTGGGGTGTATGCGGTGTCGATACCGGTGAACTTCCTGTTGGTGCGTTTCGTATTCAAGCATTTCAAAAGGAAAGGATCAAAAGAACTTGAAGAAGACAAAAGTGCAGAAAATGCCACGCAGAGTTGACAAAACGCAAAAGAAAACGGGCTTTTAGTTTTATTTATGCTTAAATATTTGCCCAATTCAAATAAAAAGTGTAACTTCGCGCCACATTTTAGAATCATACGTAACAAATACATAACAAAAAACTGTTAAACAATGAAGAAGTACAACTTTAACGCCGGTCCCTCGATGCTCCCACGTGAGGTTATCGAAGCTACCGCAAAACAGTGTCTTGATTTCAATGGCTCGGGTCTCTCTCTGATGGAGATCAGCCACCGTGCAAAGGATTTCCAGCCCGTCGTTGACGAGGCTGTAGCTCTGGTCAAGGAGCTCCTCGACATTCCCGAGGGCTACTCAGTCATCTTCCTCGGTGGTGGTGCAAGCCTCGAGTTCTGCATGATTCCCTACAACTTCCTGATTAAGAAGGCAGCCTACCTGAACACTGGTGTTTGGGCAAAGAAAGCCATGAAGGAAGCTAAACTTTTCGGTGAGGTAGTAGAGGTTGCTTCTTCTGCCGACGCCAACTACACCTTCATCCCGAAGGACTGGACGGTTCCCGCTGACGCCGACTATCTGCACATCACGACCAACAACACTATCTACGGTACTGAGATTCGCAAGGACCTCGACGTGAATGTTCCCCTGATTGCCGATATGTCTTCAGACATCTTCAGCCGTCCCATCGACGTGAAGAAGTACGATGCCATCTATGCTGGTGCTCAGAAGAACCTGGCAATGGCTGGTGTCACCATCATCATCCTGAAGGACGAGAAGCTGGGCAAGGCTCCCCGTGAGATTCCTACCATGCTCGACTATCGTACACATGTCGATAAGGGCTCTATGTTCAATACACCTCCTGTAGTGCCCATCTACTCTGCTCTTGAGACCCTCCGCTGGATCAAGAAGAACGGTGGTGTCGAGGCTATGGACAAGCTGGCTAAGCAGCGTGCAGAAATCGTCTACGGTGAGATTGACCGCAACAAGCTCTTCCGCGGTACTGCCAAGGAGGAGGACCGTTCGCTGATGAATCTCTGCTTCGTCATGGCCGACGAGTACAAGGAGCTGGAGAAGGACTTCCTCGACTTCGCAACCTCGAAGGGTATGGTTGGCGTGAAGGGTCACCGCAGTGTTGGTGGTTTCCGCGCTTCTTGCTACAACGCCCAGACCATCGAAGGCTGCAACGCCCTCGTAGCTTGCATGAAGGAGTTCGAGAATAGTCATTGACCATTGACCATTGAACATTGACCATTATGAAGGCAGACAATCAAGTGCTGACCGACAGTAAGGCTTTTGCTCTTAGAATAATAAGGTTATACAATTATTTAAAAGAAGAAAAACAGGTTTATGTCCTGTCAAAGCAAATACTGAGAAGTGGTACAAGTATTGGAGCAAATATTCGTGAGAGTGTCAATGCTCAAAGTCGGATGGATTTTATTAACAAATTAAATATTGCTCTAAAGGAAGCAAATGAAACTGAATATTGGCTGGAGTTGCTCCACGAGTCGGATTATTTAGATGACAAACAATTTGAATCTATATATAATGATTGTGGTAGAATTGCAGCAACTCTGACCAAAATCATCAAAACGACTAAGGATGTCGCAGAGAAATAATGGTCAATGGTCAATGTTCAATGTTCAATGAATAAAATGAAAGTATTAGTTGCAACAGAGAAGCCATTCGCAGCAGCAGCTGTCAATGGTATCAAGGCAGAGATTGAGGCAGCAGGCAACGAGCTCGTGCTGCTCGAGAAATATACTGAGAAGGCTCAGTTCCTGGATGCAGTGAAGGATGCCGACGCGCTGATTATCCGTTCGGATAAGGTGGACGCAGAGGTGCTGGATGCTGCCAAGCAGTTGAAGATTGTGGTTCGCGCTGGTGCTGGTTACGACAACATCGACCTCGCTGCTGCTACTGCTCACAACGTAGTTGCCGAGAACACTCCTGGTCAGAACTCCAACGCCGTTGCCGAGTTGGTATTCGGTCTGCTGGTGATGGCCGTTCGTGGTTTCTACAACGGCAAGAGCGGTTCAGAGTTGCTGGGTAAGAAGCTGGGTATCCTCGCTTTCGGTAATGTAGGCCGTAACGTGGCTCGCATCGCCAAGGGCTTTGGTATGGACGTTTATGCTTACGATGCTTTCTGCCCCGCAGAGGTTATCGAGAAGGCTGGTGTTCACGCCGTTGCCAATCAGGACGCCCTGTTCGAGACCTGCGACGTTGTGTCACTCCACATCCCTGCCACTCCTGAGACCAAGCAGAGCATCAATGCCGCTTTGGTTGGCAAGCTGAAGAAGGGTGGCGTGCTGGTGAACACAGCCCGTAAGGAAGTCATCAACGAGCCCGAGCTCATCAAGCTGATGCAGGAACGTGAGGACTTGAAGTTCGTTACCGACATCATGCCCGACGCTAACGACGAGTTCGCTAAGTTCGAGGGTCGTTACTTCTCTACCCCCAAGAAGATGGGTGCTCAGACAGCCGAGGCCAACATCAATGCTGGTATCGCAGCTGCCAAGCAGATCAACGCTTTCTTCAAGGATGGTGACACCAAGTTCCAGGTGAACAAATAATAGTATGACACAAAATAGAGAGTGGACTGACGAATAATCAGTCCACTCTTTTTCTGCTGACCGTCATAGCCATTCTCCTGGCGTTCGCCTGATACAAGGCTGTATGACGTATGGAGCAAAAGGCAAAAGCCAAATACCACAAAAAACCAAAACAAAATACCACAAAAAGCCAAAGCAAATTTGGTAGTTTCAATTATTTTATGTAATTTTGCGCCATGAAATAAAAAAGGATTCTGTATGGCATATTTAAAAAGGACGGCCGATGTAGTGCTCAAAGAGCGACTTGAAGCTTTTGGAGCGGTACTGATAGAAGGCCCCAAATGGTGCGGCAAGACCACTACGGCTGAGAAAGTGGCCCAAAGTGTGATTAAACTACAAGATCCGGATATGAGAAACGAGTATCTTGCCACTGCTGCGGCAAAGCCATCGCTGCTGCTTAAAGGTGCTACGCCACGGCTGATTGACGAGTGGCAGGATGCCCCAGTGCTGTGGGATGCGGTCAGAACGACGGTTGACAACCGGCAAGAACAAGGCCAGTTTATATTGACAGGCTCGAACACAGTGGACAAATCGCAGACGCATCATTCGGGTAACAGTCGTATCACGAAAATGCAGATGATTCCGATGAGCCTGTGGGAGTCGCAGGAGTCAAATGGGAAAATCTCACTGAGGGAGCTGTTTGACAATCCAAACCTTGACATCGACGGTATCGAGTCGAATATGACGGTTGAGGACCTGATATTCAGTGCTTGTCGTGGTGGTTGGCCGGGTACGATGAATATTAAGAAAGAGAATGCTAAGTTACTGATTGCAAGGAACTATATTAAAACGGTATGCTCGGAGGATATCAGCAGGGTTGATGGCGTGCAGCGCGACGAGCGTCTGGCTCGTATGATTCTTCGGTCGTATGCCAGGAATATCTCAACGCTGGCCAAGAAGTCGCTGATGATAGCCGACGTCGCATCCTCGGGTGAAGTGTCGTGTTCTGAACCGACATTCGACGATTATGTAGGCGCGATAAAAAAACTCTTTGTAATTTGCGACGTGGAGGCATGGTGTCCAGCCATCCGCAGTAAGACGGCCATCCGTAGCGGGCTGAAACGAGCCTTTGTGGATCCCTCGATAGCAGTAGCCGCTTTGGGACTGACACCGGAGTCACTGATGGTGCAGTTGAATACCTTCGGTTTTATCTTCGAACAGATGTGCATTCGCGACTTGAAGGCTTATACGCTTGATATCGAGCCCCATCTGTCGTACTACCATGACAGATACGGCCTTGAGGCAGACTGGGTACTGCATTTGGGTGACGGCCGCTATGCGTTGATAGAGTGCAAATTGGGAAGCAGGGAGATTGAGGATGGTGCGGGACACCTTCTAGAGCTGAAGCGGCTAATCCGCGAGCATAATAAGGATGAAAAGCAGATGCCCATTCGTGAGCCAGACCTGATGATAGTTTTCACGGGTGGTAAGATTGCTTATACTCGCCCCGATGGAGTGAAAATCATACCGATAGGGTGTTTGAAAGACTGATATTACTTTTGCACTATGAGACATCTGTTGACCGTCATAGCCATTCTCCTGGCGTTCGCCTGCTGTACCACAGAGGCGGACCGCAGCCGTATGCGCACTGAGCTGGACAGCATCAACCAGCGCAACCGCAACGACCAGCCCTTCACCGCTGCCGACGTACAGCCCTACGTCGAATTCTTCGACGACTTTTTTGCTCTAGTTATTTGTGGGTCTTTACTTTTCACAGGTATTTCCTCACCGTATTCCCATTCTTACCCAGATTAGTTTCGTTGATGATATATTCCACCAGCATTTTTTGCTTCATGTCCAGACAATAGCCAATCTCTTTCCAGATGGCATAAATACTTACCTTTGTGTAATGCTCCAAATCGAATGTATAGCGCTTGCCCACTACACCTTTGATACAACGCTGGTCCAACAATCTAAGCAATTTTGCCAGTTTCTCTTGCTTACCTTCATAGGCATATTTCATCAGTTCATGTTCCTCTTTTAGTTCCTGCCTTTCTCCATTGTCATCATCATCCTCCATAAAACCATACTTCCGCAGGATACTTTCTATATGGCTGATTCTTTGTTCCAACAGTCTGTATCCCTCCTGCGAAATCGCTTTCATGGATTCGAAGTTATGCAGGCATTCTTCGAATCCGGGGCAGCTTTCTGGCAGTTCTTCGGCACACATCAGGACAAGTGAAAATTAAAAAATCCTCCGTCTCGACAAAAAAAAAGAAGCGAGTTTCTTTGTTTTGTGCTCGACTTTTCGTAACTTTGCAGACAACATTGTGGGATACTCTTTGGAGTTATTGGATTCTTTCTGGTCAAACTGCAACTCTGGCAAAAGAAACGAGATTCAGTAACACCCTTAATAGGTGTGGACTGTTTCCATCGTTTCTGAGGTATTGCAGACCCGACCAGAGATGGAATGCAGTTCCACACCTTATTATAATATGTTTACATTATGCAGATTTCCATCTTCGAGTACGACATCCAGCAAGTTCGTGACGGGCTGCTCAGCGATTTTCTCCACATAGCCCGACGCCATCAGCTCTT
>ONKX01000070.1 GCA_900318555.1 uncultured Prevotellaceae bacterium | reverse complement strand
TCCGAACAGAGAAGTTAAGCCCGCCTGCGCCGATGGTACTGCAATGCAATGTGGGAGAGTAGGAGGCCGCCACTTTTTCTGAAGCCCTTTCATCAAAACAAACGATGAGAGGGCTTTTTTGTGTCTTTATAATTGAATGGAGGGCTTTTTTTACCTTTTTATAAAACTCTTTGCCAAAAAGTATTGTTTTTTCAATTTAAATGTTTATCTTTGCACGGAATTTAAAACTAATCGGCCTAATGAAGACAATTTGTGTTTTGGCAGCTTGTGCATTATTTGCCAGTTGTTCCCTTAATTTGCATCCTGATGATGAGAATAATCTGACGTCAAAGTTCAATGGTACTTGGAACATCCATGAGGGCATTGAACGTAATATCAATGGTGTAATTACTTATAATGCTCTACCTTGGGGCGGACTTGTGGCAAGTGTGAAGGAAAGAAACATGCCTGTTGACTGGTCGGGCTACGAGTCTATCACCTTTGAGTTTGAGGAGCCTACAAAAGTTCCAACGCAGATTATGGTGTCAGATAAACTTAAGACGGTGGGTAAAGCGGGTATTACTTCTTTGACGTGCTATTTTGACGGTCAGGATTTAACATCTGTCGACGAAGTCGCACTTCAGTCGTCTGATACTAGTACTATTTTGGTTAAGAATGTTTTCTTGACGCCAGGTCGTAGCACTTGGGAATCAACTCCGATATGGGAAGGTAATTGTGCTTTAGGAAATTGGGAAAATGGTTTTGTGGTGAAACCTGAACAGTTCATTTCTGCCATTGAAGGTGATAAAATAGAGATTCTGTTTAATACAGATACCAGTGATCCTAATAGAGGTTATTGGCTGCTGAAGACAGTCTATAATGAAACTGATAAGACTTTGGAGGGAAACGAAAACGAGTTGAATGAATGGGGTTGCGCTATGGTTGGTGAGGCATCAACGATTTATCGTATTATGCTTACCGCCAATGACATCAAGAACTTGCGAAAGAATGGCCTGTTTGTCAATGGCTACTATACGATTGTTTCCCAAGTAAACCTCCTTCGTAGAGGTTTGGCTCCAGCAGCTTCAGAGCAGTAAACAGGTATAAGAAAAAAGACACGTGGGATAAGAAAATATCCCACGTACCTTATTTAATATATGACCTTGATATCTTACACGACCTCAATACCTTGTTCTTCGCACAGTTTTAGGCTCATCTCCTTCAGCTTGAACTTCTGGATCTTTCCTGAACCCGTCAATGGGAATTCCTTGATGAAGAAGACGTATTTGGGAATCTTGTAGCGGGCAATCTTTCCGCGACAGAACAGCTGTACGTCTTCGGCAGTCATCTTTGCACCCTCTTCCAAAATGATAAAGGCACCTACGGCCTCGCCGTATTTCTTCGAAGGCACAGCAGCCACCTGTACGTCGCGAATGCCGGGCATGTGGTAGAGGAATTCTTCAATTTCGCGTGGGTAGATGTTCTCACCACCACGGATAATCATATCCTTGATACGTCCGGTAATCTTATAGAAGCCCTCTTCGTCCTTCACACCCAGGTCGCCTGAGTGCAGATAGCCGTTCTTATCAATAACCTCAGCCGTAGCCTCTGGGTTCTTGTAGTAGCCCTTCATCACGTTGAAACCCTTGCAGCACATCTCTCCTTGTACGCCTACGGGGCATTCCTCGCCCGTCTCTGGGTCGAGTACCTTCACGTCGACGAAGGGATAGTCGCGGCCTACGGTAGTGCAGCGCTGCTCGAACGTGTCGTTCAGACAGGTCTGTGTCATGCCTGGCGATGACTCCGTCAGTCCGTAAACGCTGGTGATGGTCATGAACATCTTCTCGCTGACCTGCTTCATCAGTTCCACGGGGCAGAGCGAGCCTGCCATGATGCCTGTGCGCAAACAGCTGAGGTCGAACATATCGAACATCGGGTGGTTCAGCTCAGCGATGAACATCGTGGGCACACCATAGACAGCGGTACACCTTTCTTTATGGATAGACGCTAGCACCACGAGTGGGTCAAATTTCTCAACCATCACCTCGGTACAACCGTGTGTCAAACAGTTCATCGTGGCCAGCACGACGCCAAAGCAGTGGAATAGCGGTACGCAGACGCAGAGTTTGTCATCCTGCGTAAAGCCCATGTTCTCGCCGGTAAAGTATCCGTCGTTCGATATTCCGTAGTGAGTCAGCATTACACCCTTGGGAAATCCCGTCGTACCGCTGGTGTATTGCATGTTGCACACGTCGTAGCAATTCACCTGCTTCTTCATCTCGTTCAGTGTCTCGTCCTCCACGTTCTGACCAAGCAGCAGCAACTCTGCGGTATTGTACATGCCGCGATACTTCTCCATACCTATATAAACGACGTTCTTCAGGAACGGGAAACGCTTGCTGTTCAGGTGGCCGCGCTCGCAGGTCTTCAACTCGGGCAGCATGGTGTAGGTCATGTCCACATAGTTACAGTCCCATGTACCATCGGTGATACAAAGCACCTCCATGTCAGAGTCCTTGCACAGATACTCCAACTCGTTCTGCTTGTAGTTGGTGTTTACTGTTACCAGCACAGCACCAATCTTAGCAGTCGCATAGAGGAACGTCAACCAGTCGGGTACGTTGGTAGCCCAGATACCCACGTTGGAGCCGCGCTTCACACCGATGGATATCAGACCCTTGGCCAGATTATCCACGCGCTCGTTGAACTTGCTCCATGTGAAGCGTAGGTTACGGTCGCTATATACGATATATTCCTTATCAGGTGTGGTCTCAGCCCAATACTCCAGCCATTCGCCGAGTGTCCGTTCCCACAGCTTATATCCCTCCGATCCGGTCTCAGCAGGATAAGTTCTATCGGGCAATGGCCTGCCCGCCATATCAAGTCTTACGTTGCTCATTTTCTTAGAATGGAATATAAACTACTGCGAGAATCTTAGCCGATTTGCCAGGAGCACCATGCACGTGATGCTTCACGATAGAATCATAGAAAATCGAGTCACCCTCTTTCAGGTTGTAGGTCTCTTTGCCATAGACAATCTCTACCTCACCCTGCATCACATAGATGAACTCCTCACCCTCGTGAGCCGAGAGTTGGAACTCGGGACTTTCCTCAGGATTGATGTCAATGACGAATGGCTCCATGTGGCGACCGGCCTTCTGCTGAGCCAGCGGATGATACTCCATGTGCTTGCGCGCATCGGTAGCGCCATTGCTGAAACTGATGCTATCCTTCTTCTCACGATCCTCAGCGCGCGTTACGACAGGTCCGAGAGCGTCGTTGTCGTCCATAAACGTTCCCAGTCGCACGCCCAGAGCACGTGCAATCTTAATCAGCGGACCTAACGACGGCATATTCTGACCGTTCTCAATAGTGGCAATCTGCTCTATTGACAGACCGCTGCTCTCTGCTACTTCCTCGATGCTGAGGTTCTTTGTTTCCCTGATTCCTTTGATTTTGGAACCTACAAAAGTGTTGTTATCTGACATGTCTTTACAATATTGAACGTGCAAAAATACGAAAAAATGCCCAATTACTGCATAATCTTCTTGAATTTAACACATTTTGCGAATAGATATTCAATAAAATTGTAGTTGTTTACGTTATTATAGTCGTATGCAGTGGACAGATAGAATCAGACAAGTGAAAATTCTGCTGGTGACGTTGGCTATCATTATTGCCATAGCGTCACTGCTGATTTCCCATTTCCTCGTGCGCGACCTGTCGACAGAAGAACAACGCCGAATGGAAGTGTGGGCACAGGCCTTGCATGCTCTCAACGAGGCCGACGAGACAACAGACGTCACGCTGATTTCCAATGTGTTGGAGGGAAACAATACCATTCCTGTCATTGTCGTTGACGACGAAGGAGTCATAGGCGATTATCGTAATATTGAAGATACTACTCATCTGGAGAGTTATGCTAAGCGTATGATGCAGGCTGGTGATACCATCCGCGTAGACCGGCAGATCGTCTGCTACGATGAATCCATCATGCTCAAGCGCTTGCAAGCATGGCCTTATGTCCAGTTGGGCATTGTACTTATTTTTGTCGTTGTGGCCATCTTTGCCCTGCTCTCGTCCAAGCGTGCCGAACAAAACAAAGTCTGGGTAGGCCTCTCCAAGGAAACCGCCCACCAGTTAGGAACGCCGGTATCGAGTCTGATGGCGTGGGTCGAGATGTTGAAAGAACAGTATCCTGATGACGACCTTTTGCCCGAGATGGACAAAGATGTCAAGCGTTTGCAACTAATCGCTGAGCGTTTCTCGAAGATAGGTTCACTGCCAGAACCCGTTGCAGCCTCGATGAACGAGGTCTTGGCACATGTTGTTGACTACATGGACCGCCGTACGTCAAGTCAGGTTCAGATGATAAGGCAATTGCCTGATAATGAAGTAATTGTCAAGATGAATGCCTCGCTGTTTGAATGGGTTATAGAGAACCTCTGTAAGAATGCTGTTGATGCTATGGAGGGCAAGGGAACCATTACACTGACATTGATGGAAGAGTCAGACCGTGTAGTCATTGAAGTACAGGATACCGGCAAGGGCATTCGCAAGAAAGATATCAATAATGTCTTTACGCCTGGTTTTACGACCAAGAAACGAGGGTGGGGACTTGGTCTCTCGCTGGCTCGCCGTATTGTTGAAGAGTATCATCGCGGTCGTATTTTCGTCAAACATTCCGAGTTGGGAAAGGGTACGACATTCCGCATCGAAATGCCCAAATAATTGCACATCCTACACCCGTAGTGTGCAAACTTTGGCCTCGTTAGTGGCTGATTTTCAATAAAAAGCGAAAAATTTCTTAATTCTTAATTCTTAATTCTCAAATTTTTTGTAACTTTGCAGCCCGTATGTGTAGTTTGGAGACATATAAGATTGATTTGAAGGGGTTGATGGAGGACGAACGTGTTCTTGATTTCGACCTCAACGATGATTTCTTTCAGTCTCTGGACGGCTCTCAGTTGGAACATGGAACATTGCATGTGTCAGTGTCTATACGCAAGATGACTGGCTTTTTCGAACTCCATTTCCTGACGAAGGGCTTCGTAACGGTTAGCTGTGACCGTTGTCTTGATGACATGGAACAACCCATCGAGGCAGACAATGTGTTGACGGTGAAGCTCGGCGACGCATACAGCGACGACGATGATACCGTGACTATCGACGAGAACGAAGGAATACTCGACCTGTCGTGGTTCATCTATGAGTTTATTATGCTGGCCATACCCATCAAGCACGTTCATGCACCTGGAAAATGCAATAGTGCGATGACACAGAAACTCGAAGAGTTGAGTGGCGCTGTCCGAAGCGGCGAAGAGGAGGCAGAGGCGATAGACCCGCGTTGGGAAAAATTAAAGAATTTAAAAGTTTAAAATTTAAAAAGTTTATAGAATTATGGCACATCCTAAAAGAAGACAATCGAACACTCGTACCGCTAAGCGTCGTACTCATGACAAGGCAGTAGCTCCCACACTGGCAGTATGCCCCAACTGTGGTGCTTACCACATCTACCACACCGTATGCCCCACTTGTGGCTACTATCGTGGCAAGATTGCCATTGTTATGGACGAAACCGCTGAATAATGAGTAAAATCAATGCTATAATCACCGGCGTTGCTGGTTACGTGCCTGACTATGTCCTCAACAATGCGGAATTGTCTCGCATGGTAGACACCAATGACGAGTGGATTATGACGCGTGTCGGTATCAAGGAGCGCCGCATCCTCACTGAGGAGGGTCTCGGTACCAGCTACATGGCCCGCAAGGCTGCCAAGCTGCTGATACAGAAGACTGGCGTTGATCCTGATACCATCGATGCGCTCATTGTCACTACTTCGACCGCTGATTATAAGTTCCCATCTACAGCCAGCATCGTGCTTGGAAAGCTCGGACTGAAGAATGCCTTTGCGTTTGATTTCTGGGCTGCTTGCTGTGGTTTCATCTATACGCTCGACGTGGCAGCCTCCATGATTCAGTGCGGGCGCTACAAGAAGATTATCGTGGTGGGTGCCGACAAAATGTCGTCCGTGACCGATTACAAAGACCGTGCTACCTGTCCGCTGTTTGGCGATGGAGCAGGAGCCGTGCTGGTAGAAGGAACCGAAGAGCAGAATATCGGCGTGATGGACTCCTACTTCCGTGCCGACGGCAAGGGACTTCCCTTCCTGCACGTCAAAGCCGGCGGTTCTGTCTGTCCTCCCAGCCACTTTACTGTTGACCACCGCCTCCATTACCTCTATCAAGAGGGTCGCACGGTGTTCCGCTATGCAGTAACGAATATGAGCGACGACTGTGCCCTCATTGCCGAGCGCAACGGACTGAACAAGGACAACATCCAGTGGGTGGTTCCTCATCAGGCCAATATGCGTATCATTGAGGCCGTTGCCAAGCGTCTTGAGCTGCCGATGGAACAAGTGATGGTCAATATCGAGCATTTTGGAAACACCTCAGCAGCTACCATTCCTCTGGCACTTTGGGAAAATGAGCACAAGTTGCGAAAAGGTGACAACGTCATCATGACAGCCTTCGGAGCAGGCTTTGTTCATGGAGCCAGCTACTACCGCTGGGCGTACGACGGCGAAGTAAAATGATTGAATATGCATAAAGCAGGATTCGTGAATATTGTTGGTAACCCCAACGTAGGTAAAAGTACGCTCATGAACCAATTGGTTGGTGAGCGTATTTCGATTGCGACGTTCAAGGCACAGACGACGCGTCATCGCATTATGGGCATTGTCAATACCCCCGACATGCAGATTGTGTTTTCCGACACCCCGGGCGTGTTGAAACCCAACTACAAGTTGCAGGAGTCGATGTTGGCGTTCTCCGAGTCTGCATTGCAGGATGCCGACGTGTTGCTCTATGTGACCGACGTGGTGGAGAATCCCGAGAAGAACATGGACTTCTTGGAGAAGGTACAGAAGATGACCATTCCCGTCATTCTGCTCATCAACAAGATTGATAGCCTCACCTCCGACCCCTCTCCAAAGGGCGAGGGGAGTAGTCAGTCTAAATTGGCGGCCATCGTTGAGAAATGGCACACGTTACTTCCCAATGCCGAAATCCTGCCCATCTCTGCCAAGAACAAGTTCGGTACCGACATGCTCTTGAAGCGTATTCAGGAACTATTGCCTGAGAGCCCTGCCTTTTTCGACAAGGACCAGCTCACCGACAAACCCGCACGTTTCTTCGTTTCGGAAATCATCCGCGAGAAAATCCTGCTCTACTACGACAAGGAGATTCCCTACAGCGTCGAAGTCGTCGTGGAACGTTTCAAGGAGACGGACAAAAACATCCACATCAATGCCATCATCTATGTGGAGCGCGACTCGCAGAAGGGTATCATCATCGGACATCAAGGCATCGCGCTGAAGAAGGTATCCACCGAAGCCCGCAAGGCACTGGAGAAATTCTTCGCCAAGCCCATCTATCTCGAGACCTTTGTCAAGGTCGATAAAGACTGGCGCTCGTCGCAGCGCGAACTCGACGCCTTCGGCTATAATCCAGAGTAATAATCATCAAACAATATGAGTAACTTAGTAGCTATCGTAGGACGCCCCAATGTCGGCAAGTCCACCCTGTTCAATCGTTTAACCAACTCCCGTCGCGCCATTGTCAGCGACGAGGCTGGTACCACCCGCGACCGCCAATATGGCAAGTGCGAGTGGAATGGTCGTGAGTTCTCCGTGGTCGATACCGGCGGCTGGGTTGTCAACAGCGACGACATCTTCGAGGAGGAGATTCGCAAGCAGGTCATCGTTGCTACTGAGGAGGCTGACCTCGTGCTATTCTTGGTTGATATCAAGAACGGTCTTACCGACCTCGACCAGGACGTTGCACTCATCCTTCGCCGCTCCAAACTGCCCGTTGTCCTCGTGGCAAACAAAGCTGATGACGGCAAGGACCTCTACGGCCAGTACGAGTTCTATAAGCTCGGTCTTGGCGACCCCTTCTGTGTCAGTGCTGCCACCGGTTCAGGTACTGGCGACCTGCTCGACCACGTACTGTCGAAGCTTCCTGCGGTCGACATTTCCGATATCGACGACAACACCCCGCGTTTTGCCGTTGTAGGCCGTCCCAATGCCGGCAAGTCTAGCATCATCAATGCCTTCATCGGTGAAGACCGCAACATCGTTACTGAGATTGCCGGTACCACGCGCGACTCTATTTATACCAAGTACGACAAGTTCGGCTTCGACTTCTATCTCGTCGATACTGCCGGCATCCGTCGTAAGAACAAGGTGACGGAAGACCTCGAGTTCTACAGCGTCATGCGTTCTATTCGTGCCATTGAGAATTCCGACGTCTGCATCCTCATGATTGACGCCACCCGTGGTATCGAGGCACAGGACATGAACATCTTCCAGCTCATCCAGAAGAACAACAAGTCGCTCGTCGTTGTTGTCAACAAATGGGACCTCGTCGAAGACAAGTCGCAGGCCGCCATCACCACCTTCGAGGCCGCCATCCGTCAGCGCATGGCACCGTTCGTCGATTTCCCCATTATCTTCGCTTCGGCTGTCACCAAGCAGCGCATCTTCAAGGTCCTCGAAACTGCCAAGGAGGTTTATCTCAACCGCAAGTGCCGCATTGGTACCACCAAGCTCAACGAGGTCATGTTGCCTATCGTCGAACAGACGCCGCCACCCTCTATCAAGGGCAAGTACATCAAGATCAAGTACGTCTCGCAGGTTCCCGATACGCAGATTCCTACCTTCGTGTTCTACGCCAACTTGCCCCAGTACATCAAGGAGCCCTACCGTCGTTTCCTCGAAAACAAGCTCCGCGAAAACTGGACGCTCACTGGCACACCTATCAACGTGTTCATCCGACAGAAGTAAACCACGAAGTTCTTTTTTTGACCACGAATTTCACGAATTACACGAATGAGTAGGCTTCGTTTTTTGCTTTTCATTTTTCTCTGTTCACTCCTTTGGGCTTGCTACGATCAGGTTCCCGAATGGCAGGCTGCCAGTACTGCCAGAGACTATTACGACTGTTTAGCAAAGGGTGATGCAAAGGGTTTCTTACGGGGCAAAGTCGGTGTCGACAGCCTGCCTGCCGATTATGCCGAACAATTGCTGAAGGCTGTGGTACAATACCAAGCCGACATGCAACAGAAGCATGGCGGACTGCGCGAGGTACGCGTTGCCGACAGTCACTACAATGATGAAAAAGACATTGAAGCGTGCCGTGACACCACCCTTCACCTCACCTACGCTTTTCTCCTTCTTTGCTACGGCGACTCCACCCAAGAGGAAATCGTCGTCCCAATGGTTCATCACTCCGACCGCTGGCTGATGAAGTAACAGGCTGGCATATAGAAATATAGAAGGGATGTTAACGTCTTGGAGGCGGGAACTAAGCTATGATGAAGACGTACTTAATGAATCTGCCACTTAAGTCCTAAGACGCTAGGACTTAAGTCGTAAGACACTGCCACTATAGTGGTAAGATACTAGGACTTAAGTGGCAGATTAAAGAGAAGGGACTTAAAAAGGACTTAGCTCCCTGCTTGCAACAGGCGAGGACGGAGTAAAAGAGAATAAGGTTCGTTGTGTATACAATAACCAGTTTTGTAAGTTTTGCGAGAAGCATTGAAAATCCTCCGCCATCATTTCGCTGACTTTCAGATAGTTAGATATACTGGCGGAGGATTTTTTTAAAGATTGTGCAGTCTTTTGCGAATAACTTTTTAGATGAAAACAATACAACATATCAATTAATTTTGTAACTTTGCAAACGAAAATGAACTGAGCTTATGAAAAAGACTATTCTTTTGTTGATGGCTGCCGTGTGGTATATGACGGCAAGTGCCGAGGTTCCACAGCGGAAGATGCTGGAGCAGGGAAAGGCATGGGCATACCTGTATCACCATTTCGAAGAGAGGGAGATACCAGGGGCTGATGGGAGTCACTACGACCATTCGATGTGGATGGTGTACTATCAACTTGAAGGCGACACCATTATTGACGGACGGCAGTACATGAAGATGTACAGGCAGGATGAGCGCAACCGGGAGGTGAAATACTTTGGAGCCTTCCGCGAAGACAAAGAAGGACGGGTGTATATGTACAATTTAGAAGGTGACAAAAAAGACTACATGGTACTTGACTTCAGTCTGCACTATGATCGCGGTTATTATCCCAATGTCACTCTCATCACAGAGACCATTAAGGCGAGCGGTAAGGAGTTCCGTCGATATCGCTACCAAGACGTCAATCCTGACGGAAGTACTTACGATTTGGGTTACATCGGTGTGGAAGGCGTCGGTTTCCAAGGAAAAGGTCTGATGTTCGATCCCTATGCACCAGAACCCGACTGCATCTGCGATTATGAGGAATTTTCTTATGTCTATGGTAGCGGTTTCTGGTTTTCAGCCTCTGACTTCGCGGCTCCTAAGGAGATTGAACTGACGGAGGACGAACGTAATTTGGTTGCCGGCAACAACGACTTTGCCTTCAATCTGTTCCGCAAAGCTCGTGACGAGAAGAGTTGCATACTCTCACCGCTGAGCATTACCTACGCCCTGGGCATGTTGAACAACGGTGCCGCAGGACTGACGCAGCAGGAGATTAACCAGACGTTGGGTTTTGGCGACGCTGGTGCCGAGGCCATCAACGATTTCTGCCTGAAGATGCTCACGGAGTCGAATACGCTTGACTGGAAAACCAAGGCGCTCATTGCCAACACCATCTTCGTGAACGAGGGCTTGGGCTTCCGACTACAGGACGCTTTCGTCAAGAAGGCCAACGACTATTACGATGCCCAGCCGCAAAACCGCGACTTCGGCGACGGAAAGACGATGGACGTCATTAATCAGTGGGCCAGCGACCATACGGAAGGAATGATTCCAAAAGTACTTGATGAAGACACGTTCAACCCCGCTGCGGTGAGCTATCTGCTGAACGCACTCTACTTCAAAGGTGCCTGGACCAGCCCCTTCGACGCTGCAGAGACGAAGGACGAGCCTTTCGGTGGTGGACCGGCAGTGCCCATGATGCACCAAGAGGATGTGAAGTATGAGTATAGCGAGAACGACCTATATCAGGCCATCAATCTGCCTTACGGCAACAGAGCCTACCGCATGACCGTCTATCTGCCCCGTGAGGGGAAGACCATCGGTGACGTGCTTGAAACGCTGGACGGCAGCAACTGGCAGGTCAATGGCTATAGTACGAAAATAGACTTGAAACTGCCCCGATTTGAGACGGAAAACAACATCAATCTGGTCAAGATCATGTCGGATTTAGGAATGCCTTCTGCCTTTGACCCTGATGTTGCCGAGTTCCCCTATTTCTGTAATAAGGATGTTTTTATCGGCAATATGTTCCAAGTGGCTAAAATCAAGCTCGACGAGGAAGGTACTGAGGCGGCTGCCGTTACCGTCATAGAAATGGAAACCACCGGCATACATCCGTTTGCCAAGTTCTACGCCACACGCCCGTTCCTCTATGTTATTAGCGAGCAGTCATCAGGCATTATCTTCTTTATTGGCCAATACGCAGGCGGTGTCAGTGCGAACGTCATCAGCGGCATTGCCAACACCAATTTGCAACCCAACCCCGCCGCAGATATCCTCTACGACCTCCAAGGTCGTCGCCTCACTGCCAAGCCCACCAAGGGCATCTATATCCACAACGGCACAAAGGTTGTGGTTAAGTGATTAGTCGCAATATTTCTCTTTGAGGTAGTCGGCGAAGATGCGGGCAGCACTTTCGACCTTGGCAGCGCAGGGACGCGTCTTGTAGTATTCGGCGGTGCGTGGGGAGGCCTCGTAAGTGCAGTGGGCTTTGTCGTGACCTTTCAGTCCGAGGATTTCGGCGCAGATGAGGCTGCCGTTCTGTTGTTCGGAACGCGCCAGCAGTTCCTGCACGACTTTGTAGCAGGCCGACTTGCCCTCGCGGTCGCTGCCTTCCGTCTGACCGCAGTCGAGGCCGACAAGCATCACGATGCCCGATACGGCTCCACACATCATACGCAGACGGCCTACACCACCGCCAAATCCTGCTCCGAAGCGCAAGGCGGTCTTTTCGTCAACACCATAGAGGTCTGCAAAAGCTGCTACGACACTCTGACAACATCCATAGCCAGCCATGAAGTTGTCCACAGCCCGCTCGACCCGTTCTTCTAACTCTTGATTTGTAATCTTCATGTTGCAAAGTTACGAACTTTTCCGATGAACGGCAAATAAGTGGCGATATTTCTTGTTAATTGTTCTTAAATGTTATAAGACGTGTTTGGATTTCTCGGAATTACGCGGTAATTTTGCAAAACAATACACAACTAACGTTACTTTATAAATTAAAGAAGTTGAAAACATGTGTAGCGTTTGCAAGGGCGCTTATCATGGACCTGCACCCATTCCCGAGGAGGGCAAATGGATTCAGGCAAAGGAGATTAAGGACATTTCTGGTTACACCCACGGTATCGGCTGGTGTGCACCTCAGCAGGGTGCCTGCAAGTTGTCGTTGAACGTGAAGGACGGTGTCATCCAGGAGGCTCTGGTGGAGACCATCGGTTGCACAGGTATGACGCACTCAGCTGCTATGGCTTCTGAGATTCTGCCTGGTAAGACCATCCTCGAGGCGCTGAACACCGACCTCGTTTGCGATGCTATCAACACCGCTATGCGCGAGCTCTTCCTGCAGATTGTCTATGGCCGCACACAGAGTGCTTTCTCTGAGGGTGGTCTGGCTATCGGTGCTGGTCTGGAGGACCTCGGTAAGGGTCTTCGTTCACAGACTGGTACACTTTATGGCACTGTTGCCAAGGGAACCCGTTACCTCGAGCTCACCGAGGGTTACATCACCAAGATGTTCCTCGACAGCAACAATGAGGTTTGCGGTTACGAGTACGTACACCTGGGCAAGATGATGGAGGCCATCAAGAACGGTATGGACGCCAATGAGGCTATGAAGAAGAACACCGGTTCTTACGGTCGCACGACCGAGGATCAGGGTGCAGTAAAGGCTATTGACCCACGTAAAGAATAAGGAGGATACGACTATGATTAGAAAAGTACAGTTTGAGAGTCAGGAGCGCCGTATCAA
>ONKX01000065.1 GCA_900318555.1 uncultured Prevotellaceae bacterium | reverse complement strand
TTTTGCAAAAGTAGGGAAAACAATGGATACTACCAAATTTTTGGCGTGTTTTTGGCGTGATAATTTGTAATTAGTATGATTGCGTCTTCTTGGTTCGAACTATAGCACATCTTATAACGCGTTGATATTAAACCACATAGAAAATTCTCGAATTTAATAGAATTAAATGGATTTTGCGCGAAGTAGGGCAGTAATCCCGACAGAAAAAGAACCTAACTGATTGATTTTCAGATAGGTTCTTTTCTTTTTCAAGTTTTTCTCGAAACATCATCCGCCACATAATAACCCACCGTGCCCTCCACATCGCGGCTCAACAGGCGAAGCAAACATCCTTTGATTATTTCCGGAAATAAAGTAAAGATTCCGCAAGGTCATTAAGGGCTTTGCGGAATCTTGTATTAAGGGGAGGATGGGGTTATTATTTTACCACCACCTGTTTGCCGTTGTGGATGTAGACGCCTTTCTGAGTAGGTGTGCTGGTGGTGCGGCCGTTCAGGTCGTAATAGCGGTTGTCGTTGGCGGCGTTCTGCTTCACGTCCTTGATGCCTGCAACACCTGCACGGTTGGTGTGGACAATCTCCAGCGTCTGGGCTGTGGGGGCCTGTTGCTCCCAGCTAAAGCCACAACGGGTGGGCAGGAAGGCCTGTTCTCCGGTGGTGCGAACGAGCACGCTTTCCAAGATTTCTACGTTCTGCTTGGCGGGGATGCCATAGAGTCCGTCTTTCTGGCGTATGTTCCAACTGCTGCTGAACGTCACGCGATTGCCCTGTTCGTCATCCATGCGCACGACATGGATGTCGGTGTTGATGAGGTTGGCATCGGTATTATTGACTTTCAGATACTGGCGTGTGGGCGAGAAGAGAAGGTAAGGCACGCCGGCCTCGATGCCCTCGGAGGTGCAGTCGACGAAGTAGAGTCGGAGCGTAGAACCCTCCTGACGGATAGCCTCCAGGCGTTCTACACGGATGTCCTTGGCTGTGGCAGCCAACTGTTCGGCACTGAGCGTCACGGGCAGGCAGAGCGTGTTGTAGCCTGCATAGAGATAGCGGTTCATCTGTACAGGCGTGGCGGCGTCCTGCATCTGTTCCACCTTCAGCGTCTGCGTCTCGGTGTAGAGGTTTTTCACTCTGTTCTGTGCTGTGGCCGTTTGTACGTTGAGCATTGCTACGGCCATCATGGCTAGTAAAATCTGTTTCATAAGCATTTAGTTTAGTTAATATTAAAAGGATGATTCAAAAATGTCGAAGTCTTTGTTGTATGCCGGCGACTGGATGGACAGCAGGTTGAGCACGGAATGGAAGATGTAGTGCTGTTCGAGGACTGGCGGCAGTTCGCTGGCCGGCTTATAGCGTCGGAAACCGTCTGACGTCCACACGAGGAAAGGTATCTCGTACTGCACCTTCGGAGCCAGTCGCATGGGGAGTCCGTGCATGAACACCTTATTCTCGCCGAGCGACTCGCCGTGGTCGGAGATGAAAATCATGGCACGTTTCCAGTCCGTCATCGGGCGCAGAATATTGATCAAGCTATCCAGCAGGAAGTCGGTATATCGGATGGTATTGTCGTAGGCATTCACGAGGCTACCGGGGTTCTTCTCGCCCTCCTCAACGCTATTTGCCACAGGCTTGTACACCTCAAACTCCTTGGGATATTTTTCGACATATTTCGGGCCGTGACTCGTGCTGGTGTGCAGGATGATGAGCACCTTATCCTTCTTGCTGGACGTGATGCGATCGCGCAGTCCCGTGATGAGAATATTGTCGTAAGCATTACTCTCACCGTAAAGCTTACCTAACTGGGGATCAGTCAGATACTCGTCGACGTGAATAGGCGGCTCACCCCAGTTGGAAGTGCGCCACGACACGTCAACGCCAGTCCGGAAAGCGTAGTTCGGCAAGAGTTCATACAGGTCGCCGCTATCCATCGGTTCCAGAATGGCTTTGGTGCCCGCCGTGGTGTAGGTGGCACACGACGTGGCCTCGTAAACCTTCAAGCCGTCCTGCTTCATCAGCAAGGGGTTGGTATCGCGCTTATAGCCGTAGAGCTGGAAGTTGGCCTTACGTGCCGACTCACCGATGACGAGCACCACGACGGCCTTCTCGTGGTCTGTAATCTTGCCGTCGGGCAAAAGGATTTCCTCGACCTGTTCGTCGTGCTGGAAACTTGCAATACGACAGGTATTCACGATGTATGACCACGGCTGGAGCAATCCGCCCAGCTCCGTATCGTGCTCGCTGACGAACAGCATTTGGCTGAAGTTCATGGCGGCTACCACAAGGGCAACGGCCAACGCTCCGCCGCAATAGATGCCCAACTTCTTCGCCTTACCGATGACTACCGGCTGCAGCAAGCACCACACGGCCGGCAGCACACCTGCACCCAGAATGAACAGCCATAGTCCCCAGCTGAAGAATCCCGAAGCCTCGGAGTATCTGGTATTGAACACGTTCTCAATCGTCGTAGCGTCAATCATCACGCTATAGGTGTAGATGAAGTAAACCGCCGTCGCGTTGATGATGGCGAGAATGGCCAGCAGGATGCGTCCGACCACCCGCAACAGCCACATGACGAGATAGGTCATCATGAAGTTCAGCGCCAGCATGACCACCACAAGCGATGCCAGCAGGAATATCTTGCCGCCCAGCGACTCGTTGGAATTGTCGGCAACGTAACGGAAAAACGGTATGTTGTAGAGTAGCAACGTCCCCAGGCTCACGATGCATGAGAACGTCAGAAGTGATATCTTAGGCAAGTGTTTCATGCTGCAAAGATAGTGCAAACTGAACGAATAACCAAATAAAAACTTCAGTTTTTGCCATTTTGTTTGGTACTTCGAAGGATTATGCTTACTTTTGCAACGTAAATTCCAAAAAAAACGATGAAAATAGCGTTCCTCATTTCGGCTCATACGGATCCACAGCATCTGCTCAGACTGACTGAGCAACTGCCTGAGGATAGCGAGACATTCGTTCATGTCGACTTGAAGAGCAACCTACAGGAATTCCGCACGACGGTCACTTCCCCACGTGTTCATTTCATCGAGGAGCGCTATGATGTCATGTGGGCAAGCATGCAGCAGGTAAAATTCCAAAGGGCGCTAGTGAAGGAAGCGCTTTCCTTCGGCACGCACTTTGACTATCTGTTTACGTTGAGCGGACTGGACTATCCCGTCTGGAGCAACCAACGCATCAAGGACTACCTGACGCAGCACAAGGGACAGGAATTCATTCAGGGCATCTCGATGGAACACCAACAGGGCATTGACGCCAAGCAATATCAGGAATACCGTTTCCTGAACAACCACGCATGGCGCTATGGCACGCTGAAAAGCAAGTTCAGGGTGTCGCTACGGAAAATATCGTATGCGCTGGGGATTCGGAAGAAACTGTATATTCCCGTCGACGGACAGCATTATGCACTTTACAAAGGTGCCGACTGGTGGGGAATTACTTCGGAACTGGCCGCTTACTGCATGGAATTCATGGACAGTCATCCTGACTTCGTCCGCTATTTCAACACCAGTTTTTGTCCGTCGGAGACCATTTGGCAGACCATTGCCTTCCAGTCGCCTTTTGCCTCACGTTGCATGCTCTCAGAAGGCGCGTTTACACGGCTGGAAGACTACACGCCTCTCACCTATATAGAATATGGTGAGGAAATCAAGGTCTTTACAGAGGCTGATTTCGACACCATCATAAAGAGTGGTAAGATGTTTTGCCGCAAGACGATTACTGGCAAGAGCGACAAACTGATGGATATGATAGACGAACACAGACGCGATGGATAACCTGAAGGAAAAGACAGCAAAAGGACTCTTCTGGGGTGCGCTGAACAATGGCACCATGCAGATACTGAATGTGATTATCGGCATTCTGTTAGGTCGCATGCTGACTCCTGAGGAGTGGGCCCCCATCGGCATGATTGCCATCTTCTCGGCTATTGCGGGCAATCTGCAGTCGAGCGGTTTTTCGACGGCCATCATCAACATGAAGCAGCCGACGGATAACGATTACAATGCCGTCTTCTGGTTCAATACGCTGACCAGTTTCTGTATCTATCTTGTGTTGTTTGCCGTTGCACCATGGATAGCCGTATTCTTCGAGCAACCCTGTCTGACCGACCTCTCGCGGTTCATCTTCCTGGCCTTCTTTATCTCGTCGCTGGGTATTTCCACCAACGCCTACATGATGAAGAACATGATGCAGCGCGAGATGACCATCGTCAGCCTTACCGCTCTCGTCATCTCTGGCACTACCGCCATCATCCTGGCCTTCAACGGCTATTCCTACTGGAGTCTGGCCTGGCAACAGGTTGTCAATTCTACGATGCTCATCATTGGCAGGTGGTATTTCGTCAAGTGGCGTCCCTCGCTGAAGATTGACTTCAGTCCCATCCGTAAGACGTTCCGATTCTCGATGAACATCCTTGTCACCATGATTGTCAATACGGTGAACAACAATATTCTGACGTTTGTCTTTGGTAAGCTCTTTGCACGCACGCCACAGGTGGTAGGTAATTTCTTCCAGGCATTCAAATGGAACACGATGGCCTACCAAACCATAGGAGGAATGATTGACCAAGTGGCACAACCCGTCATGGTAAGTATTCGCGACGACGAGGACGAACAACGCGAAATACGCGTGTTCCGTAAGATGCTGCGGTTTACATCCCTGCTGGCATTCCCCGCCATGTTCGGACTGGCAATGGTGGCCGATGAATTCATCTTGTCCACGATTGGTCCCAAATGGACGGAGAGTATCCCCATTCTTCGAATACTATGCATCGGAGGAGCCTTCATGCCGTTCTATTCGCTCTATAAGAACCTGATTATCAGTCAGGGCCGTGCCGACATCAATATGCGCCTGAATATCGCACAGATCGTATTGCAGTTCCTGCTGATTCTGGCGACCTATAAACAGGGAATCCTTACGGTGGTCTACGCCTATTCTGCCCTCAACATCGTGTGGCTGTTTGTATGGCAGATATACGCCCATCGACTGATTGGCCTACGATTAATGGATGTGCTAAAAGATTCCATTCCTTTTGCTGTCGTCACACTTGGCGTGATGGCCGCTACCTACTTCGCCACCCTACCCGTCACCAACATCTATGCCTTGCTGGCTGTGAGAGTGGTGGTTGCCGGTCTGCTGTATATAGGCATCATGAAACTCCTGCGCGTTAAAATCATGGACGAGTGCCTTCAATTCATTCTAAAGAAAGCAAACAAGTAATCATGGAGATTTCTGTCATCATACCCGTTTACAACAAAGAGGCCTACGTCGAGCGTTGTTTCCGCCAACTCATGGCTCAAGACTTCGACAGTTTCGAGGTCGTTGCCGTTGATGATGGCAGTACTGACCGTTCTGGTGAGATCTGCGACAAGATGGCACAGCAGGACCAGCGCATCCGCATTATTCATACGGAAAATGGCGGCGTGACTGCTGCCCGAAGACGCGGTATGGAGGAATCGCAAGGCAAGTATATCATGTTTGTCGACTCCGACGACGAGCTATTGCCTGGAGCCCTGCGCACCATGCATCAAGCCATCGAAGAAAGCGGTGCCGACGAAGTGATTGCCACCTATTACGATCAATACGGACAACTCTACGATACCGGGCGACGAGGATTTGTTGATGGTGATGGTATCATTCATGACCTGCTGTCGTCCCGTCTGGGCGTCTGTGTGCTGTGGGGAATCATCTTCCGTCGTGAATTGTTGGAAGGTTGTCTCGACACCCCACCCCAGATTCGCAATGGCGAGGATATCCTCATGCAGATCAAATGTCTCGTCAAACGACCGAAAGTCTATTTCATTGCTGACGCCATCTATCTCTACAACAAAGGGCTTCCCAACGACCGCAAATTGCAACTTACCGTTGAGCGCCTTTATGACGAGACGCTACGCAAGACCCTAGAGCCGCGATGGGACGAGTTCAAGCATTACCACACGCAGCACCAGCTGAAAATCTACGAAGATTTCGTGGAATCCCGCCAATGGGATGCCTGTCGCGAATACGCCAAAGACATTCGTCCGAACGTCACCTCACGCTATCCGTTGGCTGATCGCATAGCGTTCTTCCTGCCACCACGCATTAGCTATTTTCTGGTTCATACTTACAGGCGGTTGCGCAAAGCGTAACCTATCGCCGATAATATTTTTCAACCAACGGCACAATGTTCTCAGGTACCATGCCGCTAATGTCTTCATTATTTCTGACCTTCTGGCGGATTTCCGTACTGCTGACAGGGAGTAGCGGGACATCAATGGTTCCCACATACTGATCCCGCGGATAAACAATCACGCCGTACTCGCGCAGAATATCCTTCCAGTGGCGCCAGCGCTCAAAGTGCGCCCAGTTGTCGCCACCTATTAATAATGTAAAGCTACAGTCCGGATAGTCTTTACTCAGATGCTGCAACGTATTCCACGTATAGCTGGGCTTAGGCAAGTGGAACTCATAGTCGCAGGCTTTTACGCCCTCTACGCCTTCCAACGCCTTCTGCGCCATCTCCAACCGTAACCCATCGTCCAACAAGTCAGAGTCGTTTCGTTTCAATGGATTCTGCGGCGACACCATCAACCACACCTCATCCAGTCCACACCGCTTCAGCACAGCCTGTGCCAAAGCAATATGTCCGACATGTATCGGGTTAAATGAGCCTCCGAAGATTCCTATCTTTCTCATCCAAGGAATGCTTTGACGATTTTCAGCGTTTCCTGCTTGGCGGTTTCCAAGTCGTCGTTCACAATAATCTTGTCAAACTGAGGGGCAAACGTCATCTCGTATTCCGCCTTGGCCAAACGCTCTTCGATAGCCTCGGGCGTATCCGTCTTACGTCCTTCCAGTCTGCGGCGCAATTCCTCTACCGACGGGGGTTGGATAAACAGGCTCAACGCCTCGTCACCATAATATTTCTTGATGTTTATACCACCCTTGACATCCACGTCGAACACCACGTTCTGTCCCTGTTCTCGCTGGTTTTCCACCTGTTGCTTCAACGTGCCGTAGAAACGATTCTCGTACACTTCCTCATACTCCAGGAATTCGTGTTTCGCAATTCTTTCACGAAACTCCTCAGGCGACAGAAAGAAATACTCCACCCCGTTCTGTTCTGTACCACGCGGAGCTCTCGACGTACAAGAAATGCTAAAATACAATTTCAACTCCGGATGTTCCTGCATCAGCCAGTTCACAATGGTCGATTTTCCACTGCCACTGGGTGCACTCACTATCAACATCTTTCCTTTCATATCCGCATTCATCCGTTTAATCCGTGGCCTCTTTTAAAGTGCATTCAATACCTGTTCCTTGATCTGTTCCAGCTCATCCTTCATCTTCACCACGATATTCTGCATCTCGGCCTGATTCGACTTCGAACCGGTGGTGTTGATTTCACGACCCATCTCCTGCGCAATGAATCCCAGCTTTTTGCCTTGTCCGGGCTGATCTGCCATCGTCTCGCGGAAATACTTCAGGTGATTCGTCAGGCGCTGCTTCTCCTCGCTGACATCCAACTTCTCGATGTAGTAAATCAGTTCTTGTTCCAGACGGTTCTTATCATACTCGGCACCAGGAATCTGCTTCAGTCCATCAACGATGCGCTGGCGAATTTTCTCCACACGGCTCTTCTCATAGGGTTCTATCGATGCCAGCAACTGCTCGATATTGTCTATCTTCTCGGCGAATTTCTTTTCCAGCGCAGCACCTTCCTGCGTGCGGAAGTCCACCAGATGTTGCACAGCCTCGCAAACGCCCTCGCGAACCGCCTTCCATTCCTCGTCGTCCAACACCTCGACCTCCGTCTTCGTCAGCACATCAGGCATGCGCACCAAGGTCTGCATCCAGTCGATTCCAGCAATTGCATGTTCCTCAGCAAAGCCCTTCAACTGCTGATAATAGCTATCCATCAGAGCGGTATTCACAGGTGTTGCCTCGGTGGCAGCATCTTTCTCTATCCATACTGCAAGCTCTACCTTGCCACGCATCAGCTTTTCAGCAACAATCTGTCGCACCTCCATTTCCTTCTCACGATAGAGTGGCGCAATACGGGTTGTCAGATCAAGTTGCTTCGAATTCAGCGACTTCACCTCAACGTTGATTTTCTTTCCTTTGTAAGCCACGACTGTCTTGCCGTAGCCCGTCATTGATTGTATCATAATCGGTTTAATTCTTAAATATGGTTGCAAAGGTACAAAATTTCTACGAAACATGCGAGGATTGAGGGAAAAATTCGTACCTTTGCACCTTAAAAAGAGAATTATGGCTTGTATACTACATATAGAAACGAGCACGAATGTATGCTCCGTGGCGGTCTCCGAGGACGGACAATGCATCTTCGAACAGAAAGCACAAGGCGAGCAAGGTGCCGGCGCTGAGAGTCTGGGAACGATGGTCGACGAGGCCCTGTCGTTTACCGACAACCACGCCATACCTTTCGATGCTGTCAGCGTCAGCTGTGGTCCTGGTTCCTATACCGGTTTGCGCATCGGCGTCTCTATGGCCAAGGGCATCTGTTACGGTCGTGACCTGAAACTCATCGCCGTTCCCACGTTGGAATTGCTTTGTGTTCCCCTGTTGTTAGGTGAAAAAATCAAAGAGGACAACGCCCTTCTTTGTCCCATGCTCGACGCACGTCGCATGGAGGTTTATGCCGCCCTCTACGACCGCGGACTGAAAACCGTTCGCGACGTCAGTGCCGACATTGTCGAAGCTTATACTTACAAGAAGTGGCTCGACGAGCATCCCGTCTATTTCTTCGGCAATGGCGCCGAGAAGTGCAAGGATGTCATCACCCACCCCAATGCCCACTTCATTGAGGACATCGAACCCCTGGCAAAATGGATGCAGCCACTGGCCGAACGGCGTTTTCTCAACGAACAGTTCGAGGACGTGGCTTATTTCGTTCCTTTCTATCTGAAGGACTTTGTTGCCATCAAACCCAAGAAACTTTTATAAAAACATATGGATATTAAAGGATTAGACTATAACACCCAGCGCGAGAAGCTGGTCATGCCCGAATACGGACGTGAAATACAGAAGATGGTCGATTTGGCCATCAGTCTGCCTACCAAAGAAGAGCGTAATGCCTGTGCACAGTCCATCATCCAACAGATGGAGGGCAAAAACACGCAGATTCGCACCAGTCCTGACTACGAGCAGACTCTCTGGGACCACCTGTTCCTTATGAGTCACAAACAACTCGACATCGACTGGCCTTTCGACGTCAACGAGGCAGAAAAGATTCATGCCAAACCCAATCCGGTGCCACTGCCCGGCAAAGACGGACTCTTCTATCAGCGTCACTACGGACGCCTGCTCGCCGAGGTCTTCGAACACTTGAAGACCATGCCAGAAGGTCCTGAGCGCGACGAACTGGTGCGCCAGACTGCTAACCAGATGAAACGCGACCTGATGGCATGGGGTAATGGTTCGGTGGACGACGAGCGCGTAGCCGACGATCTTGCCCGTTTTACCGATGGTATCATCCAGCTCGACCTCTCAATGTTCCAGTTCGACAGCATGCAGCCTGCAAAAGCAGAAGGCAAGAATAAAAAGAAAAAGAAGTAAGAGATGGCAACATTCAAGATAGAAGGCGGACATCTGCTCAGCGGCACCATCACGCCGCAGGGTGCCAAGAATGAGGCGCTGCAAGTCATCTGTGCCACGTTGCTCACCCACGAGCCCGTCACCATCAGCAACATTCCCAACATTCGCGACGTCAACAACCTCATCCAACTGTTGAAAGACGTCGGTGTGAAGGTGACATCCGTGTCAAAAGGCGTCTTTACCTTCCAGGCCGACGCCCTCAACATGGCATTCCTCGAAAGCGACGAATTCGTTGAGAAGTGCGCCCAGCTGCGCGGCTCCGTCATGATGATTGGTCCGCTGCTGGCTCGTATGGGCAAGGCTGTCATTGCCAAACCTGGTGGCGACAAGATAGGCCGTCGCCGTCTCGACACCCACTTCCTGGGCTTCCAGAAACTCGGTGCTCGTTTCCGCCAGGTTCCGAACCGTAACATCTACGAAATCTTTGCCAAAGGCCAAAAGCCAAAAGCTAACGGCCTAACAGGCTCCTACATGCTGCTCGACGAGGCTTCGGTCACTGGTACGGCCAACATTATTATGGCTGCCGTACTCGCCGAGGGGACTACCACCATCTATAATGCAGCCTGCGAACCCTACATCCAACAGCTCTGCCACATGCTTAACCGCATGGGAGCCAACATCACAGGCATCGGCAGTAATCTGCTCACCATCGTCGGCGTCAGCATGCTGCATGGTACTGAACACCGCCTGTTGCCTGATATGATTGAGGTGGGCTCGTTCATCGGTATGGCGGCCATGTGTGGCGACGGCGTACACATCAAGGACGTTTCGCTCGCGAATCTCGGCATCATCCCCGATGCCTTCCGACGTTTGGGCGTCAAAGTCGAGGAAGATGGCGACGATCTCTTCATCCCTCGTCAGAAACACTATGTCGTCGATTCGTTCATCGATGGTACCATCATGACGCTGGCAGATGCACCATGGCCTGGACTGACTCCCGACCTGCTCTCCGTACTCATCGTCGTAGCCACCCAGGCTCGTGGCTCGGTATTGTTCCATCAGAAAATGTTCGAGAGCCGTCTGTTCTTCGTCGACCGTCTCATCGATATGGGCGCTCAAATTATCCTCTGCGACCCCCACCGTGCCGTCGTCATAGGTCACGACCGTAAGCTGACCCTTCGTGGCAGTCGCATGTCCAGCCCCGATATCCGTGCCGGTATCGCCTTGCTCATCGCCGCCATGAGTGCCAATGGCACCAGCGTCATCAGCAACATCGAACAGGTTGACCGCGGATACGAACACATCGAGGACCGCCTCAACGCCCTCGGCGCTAAAATTGAAAGAATATAACTAGAACATCTAGAAAATCTAGAGCATCTAGAAAAAAATATGATCAAACCAGAGGAAGTTTACAAGATTGGCCGTTTGGGCAAGGCCCACGGAGTCAAAGGCGAGGTGTCGTTCCAGTTCGACGACGACATCTTCGACCGCGTCGATGCCGACTATCTCGTGCTCGACATCGACGGCATCCTCGTACCTTTTTTCATGGAGGAATATCGTTTCCGCAACGACACCGTTTGCCTCGTTAAGTTCTGCGACATCGACACTCAGCAGCGCGCACAGGAACTCACCGGTTGCGACGTCTATTTCCCACGCGCACTCGCTGAAGAGGCCGACAACGACCTGTCTCTGGCATCCCTCGTTGGCTTCACCATCGTGTCTGCGCCTGACGGTTTCCCCGTCGGGATAATTGCCTCCATTGACGACACCACCGCCAACATCCTCTTCGAACTGGAGGACGGCCGCCTCATCCCTGCCAACGACGACCTCATCGTCGATATCGACACCGAACACCGACAAATACGAATGAACATCCCAGAAGGATTACTTGATATATGAAAAAGAAACAAATAGCCATCCTCGGCTCAACGGGGTCTATAGGCACCCAAGCCCTCGAGGTTATCGCCGAACACGCCGACCTCTACGAGGTGTACTGCCTAACCGCCAATAACAAAGTAGAACTGCTGGCCCAGCAAGCCCATCAGTTCAAGCCTGCCGCCATCGTCATTGCCAACGAACAGCGCTACGACGAACTCAAAAGTCTGATGAGCGACTTGCCCGACGTCAAAGTGTATGCCGGACGCCAGGCACTCGACGAAATTGTCGAAGCACAGCCCATCGATATGGTACTCACCGCCATGGTCGGCTTTGCCGGACTCTCTCCTACCATCCACGCCATCAAGGCCAAAAAGGCTATTGCCTTGGCTAACAAGGAGACGCTGGTTGTTGCCGGAGAACTCATTCTCCAACTGGCACAGGAGTACCACACCCCTATCCTACCCGTCGACAGCGAGCACTCAGCCATTTTCCAGAGTCTCGTCGGCGAGGACGACAACCCCATAGAAAAGATTCTCCTCACGGCTTCCGGCGGGCCCTTCCGCCTGAAGACGATGGAAGAAATAGCCCACGTTACTAAGGCCGACGCCCTGCGCCATCCTACTTGGGATATGGGTGCCAAAATCACCATCGACTCCGCGTCGATGATGAACAAAGGCTTCGAGGTCATCGAGGCCAAGTGGCTCTTCGGTGTCGAGGCTAACAAGATACAGGTGCTCGTTCATCCGCAAAGCATCGTCCATAGCGCCGTACAGTTCCACGACGGTGCTGTCAAGGCACAGCTCGGCGTTCCCGACATGCGACTGCCCATCCAGTATGCCTTCTCGTTCCCCCAGCGCCTGCCGCTGAGTGGCGACCGCCTCGACCTCTTCACGTCGCGCAGTCTCGAGTTCTTCGAGCCCGACCTCAAGAAGTTCCGTTGCCTCGCCCTCGCCTTCGAGGCCATCAACAAGGGTGGCAACATGCCGTGCATTGTCAATGCCGCCAACGAGATTGTCAACCGCGCCTTCCTCGAAGACCGTTGCGGTTTCCTCCAGATGGCAGACATCATTGCCGAAACCATGCAGCGCGCCACGTTCAGTCGCAACCCTGACTACGACGTCTACATCCAGACCGACGCCGAAGCCCGCCGCATCGCCACGGAGCTGCTCAAATCGTAAACAGTTCGAAATAACGAAATACCGAAATAACGAAGTACCGTAATATCGTAATCACGTCATAACGAAAATAACAATAAAATAATAATGGAAGTATTTTTAATCAGAGTATTACAATTCATGCTGGCCATCAGCCTCTTGGTATTGCTCCATGAGGGCGGCCACTTCTTCTTCTCCAAACTCTTCGGAGTACGCGTCGAGAAATTCTACCTTTTCTTCGACTGGAAATTCAGTCTTTTCAAGTTCAAGCCCAAGAATAGCGACACCGAGTACGGCATCGGCTGGATTCCCCTCGGCGGCTATTGCAAGATAGCGGGCATGATTGACGAGAGTTTCGATACCGAACAGATGAAACAACCCGTCCAGGATTACGAGTTCCGTGCCAAGCCCAGCTGGCAGCGACTGCTCATCATGATTGGCGGCGTATTGGTCAATTTCCTCCTCGCCCTGTTCATCTATGCGCAGATTCTCTTCTGGTGGGGCGACACCTACATCCCCGTCAAGGATATGACGTTGGGTATGAAGTTCAACCAGGAGGCCAAGTCCTACGGCTTCCGCGATGGCGACATCCTCGTCGGCACCGATACCAAGGCCTTTAAGGATTTCTCTGCAGACCTCTATCGCGACATTTCCGAGGCTCATCGTGTCGATATCATCCGCGACGGCAAACCCATGAGCATCACGCTGCCTGGCGACCTCAACCTCCTCGGCATGCTCAAGGCCGATCCCGCCTTTGTGCGTCCGCTGATGCCCGCCCAAGTGGACAGCATCCTGCCCGGCAGCCCCGCCGATAAGATTGGCCTGAAAAAAGGCGACCGTCTCTTCGCGATCAACGGTGCCCCCGTTGACTCTTACAACGAGTTCGTCGACCAGCTCGGCCGTCGTCAGGACCTCCTTGCCACCGCCACCACCGCCGCCGATTCACTCAAGGCCCGCACGGTGGTCATCGCTTATGGCAACGACGCTAAAGTCGATACTACCGAAGTCGTCCTCACTCCCGAACTCAAACTCGGCTTCACCATCAAGGCCCTTGCCGACATCTACAAGCCCACCACCGTCGAATACGGCTTCCTCGAGAGCATCCCCGCCGGCATCAAGTACGGCTGGCATGTCCTCACCTCCTACGTTGACGACATGAAGTACGTCTTCTCCGCCGAAGGTGCCAAGTCGCTCGGTGGATTCGGAGCCATCGGCAGCCTCTTCCCGCCCATGTGGGACTGGTATATGTTCTGGAAGATGACCGCCTTCCTGTCGATTATCCTCGCCTTCATGAATATCCTCCCCATTCCGGCCCTCGACGGTGGCCACGTACTCTTCCTCCTCTACGAGATGATTACGCGCCGCAAGCCCTCCGAGAACTTCATGATCAAGGCCGAATATGTCGGCTTCGGCATCCTCATTCTCCTCATGGTTGTCGCAAACCTCAACGACATCCTACGCTGGCTGGGCTACATGTAACCCCAAGCATACATAAAAAGGTTCCGCAAACTCATCGAGGGTTTGCGGAATCTTGCTTTCTATCGCAGCATATTCTCCAATGCTGCCGTCCAGTCTTCATTGTTCGGAGGACAAAGCGTCAGCATCCCCATCGCAGCCGCTGTCTCGACATTGCGGGGTCCATCATCCACGAAGATGGTTTCCTCAGGCAACGCCTGTTGGCCTTTCAGCATCATCTCGAAGATTTCACGCTTGGGCTTCATCATCTTACACTCATAGCTCAGATACATAGCGTCAAAGAAATAGCTGATGGGATGCCCCTCACCGTCGAAATCCTTGTCAGCCCACTGCATCATAAAGGGATTCGTATTCGACAGCAGACACACTTTATAGCCCCTGGCCCTAAGACTTAGAATCGCCTCCAAATTGCGCTTGGGTACATGATCCACATAGCCGTGCCAAGCCCAGTAGCATTCGTCCATTGTCAACGTCCTGCCCACGAGCACGCTCAGTTCCCTACGGAAGTCTTCAGTCGTAATCTGCCCTGACTCCAATGCACCAAAGATACCCTTCTGTTCGAAGGCATCCAACCGTTGTCTGGCGTCCTTCAGTCCGATTTCCTCAAACCGTTTCACGGCCTGCTCATAACTCAGCGCCAGCACCACACCTCCCAAGTCAAATGCTATATTCCTAATCATACTTCCTTCTTTTATTGATGCCGCAAAGTTAGCACTTTTTTCCAAAATAGCAAACAATGACGGCAGAAAGTTTAGTAACACAAGATTCCGCAAACCCTCAATGAGTTTGCGGAATCTTGCTTTTATCTCCAGAAATGATCAGGTTCTCCGACCCCGTGATTGTTGCCTCCAACTTATCTTCTACACTAAAATCTTTCTTCATCTTGAACCTTTAAGTTGTGTCCAACTTTCTGGGTTCACTTCAATACTGTCCCTTTGATTGACACTTATTCACATTCTACCACAAATTCATTGGGTTCATATGAGTATATCTTTGATTCTTTTTTATCAATATAATTACTTTCAAGTATTTCAATGTTATTAGGAATAATCAAAAAGCCTTTTGGGTTTCTCATATTTCCATTAGCATCATTCTTC
>ONKX01000117.1 GCA_900318555.1 uncultured Prevotellaceae bacterium | reverse complement strand
TAAACTTCAGGCGCATGGGATAATTGATGGAAAAACTTTTCTCAAAGGTTCCGTCAGGGGTGATGTCCATTACCAACGTATTATTATCCTTTTCCATGACGTCATAGAGATAACACGTCATTGATGTGAAGCCAAACCGTTCAGCATCGAAACCTTCAATGCGACCTCGGATTGTAATGGTGTCGGTCTTGAACCAGTCTGTGGGTATTGTCTGCGCCTGCCCTACCATTGCAACGAGAGTGAACAGGATGGTGATGATGATTTTCTTGTTCATATTTGTTTCGATTAATTTGTTATCGGAAAAATCTCTTCGAGTTTCGCTTTCAGTTCGTCCACGTTATTAGGCACGGCAATGATGGTGCCGTCGCGGTCGATGAGGAACAGGGCGCTGTTTTGAGTGCCGTGCTTACGGAACACGCCGAACTCGTCGTCAAGGTCAACGAGGCAGGGCCAGGGGAAGGCGTGACGCTCGACGGCTTTGCGCATGGCATCGGTGGACTTGAATTCGTGGGCGAGGCTGAACACGTTCAGACCACGATTGCGGTACTCGTTGTAGATGGGGATGATGTCGCAAGCGTCGCGGATGCAGGGCGAGCACCACGAGGCCCAGCAGATGACGAGCGTCAACTTATCCTTGTAGTATTCAGAGGCGCGGACTTGCTGCCCGTCTATTGTGTGCACATCGTAGTCGTTGTACTGCATAGCGGCAAGGCCCGTGTCATTGAAATGAAAGCCCTTGAGCCGCCCGTCGAGTTCGAACAGGAAACCGAGCATCGGGTGGGCTTTGTAGTAGTCAAGCGTCCATTGGTGGTATTCGTTCTCCAGTTTCGCCATCTTCTGCTTGTCGTTATCGTCCAGTTGCTCATAGGCAGGTCGAAACTTTGCTTCGGCGGCTTGCTCCATAGCGTGCCATGCCTGATATTCCTTGCCCGAGGATTGAATGTCGAATTTGTCGCCGTCGCGCGCCGTTCTCCACGAAGAATTCTCCTGTGCGAAGGGTCATGCCCTTCTCCATCACCTCGCCGAAGTCCACGATGTGCCAGCGCTCTATCTGCGCATCTTCCACGTCGCACTCAAAGAGTCCGTTCTTTACCACTGATCGCAATGTACTGTTCTTCGGGTCTTCGCCGTCGCGGTATATCCTCAGTTCAATGGGCGTTGTTCCTTCTGCCACCGTGCCAATGACGTGACACCTCACTTGCCCCTGCCCTGCCATTGCGACGAGGGCGAGCAGGATGGTGATGATGATTTTCTTGTTCATATTCATTTCGTGTTCGTCAATTCCTCAATTTTATTACGCAGTGCATCCATATCGTATGGCTTGAACTCGCCAGGAAGCATCTTGCCGTTCTGATCAAACAAGATATACGTGGGATAATGTCTAACGCCTAAGTATTTCTCCACAGCTGCCTGCTGGCTGAGTGGAAGGTTGTAGTGGACGGAGTGTTCGCCAGCCAATTCATATTCAGCAATGACGCTTGCCCATGCTTTGTCCGATGAGTTATTGCAGAGGTAGAGGTAGGTGACGGGCAGGTCGCGGAGTTTCTGGTGAAGCGGTTTTGTGAACTGCTTGAGATTCGCCTTGCAAGGTACGCACCATGTTCCCCAGATGTCAAGATAGACTATCCTGCCACGATAAGGCTCCAGAATCCAGTCCATAATCTCTTTGCCATCTTTCAGGTCTGCCAAGGGTTCGTTTGGCATCAGGCATCCATTGCCTCGTTTCATCTTGGCGGCAAGGTCTGCGAAATATTTGCTCCGCATAAGGATGCGGTCTCGATAATATGGTGGCATTACCGTTTCGTCCAGCACTTTTCGAAGTGCGTCAGACAATGGCCCGTGCATCTGTTCTAGCTGCGAGTATATGGCAACCGCCTGTGAGAGTTGCTTCAGTTCCTCTGACAAATCAAGGTCTCTCACCCGTGGGATATTCTTCAAGAGTACGCGCTCATTGGGTTCCGTCGACTTGATAATCTGCATCAACGGCGTTCCATTAGCGAACATCCGCCTTATTAGAGAATGGAACGGATGGTCAGAGAGAAGAGAATCTGGTGTCCCACCGTTGACCTTTGAGCGATAGTCATTCATCGACTGGCTCAGTATTGCCAGACTGTCTTTGTCGGCTTGGTTTCTCTCTTCTGCTATATTGATGGCCTCTTCTATAAACTCAAAAGAATAGCCTCCGCTGTTGCGCGGCTTCAAAAGCTCTGAGGTGTAATTGTCAAGGGTATATGCGAGATCATCCTGTACAAGTGTATAGGGACGTGCAATATCCGAGAACACGCTGTCGCGGAGCCATTGCCAAAGCTGACCGTCATCACTTTTCCTGACATCGGGGCTGTCATACCGACGCTGAACCAAGGAATATGCAGCACCCATCTTCCACTGCCATCGGCTGAGCAGGCGATAGCGTTTGGAGAGCATCGGGGATGCCTGTTCCGTCGTCATCCATATTTCTTTGACCCGCTCATAGTCTTTCTCTACTGCTTCCATCAATTCAGCGTCGCTTTTCTTATCAAAGTCACTGCTCTTCACTTTATAGTAGGGCGTCTCATGCGTCAACAGCTCATTCGACAGACGGGAATCGCGCCCCATCACGAAGGTCTGCCCCGTCTGGCCATCCATGCTGATAAAATAGGTCTCGCCAGGTGTGAGTATCAGTTTTGCCCACAACATTCTGACTAATCCTGTGTTCGCTAATTCAATGTCCAACTCAAAGCGTCCCAAGCTGTCGCACTCTATAGGCAATTCGTTGTCAAAGATAGTCTGCAATGGATCTGGGATGCTAATACTCACCCTGTCTTCATGACTTTTGGGTACATTTACAATTCTCCCTCGTAGTGTTACCTTACCGCCAACATTACCGTTATCAATGAAATCACTCTGGTCTTTCGTGGGATAGTCGGGCAACGTGCGCTCTGTCAGTTTAGATACGGTGTAATTCTTTTGGCCGATTCTCATACTGCCTTCTTTCAACTTCAGTTTCAGTGCATCTTTTCCACGTCGAAGCATGTATTCGCCTTTGAGTGTGTCTGCCTTGGCATATTCCCAGATTTCGCAGTTATATACGGCATAATTGTCGAATAGCCCGATGAGCCATTCGCCCGTCACCTCGTCCCTCAGACAGAGGTCGAGACTCGATTTCACTTGCGCCTGCCCCGCCACAGCGACGAGGGCAAGCAGGATTGTGATGATGGTTTTCTTGTTCATTGTTCGTTTCCTTTTATGGTGGAATATGATAATAGCGTGCTACAGCGGTATCGCGCGAGCGGTATTGTCGCTGAATATCGCTCCGATGACGTAGTAATGGGGCGAGTGATTGAAATATTCACTTTCCATGATGTTCTCTTCCGTCAGTTCCTTCTCTCCGCAGAAACGACATATCTTATAATTGGAATCCCACCAGAATGAGCCATAAAGGGCAAGGGGAATGAAAGTGTTACGCCGTAACGCTGAAACCCGGATTGGAACCTTTTCGTAGAGGTAGAAAGTTTCTGGCGCATCGGGAACGGGCTTGAGCACCAAATCCC
>ONKX01000066.1 GCA_900318555.1 uncultured Prevotellaceae bacterium | reverse complement strand
CGATGTGGAAATAAATGGCAATGACGTAATCCTCTTCCATAGTCCTAAACCCGGCATGAATGTGACGGTTGATCTCCACGTCGAGTCCATCACGGACGCGACTCTGATCGCCAAGCGCATCGTAACCATCCGGCAAGACGGCGGTTTGGTGAGATCCACCGAGAACATAATCCGCTACGAGAAGCTGAACGTGGACTACAGAAATGCCATCTGTGGCATGTGGGAAGGTATGAGCACAGGCGCTGAAGGTTCAGAGTTCGACGACGGCGAGAACCACCGCTGGGAATACATGACGGACGGCTCTTTCAACTACTTCCACAAGAACGACCTGTGGCAGATCAGCGACGACGAATATGCCGACTACTTCGTGGCTGGCAACCTGCTCTGCACCCGCTGGAAGAACGCTGGTGAAGGCAACGAGGAGCACCGCGAGTGGTGGGAAATTGAATCCATCGAGAATGGCGTCATGAAGTGGAAGGCCTTGCGTCAGAAGGAAGACGGCACTACCTACACTGCCACATTCGAAATGAAGAAAGTGGATGTCCCCACCCAGGAAGAGGTAGAACAGAACATCATCGGCAAATGGATGATCTCAGAGATTGACGGCGAGGATGCGGTGACAAACCTGAAGACCGTTTACGACTTCGAATCGCTCACCAAGGTCTATATGAGCGCATCGCTAAACTCTCAGCCTGAGATGCAATCCTTCTGGAAAGAAAAGTTTGAACTTACTGCCGTTATCGATGACAATCACATCGCACTCGCTGGCCAAAAAGACGATAAAACAGCTGTACTTGACGAGTTTATCGTTAGCTATATCACCGCCGATGTAATGCAGTGCGTCCTCCTTCATTCAGAAATCAACGAAGCTGGCGAGATGACTACAGCTCCATATATGTTCTGCACGTTTAAGAAAGTAGATAAGGATTTCAGCCAGACCATCCTCGGCACCTGGGAAGGTCAGGCCACCAGCGATGAAGGTACCTATGGCGATGGTAAGCAGCACCGCTGGGAGTACAAGGCAGATGGTACCTATGTATATTATGTGAAGGATGGCGACGACTGGGTTCCAAGCACCAATACTCTTAACGAGTACTTCGTTGCAGGCAATCTGCTCTGCACCCGTTGGATTGACAACGAAATTGAATACCGCGAGTGGTGGGAGATTGAGTCTATCAAGGATGGCGTGATGAAGTGGAAGGCCCTGCGCCAGAAGGAAAACGGCACCACCTTCACCTCTACCTTCGAGATGAAGAAAGTAACAGAATAAAAAAAACAATTCTCTCATGATTGTTCAGTAGTCATGGTCGTCAAGACCGGTACGCTGGGCGCAAACGTAAAATAAATGAAGATGAGCAAAGTCTGGATAGTGGTTGTGGCGATGCTCTTTGTTGGCTGCAGCCAGAAAAAGTCGGAACGGCTGACGTTCGTGGCAGGGACCTACGAGGTGACTGCACAGGGGCATAACGGCGACATCCGTCTGAGTGTGACGTTCAGCGACTCGTGCATCACAGATATCAAGGTACTGGAGCAGCACGAGACACCCCATATCGGCGACGTCGTGTTCGACGAGCTGATTCCCCAGATCATCAAGACCAATGGTACTGGCGTGGATGCTATGACGGGTGCCACGGTGTCGAGCCGTGCGCTAATGAAAGGTGTGGAGGAGGCTGCCAACATGGCTAAGGTGTCTGACGGTGAGCAATTCCAGAAGGCCTGCCTGCCCAAGGCGGAGCAGAAACCTGTGGAAGGCACTTGGGACGTGGTGATAGTAGGTGCAGGCGGTGCAGGACTGGCTGCGGCTGCTGAGGCAGCGCAGCAGGGCAACACGGTGCTGGTGATTGAGAAGAATGCCGAGATAGGTGGCAACACCTTGGTATCGGGCGGCATCTTCCAGAGTGTGATGCCATACCTGGTGTGGGAGCCGGCTAAGCCCGACGCCAAGACGGGTGTGGGCTACGACGGCAAGACCTACGAGAAGGCGAAGTCGGGCCCAGGCTGTATCAAGGACCTCGAGACCATCCTTGCATGGGACGAGAAGGCGTTTGATGCCACCTACTACAAAACACACCCTTACGAGCCGGGTAACATCGAGCAGCTGGCGCCTCACGGCGTACACGCTGAATACTTGCCCGTGCTTCAGGCCTTGAAGAAGGAGATTACAGCCTACTTGGCATGGGCGCGGCTCAAACTGGCACGCGGTGTGCCTGAGACCGACCTAACGCTGTTTTCGACCAAGAACCTGCACATCTTCCAGACCTACTACGGCGGTCTGCGCCAGAGTGCCGACAAGCAGGAGTGGGTGTATAGCGACCTGCGCATGGTGAGCCAGATGGTGGAGCAGGGGCAGGAGTTGAAGCCTTGGCTGGCCTCGATGGGCGTCACGTTCCTAGAACGGCAGATCATCATCGTGGGAGCCCTGTGGTTCAGAGGCAACAAGATGCTGGGAGCCGACATCGACACCGACGGTGACGGTACACCTGAGCATTACGATGGCAATTGGGGTGCTTACATTATGGCACCTTACACCACGTTCATCAATGCCAACAAAGCAAACCGCGTCCTGAAATCGACCGCTGCAAAGGAACTCATCGTGGAGGGCGGACACGTGAAGGGCGTGAAGGCTGTGATGGCCGACGGTACGCCAGTGACAGCCCATGCCCGCAAGGGAGTGATCATCGGTACGGGCGGCTATGCGGCCAATATCCGCAAGGTGATGGACACAAACCGTTACTGGAACCAGGATGACCTCAGCAGCCGTATGGCCACTACCAACCGCAGTTCGCAACGGGGCGAAGGCCTCGACATGGCAGAGAAGGTGGGGGCCTCGCTGACGGGTATGGGCTGGACACAGCTGATGCCACTGTCGTATACCGACTATGGCAATCTGGCTTTCGGTAGCGTGTCGGATGCCGTGTTTATCAGTCCCAAAACCGGACGTCGCTTTGTGGACGAGTCGCTGGAGCGTGACGTACTTTCGGCGAAGGCCTTCGAGAACGGCATCAGTTTCTACGGTAAACGGGGCGTTTATCTCTATATCGGCGGTGAGGAAACCACTGAGCCGAACGAGAAGCGTGGTGTGGACGTGCCTGGCAAACAATATGCATGTAAGCCGGCGCAACTGCCAAAACTCCTGAAAACACTGAGGTTCAATGTGAGTGCCGACTCCATACTGAAAGCTATCCGCGACTACGACATGGCGGTGATGGAAGGAGGGCAGCCTGCCGACGTGAGCAAGCGATATGCCACCAACACCATCGGCAAGGTAAAGCGCCGTCAGGATGGCACCTACGACAAATCGACCTATTCGCTCGACTCAACCCTGCTCACCATCCGAACATTGGCTCCAGCCACCCATCATACCATGGGCGGACTGATGGTGGATGAAAAACGCCATGTGCTCGACGCCAACGGCAAGCCTATCCCTGGGCTCTATGCCGCAGGCGAGGTGACGGGTGGCATCCACGGCGGCAACCGTCTGGGCGGCAATGCCCTCACTGAGATTCTGGTATCCGGCCGCATCGCCGCCACCAGCGTCACACAGGACTCCCCCGCTGTGATTTAGAAAAGAGTATTATTAATTAACGATAACAATTGATAGTTATGAAAAAGATGATCCATTGGAAATTTGCCGCCATCCGATTATTGGTGTTCACCGTAGTTTTTTGCGGCACAACAGTACTTTTCTCGTGTAGCGGTGATGACAAGTCCTCACTGGATGTTAGAATGGAGTTTGAGTCAGACTTGCAAGAATCGATTAACAGTATTATTCAGCGTTCAAGCTCCGACATAAAGGCAGTAGATTTCAAGGATTTGACCTCGTTAGCCGAAGCCATAAAGACTGGTACGGCAACAGTGAACTGTACTGGAATAGACAGTACTGGGGTGCAACAGTTCATTGACAACCTACAATCTCTGCTGGATAGTTTTTTCCCCAGCGTCAATCCAAAGACTTTTGATAAGTCGTGGAATTTCTCTAATCTGTCGAAGACTTTGCAGTTGGTTAGCAATATGAGCTTGGCTTTTGAAAAGAATGCCGACAACCAGTATGTGGGTGATCGCAATTATTCTCATTTGTTTGATGTCGTAGTAAATGATACGCTGACCTATAACATCGCATTCAGCACAGAGAAGATTACAGGATTATCGCTGACCGGGGCTGACAACGAGGCTCAGCATAAGTTGACCGTCTGCAGAAACGGTACGCAGGTGCTGGCGATTGACACCCATTATAACCTTGATGTCGACAGGAATGGTTACCAAATAGATTTTACCCAACTACGTACGGGCAGCCTGGAATACAAGGACATGAGATTCGCAATGGAACGTACGCAGCACAACATCGACAGCGTGGTCGACAACTTTGTCTATAATAAAGATGGCAGTGAAGTGCTGGGCATCAAGATGAAGAGTAAAAACAACCTCAGTCTGGAAAAACTGCTACAGCACGATGTGGTGTTCAATAGCGAACTGGAACTTTGTATCAATGACGGCATGCTTAAACTCGAAAGCAACGTGGACAACATGAATAAGTTCTATCTGGCGAGTATCGGGCTGGCAGAAATCGGAATTGCGGGCAGTTCGCAGGAAAACTGCCAAAAGCAGGCAGATGCCTTTAACGCCGTTGTCAACAGTAAACTGTCGTTGTTTGGTGCTGAACAAGGTGTGGTGATGATTGAGCCTGTAACAACAGACAGCGTCTCCAACATATACCGTCCAGAACTTGTCCTACAGCTTACGTACGATGGCGAGAAAATCATATTGAAGGATTTCTTTGAAGAAATAGGTCTGTCGTTCAAAGATATAATAGAAATGATTTTTGGACAGTAGTTAAATGATGCCAATCGGTTGATAGGGAAAGGATGAAAACATACCCATTACTACAATCACAACTTGGGGTGCTGCTACAGAGTATACAGCACCCCGAGTCTACACATTATAATCTTCCCAACTACCTATTTATCCCCTTGTCGATGACACGGGAGCGGGTTGTCAATACCGCGCAAAAGTTGGTCGATTCGTTTCCCGAACTGCATACCCGCTTTGTCATTGGTGAAGATGGTGAAGTGCGCCAGTGGAGCGACCTGTCGATGCCCATTCCCGTGGTCAGCCGCAAGTCTGTGGAGGCAGAACTGCAGGCTTATATCCGTGAGAGATTTGTGCGCCCGTTCGACCCGCTGGGCAGCGAGCCGCTGTTCCGAGTAGAGGTCATTGAGACGGAGAAAAGCATTTGCCTGCTCTCCGACGGCTATCATGCCATTATCGACGGCATGTCGTTCGCCCCCATCCTGACCACCGCTTTTGCAACCATCTTTGAAGGCGGGAGCGTTGAACCACAGCCGTACGGCCTGTACCAGGCTGCCGAGGACGAGGCGGCCATGTTCGGCACCCCACTCTACCAGCGTGCCAAGGCCTACTATGCCGGGAAATTCGCCGGGCAGGAGATGGCCACGCTAAGCCATGCCAAGCCTGGAACCACAGGGCAGATGGGGCGACGGATAACTACCTTGGACTGCCATGAGTGCGATGACTGGTGCCACGAGCACGGCGTTCAGCCCAACCTGCTTTTCCAGGCAGCCTTTGGCCACGTCGTGTCGGTGCTCACCCGCCAGGAGCAGGTCGCCTATTCGAGCGTCAACCACGGACGTACGGACAAGCGGCTGCGTGGCTGCGTGGGCATGTTTGCCAAGTCGGTGCCCATGCTGGCCGATGCCGATCCCTCGCAGCGGGTGATCGACTTTGTCAGGAGCCAGCGTGCCGAGCTGATGAGTACCATCCGCTACGGTGCCTATCCCTTTACCCACTTCTGTTCCGACTTTCAGATGAAACCTGGCGTGACGTTCAATTTTAAGGGGGTGGCCAATATGGAGGAGTACATGGTGGTAGATGGCGTCAAAATTCGTGCCGTTCAGCCTGTGCGAAAGGAGACCGACTCCGACCTCAGTGTGGATATCTACCTGAAAGATGACAATTACGAGATACGTGTGGAATCGAGTCTGGCCATGAACGATGCCGACACGTTGCGGATGGTAGCCGAGGCCATGAGGGGTGCCGTCAACAACATGATGGCTCACCCGGAGCAGACGCTCGGGGAACTTGACATCGTTAGTGCCGACGAGCGTCTTGCGCTCGTCAAACTGGGGGCTGGCAAGCAGTTGGACATCGACCCGGAGATGACCTTTGTGAAGGCCTTCGAACAGTGTGCCAGTCAGCATCCAAACCGCCTTGCCGTAGCCGACGCCACGGACAGCCTGACCTACGGCGAGTTGTCGAGCCGTTCTAACGTCTTGGCGCAACGACTCATAGAGAACGGTGTGAAGCCCAACGACTTCGTAGCCGTCATGCTTGACCGCACTATTGCGTTCCCGCTTGCCGTCATAGCCATCCACAAAGCTGGTGCCGCCTACGTGCCCATCGACCAGGAATATCCCGAGGAACGACAGCAATACATGCTCAGCGACTGTCAGGCAAAAGTGGTCGTTGACAGCCAGTTCATGGCAGAAACCGACTTCAACCAGGACGTCTCTCCTATTGACCTGAGTACTGCCGATAGTCTGGCCTATATGATTTATACCTCAGGCTCGACGGGAGAGCCTAAGGGTGCCATGATTCATCAGGCTGCACTTTGGAATTTCATACAGGCTTACACCGACGTGACAGCATTGACTGCCGACGACCGTATCTGCGGCCATAACTCTTTTTCGTTCGATGGGCATGTTGAGGATATGTTCCCCATCCTGACTTTAGGAGGTTCGTACCACATCATGTCAGCAGACATCAGGCTGAATCTCGCGGCTATCCGCGACTTCCTGTTTGAGCATCAGATTACTGGTGGAGGTTTTACAACGGCTTTGGCTACACTTTTATTAGACGAATACGACGACCTGCCTGTTCGTTTTATGACCGCTGGAGGCGAGAAACTGGGACGTATATTCAGCAACCACGTTAAAATCTTCAATACTTACGGTCCGACGGAATGTACCGTTGAAACCACTTACTATCCGATTCCGGCAGGCTGTCGGGTTGATAACATCCCTATTGGCAAGACTTTTGCTAATTGCTACAGCTTCATCGTCGATGCCTACGGGCGGCTACTGCCACGAGGTGCTGTCGGAGAGCTTTGCACAGCTGGCAAACAAGTAGGTCGCGGCTACTGGCGGAAGCCAGAGTTGACGGCCGAGAAATTTACGTCCTGTCCATTCTTGCCCTCCACCCCTGTCATGTATCATACAGGCGACCTATGCCGCTGGAACGCTGATGGTGATTTGGAATACATTGGTCGCACCGACAACCAGGCAAAATTGCGTGGCTACCGCATCGAATTGGACGAGATAGAAGCCTGTGCCACCAAGTTTAAAGGAATCTGTCGGGCTGTAGCTGTTGTCAAAAAGGTGGCGGGCAGCGATACTTTGTGTCTCTATTACACGGCTGATGGCAACATTGACGAGTCGGCCTTGCGCGACCACCTCTCTCAGTCGCTTACGAACTACATGGTGCCGGCGGCTTATCTCCAGATGGATGCCCTGCCCCTGACACCCAGTGGCAAGGTGGATCGGCGAAGGTTGCCAGAACCAACACTGCAGCACGCTGGTTATGTAGCGCCGCGTAATGAATTGGAAAAACTTATCGTCAGCGGCTTTGAAAAGGTGCTGAACCAGGAGAAGATAAGTGTGAACGACGATTTTGTGCATCTTGGAGGCGATTCTTTGACAGCCCTCAAACTCGTCTTTTCCCTCGGCAAATCGGGTATCACGGTGGCCGATGTCCTTAGTCTGCGTACGCCCGCTGCCATTGCAAGTAATGCGAAGGGGCTTTCTGTCAATCTGAATAGATACTCGATAGAGAGCGGATGCCCGCTGAATAATTCGCAGATGTTCATCTTCGATGATATTGTAAAGTTCAATAAATATGATTCCTACCTGATTCCCTCCATCATTCCAATCGATAGGAAATATACTGATGAGCAGATCAGAAATGCATTGGACGTCATGTTTACTGCGCATCCCTTGCTGACCATGCATGTGGCCATGAGGGATGGCGTGCCGTACATGGAGAAGGGAGACAAGCCTGCTGTGATGAAAGGGTCGCTGAACCCGCTAAAGACACTATCGCTTCTGACATCCGGCTTCGACCTGTATAGCAGTTTGTCCAGACATGTCATCGTCAGGATTCCGGGCCGGTGCTATCTGCTGTCCGTATTCCATCACCTGGTTTTCGACCAGGTATCCTACAATGTCTTCTGTCGCCACTTCCAGCGTGCGCTGGAGGGTACATCACTTGATGTAGTGGATGATCATTTCTTAAAGGTATCTTCCTTCCATCAAGAGGTGAAAAGTACGGAACAATATGCTGAGATGGACAAGTATATCCGCTCCATGCTGGGCAACCTTAGTGAAAACTACTTCTATAGGAATCCCGGCAAGCACGGCCGACCTGGCTACCACAAGCGTGAGTTAGGAGTGGACTGTGAACAGGTGAACAGGTTTACCGACCGCTTCGGCATCAATAAGAACATCCTGTTTACGGCTGCTATGGCCATGACCTTGTCCAGACTGGCGGGTAGCGATGATGTGGCGTTTGGCTTTCTTGATAACGGGCGCGATCGTTTCAATAACTTTGAGGATATCGGCCTGTATATCACTGGAATGCCAATTGTTACCCATGTGGATCATCACGACATGCAAGCTTTCCTGGATAACCTGAGCGATGTCTATTATAAGCTGAGCCAGAATAATTTCTTCCCTTTCGCATCATTGGTGCAGGAGTTCAATATTGCCCCCATTATCCTGTTCCAGTTCTTCCCCGACTGGATCATGGAAGACGGGAAGTATGACGATCTGCCGCGGAATGAGACGCTCGTTAACAAGCTGATCTCCATGCAAAAGGATTTTATGGTCGAGGCGCTGACGGATGTCGTTGAAATGGGAAACAGCTATACTTTCAGAATCTTTTATTCCGGCTATTATTCCAGGAAGATGATGAAAGTGCTGGCAACGACGTATAAGGAAACAATAACCCAGATGTTGAAAAGTTGAAGTATGAGAGAACTCTTGAGTGAAGTGCTTGCCGTGATGAAGGGCAACAAGATGCGCATAGCGTTGACGGGATTTTCCATTGCCTGGGGAATCTTCATCTTCATTGTGCTCATCAGCGTGGGCCGTGGACTCATCAACGGCATGAATCTCAACTTCAAGACTTACAACGTTGGCCTCGTGACACTGTATCCCCGTGAAACGTCACAGCCCTTCGAGGGGTGGAACAAGGGGCGCGCCATCCGGCTTTACGAAGATGATGCCGCAGCATTGGACAGCCTGTTTGGCGATACGGTGGTGAAGGTCATCCCAGTAGTGAGACATGCCATACAGGCCCGTCGAGGCAAGGAATACACCAATACGGTGGTTGACGGCTACACTCCTGGCTATGCTGTGGCGCCTAACACGCAGATTCTGGAAGGTCGGGACATCAACGACCTTGATATACGGATGCATCGTAAGGTGTGCGTGATTCCTGATGGAGTGAGAAATGCATTCTTCAGGGACGACCCGAAATCGGCGGTGGGAAATGTACTGCAGTTAGACGGTATCAATTTCCAGATAGTCGGAATCTATGAACCCGTTCTACAATCGAATCCCACACGAACCATCGTGGCTCCACTGAGCACCGTCAAGAAGATATGGTGTCCTGAGGGCGAACTAAGCAGCATCTACCTACAGACGGCCCACTTGACTACGGCCGTCCTCAACAAGCACTTCAATGACCGTGTAGTAGCCCATTTGGCCGCCCGTAAGGGCTTCGCTCCGACCGATAAGCATGCTATCAAGATATTTAACCTCTACGAGTTGCCTGTGCTCGTCAGCAACGTGCTGACGGCTCTCTCCATCTTTGTCCTCGTGGTGGGCTTAGCCACACTTCTCTCCGGCATTGCCGGCGTGTCTAACATCATGCACATCGCCGTCAGGGAGCGGACGCAGGAGTTAGGCATCCGACGGGCTTTGGGGGCGAAGGCACGCCAGATTGTCGTGTTGGTGCTGACGGAGTCGGTTATCATCTGCCTTCTGTTCGGCTATGCCGGCATGTTCATGGGTATTGAGTTGATGGAGTTGGTGGCAAAAGTCATCAGCATGACAGGCAATAGCGAAGTGTTCAGCAATCCCACCGTCAGTCCTGCCTATGTACTGGCCGTCGGCGGTATCATGGTGTTGGCGGGACTTGTGGCGGGATATATCCCCGCCAAGCAGGCCGTCGGAACCGAAACCGTTGACGCGATGGCCAGCCGTCAGACCATCAGGGTGCGCCGTGGGCAGCGGCTGATGACGGCCTTCGGCGTGTTCTGGGGTATTGTTATTCTGATACTGCTCATAGGCAGCGGCATGGGTCTCGACAACGGCATCGTTGACAAGGTCAGGAGTGTCCCTCCCAATGAGATGTGGATATGGCCTACCGAGACCTCTATGGCTTACAAAGGCTTTGGGCGTGACCGCAAGTGGCTGCTCAACGCCCGCGACGAGCAACTGATTCGCGAACGCTTCGGCAGTCATGTGCTGTCATTCAGTTCCATCTGCTTTGCCGGCTACCAGAATGTGGCACAAGGGGAACTGACCTACCAGTATCAGGTGAATGGTGTGTTGCCAGGATTTGTCAACGAGCTGCCACAGCGACTGACGGCAGGACGCTTTATCAACGACATCGACATGCGCGAAAAGCGCAAGGTATGCGTCATCGGCGATCATGTGGCCGACGTGTTCTTCGGAGGTCATGAAGAGGCTTTGGGCCGTAGCGTTGAGGTGAACGGCATGTCGCTGACGGTGGTGGGCGTTACCCACTGTACCAACAGTCAGGTGAACATCGGCATCGACTTGTCGGAAAGTGTACTGATGCCGCTGCCCATCCAGCAGGTGGTCTACGGCCGGGGCGATGAAATTGACTTGTGCTCGGTCATCATGGACGAAACGATTCCCTTGGATAAGGAGAGGGAACGAGTGTTGGCCGTCGTTAAAGAGAACCACTCCATACACCCCGACGACCAATTAGCCATGACGGTAACAACCGTGAGCGAACAGACGAAAATGTTTGAAAACCTGTTCACCGGCTCCCACATCCTCATCTGGATTGTCGGTCTGGGCACGCTGATAGCCGGACTGATAGGCATCAGCAACATCATGCTCGTCACCGTCAGGGAGCGGACGCAGGAGATTGGCATCCGGCGTGCCATCGGTGCCAAACCCTTTGACATCTTCAAAAGCATCATGCTCGAAACCCTCGTGCTGACGCTCAGCGCAGGACTGACGGGGCTGTGTACGGCAATATGGCTGCTCGATGTCCTGGCTGGCTTGTTGCCTCAGGGCGACGATGCCGTCTTCACCCGCCCCATCATACCCTTCTGGACAGCCATCGGGGCCTTGCTCATACTTGTGGCGGGTGGACTCTTGGCGGGCTGGATACCAGCCCAACGCGCAGTCGCCATCAAACCTATCGATGCGCTCAGAGAAGAATAGTACATAGTATATCAATAAAAAGTAAATAAGATTATGAAGAAAACACTTAGAGTTATCGGCTTATGTCTCTTGGCACTGTACGTGGTTTACACGCTCTACTACCTGTGGCAACAGTCACAGCCAGAACCTACGATTTATGAGCTGGTCAGCCCCGAACGACGAAACCTCGTGAAGCGTACCACCGTGGCCGGCAGCATGGAAGCACGCCGGCAGGTGTCTGTGAAGCCCCAGGCCACTGGCATCATCAGCCGCCTGCTGGTGGAGCCCGGCGACAAGGTCAAGGCTGGCGACATCATTGCCACCATTAAGATTATTCCCGACATGGCGCAGCTCAACGAGGCGAAGAGCCGTGTGGAGGCTGCTCGCATCAATCTGGCCGAGGTGCAGCGTGAGTACGACCGCATTCACTCACTCTTTAAAGATGGCGTTGTGAGCCGCGAGGAGTATGACCGACAAAGCACGCGTCTGGCATCGGCCCGTGAGAGTGTTCTTGCTGCCGAGTCGCAGGTGCAGGTCATTACCCGCGGACAGTCCTCACGGTCGGGTAACATCAACATTACCGACCTGCGCTCCACCATTACGGGCATAGTGCTCAGCGTACCCGTCAAGGAGGGGGCTTCCGTCTCAAGTACCAGTGTCTTCACCGAGGGAACGACGGTGGCAAAGATTGCCGACATGAGCGACATCATCTTCCGCGGCTACATCGACGAAACTGAGGTGGCACTCTTGCAGACAGGCATGGACGTCGAGCTGCACCTTGGTTCCATGCAGGAGGTCACCATTCCCGCCAAGCTCAACTACATAGCCCCTGAAGGCGTGATGCAGAACGGTGCCAAGATGTTCGAGCTGAAAGCTGACGCCACCATTCCCGACGGCGTGACCATCCGCTCGGGCTACAGCGCCAATGCTAACATCATTCTGGGTACCCTGAACGACGTGCTGTCGTGCGACGAAAAGGCCATCTCGTTCGAAGCCGGCAAGCCATACGTCTATGTGCTCACCTCCCCACCCGACGACAAGGAACACCAGCAGTTCGAACGCCGTGCCGTCACCATCGGCATCTCCGACGGATTGTCCGTCGAACTGAAGGACGGTGTGAAGAAAGGCGAGTTGCTCAGGGGAAACGAAATCAAAGAACAAGTCAAGGGTACAGGCTTTGTAGTCATTGAATAGATTAATAGGACACTCGGATATGAAACAACGCTTGATTGATAGTGTATGCACAACAATATGGCTAGCACTCGCCATGCTGCTGTCCCTGCTGCCCGCTACCGCCAATGGGCAGCATCCTTGGACGCTCAACGAATGTATGGACTATGCCATCGCCCATAACAGTGAGATGGCTCACCGGCTTAACGAGCAGAAGCGGCGTGAGGTTGCTGCGCAAGCCCTCAAGGATGCCCGGCTACCCCGCTTCAGCGGTGCCATAGGCGGCTATGCCGGCACACTCCACCACTCAGACGACCACAATAAGTTTGACGCCACGGAGTCGCTCTTCAGCTTAGGGCTCACGGGGGCAGTGCCCCTCTATACTGGCGGTCGCCTGTCGAGCCAGATCAAGGCCGGGCAGTATTCACTGCTGGCGGCTGCCGAGGACGTGCGGACCGCCGAGAAGAACCTTAGGGTGCAGGTGGCGGCGGCCTATCTGCAAGCACTCTATAATAAAGGTGAGGTAACAATCGCCCACGAGCGGTTGCAAGTCTCACAACTGCTGCTCGAACGGGCCCGATCGCTGTTCGGCAGGGGCAAACGGCCCGAGAGCGACACGGTAGAGGCGGCGGCCATCGTCAGCCGCGACGAGGCTCTGCTAACAGCGGCGGAAGGCGATTTCACATTGTCGAAGCTTGACTTGAAGCAATTGCTTAACATGCCTGACTCCATAGAATTCGAGGTTTATGAGCCTACAGATTCCGTGGATGTCATACTAATACATTCCAATGATTATTATACACAGACATCCCCTCATCACCCCGCAGTGCTATCAGCCCATTACAGCATTTTGCAGGCAGAGCAGGGGGTGGCAGCTGCCCGCAGTGGTTACCATCCGACACTCTCGCTTTTCGGTGAACTCGGCACCCACTGGGTAAACCTCGATACTGAGGCCTCACGTAGCGGACAGGTACCTTTGCTGATACCATGGGGACCACTTGGTTCCCTCAACTACAATCTTAGCGGCGAATCCGGTTGGAAGCGTAAGAATTTTCTCATCGGGGTCGTGGGGCTGAAACTATCTTTACCTATCTTCGATGCTTTTGAGACAAAGGCTCGCATCCGCACTGCAAAGATTAACTTAGAGGATGCGAAGCTAGCCCACGACAATGCTCTACTGCGTATCCAGAAAGATATCAGTCAGGCTTGGCAGGGAGCTGTCACTGCCCGCAAACGCTATGAGGCAGAGATAAAGGCCGAGGAATCCAGTGCATTGGCCTATCGCTATGCTCTAAAACGCTATGACGCCGGCATGGTCACTCTCTTCGACCTCAGCCAGAGCCGTCAGCAGTGGTTCACTGCCTCTGAAAACGCCTTGCGTATGAAGTTCGAATATTTGATAAGAAAAAAAATATTAGATATAGAGACTCAATTTGTCACAAAGAATGTAAAGTAATTGCAAAGGGAGCTGAGCATGCCAAATAAAACAATACTACACGTTAATGCCGTAGTTTTGTTATACGAAAATCGCTGAGCATCACTGCTCAGCGATTTTTTGTAGAAAAAGATTTAATTCGCAAGTTTGTCGAAATAGTCGCGGTACTCTTGACAGGAGAATGAGGGGCAGTCTTTGTGGACGCCTTCTAGTTCGCAGTGGCCCATGATCTCTGCATTGGGGTAGTCAATCTTTAGACTGCGGAGTAGGGCGATAAGGGCTCGTCTCTGGGCTGGAGTGCGAGTGTCGGCAGCGTTGCCTTTCTCGTCGAGACCGCCCTCGTAGCAGATGCCGATGGAGTGGGCGTTGTAGTGGCGGGCATGCATGCCTATCTCGTCCTCAGAGCGTGTCTGGTACAGCTGACCGTCGCGTTCGATG
>ONKX01000018.1 GCA_900318555.1 uncultured Prevotellaceae bacterium | reverse complement strand
GCGTGCCTTATTCACAAATAACCAAGGGTTATTGACGAACTATTTGACATTGACTCGTCACCTTACGGGCTGAACGGCGCTCTGCTCCCTGCTGTCCGGCCGACAGCAGGGAGCAGAGCCGACAGCCGGTAGGAGAATGACGGTTAGCAGGGAAGGTATCGGGCAATACTCTTGGAGTAATCAAAAATACTCCAAAAGTATTCAAAATTACTTTCGGAGTATTGCATTTTAGTGCCGGTAAACTTGGAGTTTAGCGGTTCCAAGCTTAAGGTTTACCTGACGTTTTCTGATTTTGGTTGACTATCGCGTGACAACTGTTTCTTCGTGTTTTTGTTGTATCTTTGCAGAGCGTATGGACGACAAGGGGTATCTTCTGAGGCTTATTCGGGAGGGGGAGCACCAGCAGCAGGACTTTAAATACCGTGTGGCTGATGCTTGTAAGTTGGCTAAGTCGGTATCGGCTTTTGCCAATACTGACGGCGGACGGCTGCTCATTGGCGTTCGCGACGACGGTCATCTCTCAGGTGTGCGTAGCGAAGAGGAAACACCTGCGGAAGTAAAGCCCCCAACAAACAACAAACACGACAAAATGACACACAATTGTGTCATTTTGTCTGTATTTCATTGGTTGGCATTGTTGTTGCAAAGAAGGAGTGTGAAGGCCGGAGGGTGGACGTACACTGGAAGGCCGACAAAAGAGAACAAACAAAACAATATGTGTAACAATAAAAAAGAAATTAGGAGGTAACAACTATGATGCCAACAATGAGAAGTAACAACTGGATTCCTGCAGTGTTTAACGATTTGTTTTACAACGACATGATGCCAAAGGCTAACTGCACCGCACCGGCCATCAACGTGAAGGAGTCGGACAAAGCATATACCGTGGAGCTGGCCGCTCCGGGCATGAACAAGCAGGACTTTAACGTGCACATCAACGACGAGGGTAACCTGGTGGTGAAGATGGAACACAAGGAGGAACATAAGGAGGAGGAAAACAAGAACGTGCGCTATCTGCGCCGCGAATTCAGCTACTCGAAATACGAGCAGACGCTGATACTGCCGGACGACGTGAAGAAGGACGCGATATCGGCGAAGGTGGAGGACGGCGTGCTGACGGTGGAACTGCCGAAGGTAGTGGAAGAGAAGGTAAAGCTGTCGCGCCAAATTGAGATTGCTTAACAGGTAAAAAGATGTAAGAAGGATGAAGCCCCGCCCCGAAGGCGGGGTTTTTTGTGGCCGAACGAAAAAAAAGTTATACGTAGTATAAAGGGAGGTTTAGCGAAAAAAAATGGGTTTTTCGTTAAACCTTCTTTTTTGTGGTGCGTCAAAGAAGCAGAACAAGGACAAAGATGTTCGGGATAACAAAAAAGATAACAAACAGGATAACTAACAAAAAAAAGAAAATTATGAAAAAGATTATTTTGACAGTAGTTGCCGCAATGGCACTGACAACAAGCTTCGCTGAGACACAGAGTAAAAATTCGGACAAAAGATTCGACATGAACTGTGACATCTACCGCCTCTCGGAGGTGCTGGGACTGAACGACGAGCAGATGGATAAGGTGGAGGCGATCCACGAGACTTTCACGGACGACATGCAGACGGCAGCCGAGGTGCAGGGTATGAGACAGCGACACATGATTCATCAGGCGGTGAGGAAAGACGCACGAGAGATGCACCGCATATTGACTGAGGAGCAGTTCCGCGACTACATGCGTATCTTAGGCGTGACACTGCGCAACAGACACCTCTAACTAAGAGCACACAGAGAAAAAAAATCCGCAGGCTGGAAGGCGCTGCGGACTTTTTTTGATTATAAAAGGAAGTAATGTGTTGCGAATTAGTCGGCAACAAGCGTGAAGCGCTTGAAAGCGACGATCTTCAGGTCTTTGTCCTGCTTGGCGAGCCACTGAGCAACAGTAGCCTTGTCGCCGTCGCCGAACTGGAACTCCTGGTCAACGAGGCAGCTTTCCTTGAGGAACTTCTGGACGCGACCCTTGGCGATGTTCTCGATCATAGGCATCTTGAGGTTTGCCTCGCCCTCGACCTTTGCATCGGCGATGACCTTGCGAGCCTCGTCGGCCTGCTCCTTGGTGAGCCAGCCCTTGGCGGTGTTAGACTCGATGTGGTCCTCAGAGTCAACGAGGTTGGGGTTGATGCCAGCCTTCTTGAGCTTCATCTCAACGAACTTCTCGACCTGCTCGAGCTTGGTCTTCTCGAAAGAGGTCTTGTACTCCTCGTCGAGGATCTTCTGGTCGACGCTCTGTGCGTCGAGAGCTACGGGCTTCATAGCAGCAACCTGCATAGCCACGAGGTGACCCTGCTCGGCAGCGGGCTTGTTGGTCTGGACCATGGTGCACAGGGTGTGCTTGCCCATGTGGTCGTAAACCTCTACGTTGTCGCCCTCAAGGGTGAGGTAACCGTCGAGCTCCATCTTCTCACCGGTGATACCGGAACGCTGTGTGACGGCCTCCTGAGCGGTCTGACCGTTGATGGTGAGGTTCTTGACAGCCTCGATGTCGGCAGCCTTGGCAGCGATTGCTGCGTCGAGGATAGCCTGTGTGAGTGCGATGAAGTCGGCACCATTAGCCACGAAGTCGGTCTCACACTTGAGTGCGAGCATAGCGGCGAAGCCATCCACCTTCTTTACGAGTACACAACCATTAGATGTCTCACGGTCGCTACGCTTGGCAGCGATAGCGAGGCCACGCTCGCGGAGGAGCTCCTTGGCCTTGTCGAAGTCGCCCTCGGCCTCGGTCAGTGCCTTCTTTACGTCGGCGAGACCAGCGCCGGTCATAGCGCGAAGCTTCTTGATATCGTCAATTGAAATTGCCATTGTTATTCTTTAATTTTTTTCGTTATTACGTTATTTTCGTTATTTCGGAATTCCGGGATTTCGGAATTTCGACGCCATTGGCGGCGACACGCTTTACTCAGCGGCAGCCTCTTCTGCGGCGGGAGCCTCAGCCTCAGCAGCAGCCTCAGCTACGGGAGCCTCCTCGGCGGGAGCCTCAGCAGCCTTGCGGGGCTTGCGGGCCTGGCGCTTGGGCTTTGCATCCTCAGCAGCAGCTTCTTCCTGCTCGTCGGCAGCCTTCTCATCAGCCTTCTCGACCTTACGCTCCTCGATGCCCTCGTTGATGGCAGCACAGCAAGCAGAGAGGATAACCTCTACACTGTCCTTAGCGTCGTCGTTAGCGGGGATGATGAAGTCGATGTTCTTGGGGTCGGAGTTAGAGTCGACGATACCGAATACGGGGATACCCAGACGGTTGGCCTCGCGAACGGCAATCTGCTCCTTGAGTACGTCAACAACGAAGAGTGCAGAGGGCAGACGGGTGAGGTCAGCGATAGAACCGAGGTTCTTCTCGAGCTTAGCACGCTGACGGGTAACCTGCAGGAGCTCACGCTTTGAGAGGTTGTTGAAAGTACCATCAGTCATAAGCTTGTCGATGTTCGCCATTTTCTTGACGGCCTTGCGGATGGTGGGGAAGTTTGTCAACATTCCACCGGGCCAGCGCTCGATTACGTAAGGCATACCAACGCTCTGAGCTTTCTCTGCGATGATTTCCTTAGTCTGTTTCTTAGTAGCGACGAACAGGATCTTCTTGCCACTCTTGGCAATCTGCTTGAGTGCGTCTGCAGCCTCGTCGATCTTGATGACTGTCTTGTGGAGGTCGATGATGTGGATACCGTTACGCTCTGTATAGATGTAGGGAGCCATTGCTGGGTTCCACTTACGCTTCAGGTGGCCAAAGTGGCAGCCTGCCTGGAGCAACTGGTCAAAATTTGTTCTTGCCATTGTTTCTTTGTCTTTTTTTAATTGTTTACTTTCTTTTTAATTCTGTTTTGTTAGAATCAGCCGGGGGGTAGTCGGAACTAGATGTTCTAGAGGAGCTAGAGAAACTAGATGTTCTAGAGGTTCTAGGACGAATCCCACCAGTTTAGATGCTAAACTATTCAGTATCGGTTATGGCCAATAGCCAAAAGCTAAAAGCCAACAGCCAATCTTAACGCTTACTGAACTGGAAGCGACGACGAGCCTTGGGCTGACCTGGCTTCTTACGCTCAACCTCACGAGCATCGCGTGTCAGGAAACCGGCATCCTTGAGCTTTTTCTTGTCCTCTTCGTTGATTTTCACGAGTGCACGAGCGATGGCGAGGCGGAGAGCCTGGCTCTGACCTGTGAAACCACCACCGTCGAGGTTTACCTTGATATCATATTTCTCAGCTACCTCGAGCAGGTTGAGCGGCTGCTTAACGACATACTGCAGGATAGCCGATGGGAAGTAGACTTCCAAATCTTTCTTGTTGATCGTGATCTTGCCATTACCCTCTGACAGATAAACGCGAGCTACTGAGCTCTTGCGACGACCTATTGCGTTGATGTATTCCATCTTAACTATTATCTTTAATCTTTAAACTATAAACTTACTTATACTGGTTGATGTCGATAGCCTTGGGCTTCTGAGCGGTATGAGGATGCTCGGTGCCTTCGTAGACATACAGGTTGTTGAGCAGCGCACGGCCGAGGGGGCCTTTGGGGAGCATACCCTTGACAGCGTGCTTCAGGATGCGCTCTGTTCCGAACGGCTTCTTGCGGAGCTGTGCGGGAGTGTTGAAACGCTGACCTCCGGGATAGCCGGTGTAACGGGTGTAAACCTTGTCGGTTTCTTTCTTGCCAGTAAAGATAATGTTCTGGGCATTGATGATAATGACATTGTCACCACAGTCCTGGTTAGGAGTGAATGTGGGCTTGTACTTTCCGCGGATGATCTTAGCGACCTTTGAAGCCAGACGGCCTACTACCTGGTCGGTAGCGTCGATGACCACCCATTCCTTCTGCTCACGAGCAGCTTCCTTAGATACGGAAACGGTCTTGTAACTTAACGTGTTCATTTCTTTTAAATTTTTACTACTAAAAAACAGTTCTTTATTAATATAATAATGTACGCACATAAATAAACACCCGAGGTCTAACTCCCGGTTGTTAGTCTAACGTGCGCTCCGCTGTCCCTGTAAACAGGCATATTGCGGATGGTTGAACCAGCGATTCACGAACCACGACGTCCGGCCAAAGACGTTGCTATTCACACTCCAGTCCACGGGGATTCTAAGTGTTTTCCCCTAAATCGGACTGCAAAGGTACGCTTTTTTATTAAAATACGCGCGAGGAATGGATTCTCGCGCGTAAGTTTTATGATTATTTAACTATCAAACTCCTACTTCTTCTCCTTTTTGGCTTGATAGAGCACCATCAGCGTCGGTTTATAGGTGTTCTCGAGAATGACCGATACGAAACCGCCGTCGGTCTCGAAATCAGCTTTCTTGTGATCATCCTTGAGGATGGGGCAGTTGGGCCATGCATCGAGGTCTTTCTCCAGTCCGTCGCGAAGTTCCTGCCACAGGCGGCGCGTACTGTCGTTGGTCGAGAGGTGATAGTTCTCCTGAATGGCTTTCAACTGGTCGTTCTCGTAAGCCACCAGCACACGATAGGGTTCACCGACCTTGTAGAGCTGATACTGGCTGCCACTGTCGGACGTGGCTGAGTCGATGAGGAATCCGCGCGCCAACAGCGAATCGACCAACTGACTGGCAGGCATGGAGAAAGAGAGTCCGCGATAGGCAAAGGGTTTCTGCTCGGAGCAGGCAATGAAGGCCATCAGGGCCACGAAACATACTACAATCTTTTTCATAATGTTTATGTATTAATTAATAGATGGTTTTACGTCGTTTAGGTGTCACCTTGACATTGATGACTTTTCCCTTACGCATTTCTGCTTCGACAACCGTGCCGCGGGAGGCATGGAGCTTGAAGCGGACATCCCAGTCGCGGGGCCAGGCGGGGAAGAGGTAGAGCGTGTCGCCGACTTCCTGCAGGAGCATTTCCTGCATGGCAATCATGCCTGACCCGCCCCAGTTATGGTCGGGTGCCCAGTCGAAGCCCGGTCCCCAGAAGGCTGGGAAACGGAAAGGACCGTCCTGCATCTTGAGCGTCACCAGGCGCTGGGCCTCGTCGGTCAGTCCGAGACAGGCGGCCCAGATGGCGTCCTGTTTCCACCCGACATGTGAGCGGAACTGGATTGCCAGCGAGTCATTGAGGTAAGTATTACGGGCAATGTCGATATCGGGGCGTCCAACACCGTACATCCGCCAAGGGAATACGGGATAGAGCTGTGTGGGTTCAGTGTTCTGCACGCGTTCGTAGTGCAGTGCCGGCGCAATCATACCATTGCGTATCGTAATGTCAGGAAGGCGACTCAACAGTGCCGTATCGCCGACAGCGGTCGCGACAGTATGCAGGGCAGCAATGGTAGAGGTGGAGTTGTATGCCATCTTATACGTCTCGCCGCCAGAACCAGGATAGAGCACGAGCTTGCCATTGGCGTCGAGGCGCTTGGCACCGCGCTGGTTGGCGAGGTACTGGTAGTGTTCGTCGAAGAAGCGCAGGCAGGAGCGGACGAAGGCTGAGAGGTCAGAGGTTAGAGGTAAGAGGTTAGAGTTAGAGGCGCCTTGGTAGCTTTCAGCTTCGAGGGCCATCATGCAGAATTCCAGGGCGGTGTCCCATTCGTATTCCAGCCATGCGTTACGCTCCAGTCCCGGGTCGAAACCGGCAGGACGCTTCGTGCCGTATTCAGGATAGCAGGGCAGACCATAGTTCTCGATTTGTTCCGTCAGGCAGGCACCCTCATGACCCCAATAGAGTCGCGAACGTTCCTCGGCATTCTTATAGATGCGCAGGTAAAAGTCTATCTGGGCTTTCAACGCATCGTAGTCACCGTTTTTTAGCATAGGCCAATAGACGAGGCGCTGGTTCTGAGCTGTATGGACTCCCCCACCCCAGTTGCGGAAATCTGGCGAGAGGCGGTATTCGTCGGCCTCGTTGACGTATTCGGGGTCGAAGGTAAACAGGCCGCCATTGAATTTTGTAGGCCACTGGCTAAGGGCATTACAGCCCAGCATATAGCGGAAGAGGGTGTAGTTGCGGATGAGGGCGGCAGGGGTAGCAAGGCCCGAGGCGGGCGAAGAGGCCGAGGGAGCGGGGGTTTCGATGTAGCTACGCTGCCAGAATTCGTTCCACCACTGGCGCGAGGCCTGGCGGTCAATTTCACGACTGATGAGCTTCTCGGTGGCAGCGATGGCGTCGGAGAAGTCCTGCTCGGTACCTTGCACGTTCGCCATAATGATTTGCAGGTGCAGCGTACGCTTGGGAAATTTCGTCACATACATCCAACCGCTGTAGTCGGTGCTGGCATAGCGACCGCGGATGGAGTCCATCAGCACCATGTCACGCACCTGCATCTTACCACCGCTGATGAGGTTTTTCAGCGGATTATAGAGGCGGTCCTTCACAGCATCCATGCCCTGCTGAGTGACGGTGGCATCGAAAATGGTCTCTTCACCGTTCTTATGCAGGAAAGTGACACCTTTATTCGTCGTTATGACCTTGTCGGCAAGTGTCTTCAGACCCTTCGGCGCCGCAAACTTATAACTCGACTGGAAACATTCGCGCTTCGTCATCTCGCGGTCCTGCATACGCCAGTTTTCGTAGGTCACCGCCATGTTCTGCTTCACCTTCGGACTCGACACGTCGACATGAACGACAGGTTTCTTGACGTCGGCCCAAAGTTGGACGGAGAGTTGGCCGTCAGTAATCTCGACATAGCCGTCAGCAAGGTGGAGTATCTGACGGAAATGCGTCATATCCAATCCCGGAGACAGACTGACACGGAAGCGACCTGCCTTTAACAGCGTATTATTCTCGTCGAACGAACCACTGCGCGAGAGGTAGAAAAGGATGTCGCCCTGTTCCACCCAGACGTTCATACCGATGTCGCCGCCACCGCAGGGCATCGACTCGGAGGAATTCTTGCTGGGCGTGCTCCATTCGTAGTCCCCGGGCTGCGCATATAGTGTCAGGGAGGTGAATAGCAAAAAGCAGATGGTTAGCAGTTTGTTCATAGTATGTGGCGGTTTAGTAGCGGCAGTCGGGATTCTCGTCCATATATATCTTCGCGTATTCCACGTAATGCTTCGAATTGTCGGTTTGTCCGGGACGAGTGGGCTTGAGGTATTTCGCCGGCACGCCACCCCAAATCTCGTGAGGGCCAATCTTCGTGTTTTGTAATACCAAGGCTCCGGCAGCGACGATAGACCCTTCGCCCACCTCGCAGCCGTCAAGCAGCGTCGCCCCCATCCCGATAAGAGCGCCGTCGTGGATGGTACAGGCGTGGACGGTGACGTTATGTCCGATGGTCACCATGTTGCCGATATGCGTAGGACCGGTGTCGTGAGTGACGTGGACGCAGGAACCGTCCTGGACATTGGTGCCGTTGCCGATGGTGATGGGGGCTACGTCGCCGCGTACGACGGCATTGAACCAGATGCTGCACTCGTCACCCATCGTGACATCACCGACGATGGTTGCATTTTCGCTGAAATAACAGTCCTTACCCCATTTGGGTGTCAGACCACGGTAACTCTTGATTAAAGCCATGACTTTCTAATTATAATTCTACAGCGCTTAGGACCTTTTTCGTAGCGCCGGTCATCTGTTGGACGAAGGCACCGGACTGACGGCCGGCCTCCGTGATGGTCTGCGGGGTGTCGATGAACCGCTGCATGATACAGCGGAAATCGTCGGCACCGGTGATTTCGTATCCTCCACCGCAGGCTTTCAGTCCCTGCGCCTCCTGGAAACGTTCGTTGTTGGGACCAAAAATGACGGGAACGTCCCAAACGGCGGCCTCGAGCGTGTTGTGGATGCCCACGCCAAAACCGCCACCGACATAGGTGACGTCGGCATAGTGGTAGATGCTGCTGAGGAGTCCAAAGCAGTCGATGATGAGGACCTCTAGATTATCTGGAATTTCCGGATTTTCTGGATCTTCCAGAGAGGAATATCTTGCGACTTTGCGGCCGGCGAGCTTGGACTCAATCTGCTTGAGGTGCTCTTCGCCAATGACGTGCGGGGCGATGATGAGTTTCCAGTCGCGGTGTTCGTTGAAGAACGGGATAAAGATATCCTCGTCGGGCGGCCATGAAGAGCCAGCGACGAAGACCTTCGGGGCTTCGGCAGAGCCAAACTCCGCCGCACCGGACTTCTCACCTCTGACCTCTGACCCCTCACCTCTCACATCTAGGAACGCCTCGACGATGGGCAGTTGTTTGGCGGCAGCCTTGATTTGCAGCACACGGTCGAAACGGGTATCACCAACGATAGAGACGTTCGTGATGCCGATAGTACCCAGCAGTTCCTTGCTAATCTCGTTCTGTACGAAAAAATGTGTGAAACACTTCAGCACGTGACTGTACTGACGTCCGTACCAGCGGAAGAATATCTGTCCCGGACGGAAGATGCTGCTGACGCTATAGACGGGTACACCGCGGTGTTTCAGGATATGCAGGTAGTTATACCAGAACTCGTACTTGATGAAAAATGCCATCACGGGACGGATGGTTCGCAGGAAGCGACGTGCATTGGTAATGGTGTCCAACGGCAGGTAGCAAATGATGTCGGCTCCGGCATAGTTCTTGCGCACCTCATAGCCCGAGGGCGAGAAGAACGTCAGCAGGATTTTGTACTCGGGATGATCCTGTCGCAACTGTTCGATCAGCGGACGGCCCTGTTCGAACTCTCCCAGCGAGGCAGCATGGAACCACACGTACTGGGCGTTGGGGTCGACCTTCTCCTTCAGGATGCGAATGGCCTCCCGTTCGCCACGCCACATTTTGCGCACCTTTTCATTAAACAGGCTCGCAATGATGACGCCCAGCTGGTAGATATAAATAATTAAATTATACAATGTGTCTCGTTATTTCGTTATTGCGTTATTTCGTTATATCGTTATTCCGACATTACTACCCAAGGACCTCTATGGCGTGTTGCATACGGCGGAGGGTCTCTTCCTTGCCAAGGAAGGCAGAGAGTTCGTACATGTCAGGTCCCTGACCTGTGCCGACAAGGGCGATGCGCCATGCATTCCAAGGCTTGAAGCCCGTCTGCTCCACCCATGGGTCGACAACGGCTTTCTGACCTTCCACGCTCCAGTCGTTGATGGTTTCCAGCACGGCTTGCATCTGACGCATCTGATCTGCCGTCTGCTCGTTCCAGTTCTTGCGGATAAATTTGTCACCCTCCCGGTCAAAGTCGGTGGGAGCCACGAAGAAGAACTTTGTAAGCGGCCAGAGGTCACTGGGGAAGGAAACGTTACGCTTCCTGGTGTTGCCTTGTTTGTCTGTCACCTCGATGACCTTCGTCTTCATCATGCGCACCACTTCAGCTTCCTGTTCGGCAGTGGCCGTGATGCCATTCTCCTTCAGCACCTTGTCGAAGGCAGGGCACCAGTCAGTGTCCGGACGCTGCAGGAGGTACTGGCGGTTGAACCATTCTGCCTTCATGAAGTCAAACTTGGCACCATTCTTCGAACATTTAGAGATGTCGAAGAGTTTGACCATCTCGTCCAGTGTCATCATTTCCTGATCGTTGCCGGGACTCCAGCCCAACAGAGCCAAGAAGTTAATGACGGCTTCAGGCAGGTAGCCTTGTTCGCGATAGCCTGAACTGACTTCGCCCGTCTTGGGGTCATGCCATTCCAAGGGGAATACGGGGAATCCCAGCTTGTCACCATCACGCTTGGAGAGCTTACCATTGCCGACAGGTTTCAGCAACAGCGGCAGATGGGCAAACTGCGGCATAGTATCTTCCCAACCGAAAGCCCTATACAGCATAACATGCAGCGGGGCACTGGGCAACCACTCCTCGCCGCGAATGACATGGGAAATCTCCATCAGATGGTCGTCGACGATATTTGCCAAGTGATATGTAGGCAGTTCGTCGGCACTCTTATACAGCACCTTGTCGTCGCAGATATCACTCTTGACACGTACCTCACCACGGATGAGGTCGTTGACAAGAATCTCCTGACCGGCCTCAACCTTAAAACGAACGACATATTGGTTGCCCGCAGCAATCAATTGCTCGACTTCCTCCTTGGGGAGGGTCAGCGAGTTACGCATCTGACTGCGCGTATGGCAGTCGTATTGGAAGTTCTGAATCTCAGCACGCTTGGCCTCCAACTCCTGCGGGGTATCGAAAGCGATATATGCCTTGTCGGCATCCAACAACTGCTGTACATATTTCTTATAGATGTCACGGCGCTCGCTCTGACGGTAGGGACCTTTGTCGCCACCAAACGACACGCCCTCGTCGAACTGGATACCCAGCCACTTGAACGACTCGATGATGTACTCTTCTGCTCCAGGCACGAAACGCGTGGAGTCGGTGTCTTCGATGCGGAACACAAGGTCGCCGCCATGCTGGCGTGCAAACAGGTAATTATAGAGTGCGGTACGTACGCCGCCGATGTGTAAAGCCCCCGTAGGACTGGGTGCAAAACGCACCCTAACTCTTCTTTCTGACATGCTATTCTTCTAATTTTTTTGCAAAGGTAATAAAAAGTTTAGAGTTTAGAGTTGAAAGTTAAGAGTTTTTTGTATCTTTGCAGAAAATTAGTACGTAAATGAGCAATTTTAGTCTGAAAGAGAACCTTTTGTGGCGCGACTGGCTGCTACGTGCCGCACTAGTGATAGGCACCGTTGCCATCGTCGTATGGTCGATGCCACACGATAATAACAACAGCTATCTCGTCGAACAGGGCAAGCCTTGGAAATATGCTGATCTCACGGCACCCTTCGACTTCCCCGTGTATAAATCCGACGAGGCCATCAAACACGAGCGCGACAGCATATTGAAGCAATACGAACCCTATTATAATATTGATGTCTCCATCGAGGCACGTATGGTGCGGAAGTTCGTGTCTGACTACCCTGACGGCATCGCCGAGCTGCCGCTGGATTATATCGAAATCATCTCCAACCGGCTGCATAGCCTTTACCAGCAGGGCATCATGGAGTCGAAGGAATACGAAGAGCTCAAGAAAGACACCTTTAGCATGATCCGTATTGTCAATAACAAACAGGCTAGCAGCGTGTCTATCCTAGAAATCTATTCCGCCAAGAGCGCTTACGAACAGCTCTTCCAAGACGAGAAGCTGAACGCTCACCGCCATCTGTTGCAGAAATGCGACCTGAACAACTATATCCAACCGAACCTTATCTACGATCGTACACGCAGCGAGACCAGCCGTAACGAACTTATCGCCAGTATACCGCTCGCTAGTGGACTCGTTCAGAAAGGTGAGAAGATCGTTGACCGCGGAGAGATTGTCAACCAGCAAACCTATCACATCATCCAGTCCTATCTCAAGGAAAACGACCGTCTCAATAAGAATGAAGTACAAAACCGCATATCACTGCTTGGACAGATACTCTATGTCACCATCCTCATGATATGCTTCACACTCTACCTGACGCTCTATCGCAAGGACTACTTTGACAAGCCGCGCTCACTAACCATGCTATATGCACTCATCGTCATATTCGCACTACTCACCGCGCTCTTCGTACGTAACACTTTCATACACGTCTATATACTTCCCTATGCCATGGTGCCCATATTCATACGTATGTTTATGGACTCCCGAACGGCATTCATGACACACGTCATCATGGTGCTCATCTGCTCCATCATGCTACAACACCCGTTCGAATTCGTCGTAGTAGAAATCGTGGCCGGACTTGTTGCCATCAATTCCCTACGCGAACTCTCCTACCGCGCACAGATATTCCGTTCAGCACTTATCATCACCCTCGCAGCGATGGCCGTAAACCTCGCGTTCGACTGGACACAGACCACCGAACTCACCGTGATAGACTACTCTTCCTATAACTATCTCATCGTCAACGGCATACTCCTTCTCTTTGCCTATCCATTACTCTACCTCATCGAGAAGGCGTTCGGCTTCACCAGCGATATCACGCTCATCGAACTCTCGAATACCAACAGCACCCTGTTGCGACGGATGAGTGAGGTAGCGCCCGGCACGTTCAATCACTCTATACAGGTGGCAAACCTTGCCGGCGAGATAGCAAACAAGATTGATGCCGATTCACAACTGGTTCGTACGGGTGCCCTGTATCATGACATCGGTAAACTCGCCAACCCCATCTATTTCACCGAAAACCAGTCGGGCATCGACCCCCACGAGATGCTTACCGATATTGAGTCGGCACAGTATATTATCAGTCATGTCACCGAGGGTTTGAAGATGGCCGACAAATACAATCTGCCGAAAGTCATCCGCGACTTCATCGCCACACACCACGGTCAGGGTAAGGCGAAGTTCTTCTATATCCGCTATAAGAACGAACACCCGGACCAGCCGGTGGATGACCTGCTGTTTACGTATCCCGGACCGAATCCGTTTACACGCGAACAGGCTTGTCTGATGATGGCCGACAGCGTCGAGGCGGCGTCACGGTCGTTATCCGATTATACTGAACAGACCATCCGCGAACTGGTGGAACGTATCGTAGACTCACAGGTGGCTGATGGATATTTCCGCGAGTGTCCTATCACCTTCCGCGACATCCAGTATGCCAAGACCGTCCTCATTGAGAAACTGAAGACCATCTATCATACCCGCGTCAGTTATCCGACGGAGAATAAAAAGTAAGACGTAAGAGCGAAAAAATTGTGTTATCGCACACAATTTTATGCACATTTTGGCACATTTGTGCAGAAAGTGTGCGCTTTTTAGTTAATAAGCGTTAATTGTTATTGCACTTTTGTACCCGTTTTGTGCAATAACACTACCTTTGCACCCGTTTTTAGGAAAAATAGTTTAAAAGAAATGAAAAAGATTGTATTTTCGTTGATTGTTTTCACGATGACAACGTTAACCGCTTTTGCTGGCGGTATCCTCACAAACACCAACCAAAGTATTCTATTTTTAAAGAATCCCGCGCGTGACGCAGCTATCGGACTCGACGGCGTCTATTCAAACCCTGCCGGCGTAGTATTCATGCCAGAAGGTTTTCACGTAGCCCTCAACTGGCAGTACGCACATCAGACACGCACTATCACTTCCACCAATCCCGTCTTTGCATTGGGCAAGAAGAATGGCGGACAGAGCGTCAAGGAATTCGAGGGTGTGGCCGACGCACCAGTCATTCCATCACTGCAGGGTGCATATAATAAAGGTAACTGGAGCATCCAGTTCAATCTCTCCGTACCCGGCGGCGGTGGCTCGTGTGAGTTTGCCGACGGTCTGGGCTCTTTCGAGAGCGTCGTGGGTTCTATAGCACATATGCTCCAACCTCTAGGCGCTCAGGGTTACGATATGGACAGCTACATGAAGGGCCGTCAGTACTACTACGGTGTACAGGTCGGTGCAGCGTATAAGATCTACCCTAACCTGTCGGTTTATGGTGGTCTGCGCATGCTCTACGGCGACGCGACCTATAAGGCCAAGCTGAACAACATACAGGTGAAGACCGAAGGGGGCTACGTCGATTTCGCCGACTATCTGCAGACCACTTCAACGACTGTCAACAACAACCTCACACTGGTCAATACCGCCATCGCACAATATCAGTCTGCCGGCATCGATGTTCCTGCCGAACTCCTCGCACAGCAAGCACAGCTCGAGGCAACACACGGCAGTCTGCTGCAGTTGCAGAAATATGCCCAGGGTGTTAACCTGCTGTGTAACCAGGATGGTGTAGGCTTCGCACCTGTCATTGGTGTCGACTATAAGGTCAGCAACTTCAACTTCGCTGCCAAGTACGAATTCAAGACACAGATCCGTATGAAAAACGAATCGACTGTCAACGAGGCCAGCGAGATTGCTGCCGTCAACAAATACCGCGACGGTGAGAAGGTCAACGAGGACGCACCTGCACTGCTTACTATCGGTGCTCAGTGGAAACCCATCGACATCGTCAGCCTAAACCTCGGATGGCACCACTATTTCGATAAGGATGCCTCATGGTATAATAACACACAGGACCTGCTGAAACACAACACCAACGAATTCCTCGCCGGTGTAGAATGGGATGTGAACGACAAGTTGAACGTGTCGTGCGGTGGACAGCTCACACGCTACGGAATCTCCGACGAATACATGAACGACATGTCGTTCATTGTCAATAGCTATAGCATCGGTCTCGGTTTCAGCTATAAGGTCAGCGATAACGTCATCGTCTCGGCAGCTTATTTCCAGACGAACTACGACAATTACAACCGCAACGACTATCTTACCGCGGGCGTCAGCGACACCTTCACACGTACTAATCGCGTACTCGGCGTCGGTTGTCAACTTGACTTCTAAACAAATACAAGGATAATAAGAAATCCCGCAGTGCCTGTGCATTGCGGGATTATTTTGTGGGCGTTGACGGATTCGAACCGCCGACCCTCTGCTTGTAAGGCAGATGCTCTAAACCAGCTGAGCTAAACGCCCTTTCTTTTGAAAAGCGGTGCAAAGGTACGGAGTTTTTTTGAAACTGCCAAACTTTTGCACCACTTTTTTCTATTTTAGATGAAAATTACTTTATTTCGACTGTTGCACGACGGTTATAAGGCGTCGGTGTGAGGGTATCAACCCCACCAACGGCAACGGTTTCTATCTGGTCGCGCGAGACACCCATCTTCAACAATTCGTCAACGACAGCCTCAGCACGCTGTTCGGAGAGCAGACGGTTACGCTCGGCACTGCCCGTCTGACTGTCAGCATAACCCGTAACCACGAGTTTGGTACCCTGCTCTTTAGCAACAGCCACGAGAGCAGCGACATTCTGCAGGTCGCGCTGGGAAGAGATGACGGCCTTGTTGAGGTTGAAGAACACAGAGACAGGAGCGGTGACAACCTTAGTAATGGTGACAGGTTCCTGAGGAGCAGGAGCGGCCTGCTGTTCGGCATTAGCAAGTTCCTCACCCAAGCGTTCGTTCTCCGCCATAAGGTCGGCCAATTGGGCATTGAGAGCGTCAATCTCGCTCTGCGACAATGCCTGCATGGCATCGATATCTGGTGTGGATTTCCATGTAGCCTTACCCAAACGATAAGTCAGACCCAGCTCGACATTGATGACGCGGTCGCGGCCTTTCAGACTGAGCTTGGAGTCGCCGCCGGCACTGAAGCCATCGAACGAAGGCTCGTAAGAACCATAGTTGATGTCGAAGTTGAAAGCAACCTTCGGACTGATGCGGAACGTGTTGAGCAGACCGACCGAGAAGCCCAAGGCATAGCAGCCGTATGACATGTTACGACCGATACCGCCACCGGCATAGGGAATGAAATTCCATACACGCTGTTCGTTATAACCCATCAGCATGTTGCTGAGATTGAACAAGGCCTGTTCCTGCAGGGTCCAATATTTGCTGGCATTGAGGCTCTTGTCCTCGGAGATGACACTACGACCCCAGACACCATTGAACTTGGTTCGAAGACCAAGACCAGGGGTAAACCACTTACCTAGGGCTATGGAGAATCCGAGGTTAGTACGATAGTCTTTCGTCATTTTGCTGAATTTGAAAGACTGCTGCTCCTGACTTCCCCAGAAAGAGGAACCCACCACATTAGCCTGAACAAACCAGTTAGCCCAAAACGAGTTGGTGGCCACGCTGTGCTTCTCACCAGACACCTCCGCCTGAGCCATCGCACCTGTCGAAAGACCGATTAAAAGTAAAAATAATAAAACCTTCTTCATATATTATTAATGTTTAATTTTTATTGCAACGCCACACTCTCAAAGAGAGAACGTGCTATCCGAGCAGTTTCTCGATATCCTGTTGGGGCAAAATGGCCAAAATGGCCTTGCCGTCGGGCGTATAATTGACATTCGTACAGGCAAAGAGCTCGTTGACGAGATTCTCCATCTCGTCGTTGCTAAGCACCTGTCCCTGCGGAATAGCTACATGACGCGCCATACTTAATGCCAAAGTACGGTTGAGGTCATCCATCGTGTCACCGGCACTGTTGATGGCGTCATCTACCATATCGTGAATCAACTGGACATAGTTAAGACCGTCGAGACCAGTAGGAATGCCATTGACGGCAAAGCTGCCCTGACCTAAATCGGTCAGTTCGAACCCAATGGCCGACAGTCGCGGCAGAATACGCTCCAGCAGGGGTTGTTCGGAAGCCCTGAACTGTACCACCTCAGGGAAGAGCACCTGCTGGGTCTCTGACGAACGGGCCTGCAACTGTGCTAGACACTGCTCATAACGGATGCGGACATCAGCGCGATACTGGTCGATAACCATCAATCCGGACTTGACGGCAGTCATGATGTAACAACCTTTATACTGATAATGCACGGGAGACTTGTCTTCGGGCAATGAGGTATGGGGAACGGAAACAGGTTCCGCATTCATGTCGGGGGCAAACAACGTATCCTCACGACCGACACCATCGTAGAGCTGTTCCCAGCCGCTGGGGGCCTTCTTGGAGGAAGAAGAGATTGCAACGCCACTCCCTGACCGTCGGTCAGAGAAGGGGTTATAGGCGGGATTGCTGACGGTTCGCGGGGCAGTGGGCATCATCGAGGGCCCATTGACATCAGAAGAAGTGGGATTATACACCGGAATATCGGGTTTTCCCTCTATGTCGAAATCTATCTGCGGAATCTCGCAGAACTGTCCGATGGCATCCTTCACCGCCGCTGTCAGAATCTGCCAGATAGCCTGCTCGTTCTCAAACTTAATCTCCGTCTTCGTGGGATGGATATTGACGTCGATATCGGCAGGGCTGACCTCGAAATAAATGAAATAAGGAACGTGCATCCCCGTAGGTATCAACCGGTCGTAAGCCTGTTGCACGGCCTTATGGAAATAAGGATGTTTCATGAAGCGACCGTTGACAAAGAAATATTCTGCCACTCCCTTCTTACGTGCGGCCTCGGGTTTGGCAACAAAGCCCGAAATCTTACACATCGCCGTCTCGACATTGACAGGCAGGAGTTCCTGACCATAGCGACGACCATAAACATCGGAGATACGCTGGCGTAACGAACCGGCACGGAGATTCATGAGTTCCTGACCATTGCTATGCAGCGTGAAATTGATGTCGGGATAGACGAGTACGATACGTTCGAAAGCCGTCAGGATATTATTCAGCTCGGTGGCATTGGTCTTGAGGAACTTACGACGGGCAGGGACATTGAAAAACAGATTGCTGACAAGGAAACTGCTGCCCACAGCACAGGAACATGGTTCCTGACTCTCGACACGTGAACCGGAAAGTACCAGACAGGTACCAATCTCGTCTTCCTGACGACGGGTGCGGAGCTCGACTTGCGACACAGCGACGATCGACGGCAACGCCTCACCGCGAAAACCCATCGTATGGAGGGCGAAGAGGTCATCGGCCTTGCGGATCTTACTGGTAGCATGGCGCTCGAAAGCCAAACGGGCATCGGTCTCCGACATACCGCAACCATCGTCAATGACCAGCATGGACGTCCTTCCGGCATCAACCACCAGTACGTTGACAGTATGTGCTCCGGCATCAACGGCATTCTCTACCAACTCCTTGATGACCGAGGCGGGGCGTTGTATCACCTCACCAGCAGCTATCTGATTAGCCACACTATCAGGAAGTAGTTGGATTACGTCTGTCATTGTCTTAAAGTATTCTTGGGAGCCTCACGGCGTTTCACTTCCTTCAGTTCCGAACCGGCATTCTTGGGGCGCCAATTAAAGATATCGTCTTTGTCCAACGGACGGACATAGTCGAACCACGCATAGCCCGGCAGGAAATATTTTTCGGGGGGAATCTGCGTCATCGGATACAGCGTCCCCTTTGGTTTTGACATCCAGATACGCTTCAGCTTGCGGTTCTCGAGGAACATCTTCAGCAAAGGGGTCTCGGTATAGTTCAGGCCAATCAACGTACTGTCCGAATCGTCAACAGGATAATAGACTATCAACACGTTGTCAATAGCCTGCGACTCACGGATCTGACCTTTCTCGAAGAAGGCCTTCATCTCCTTGGATGACACTTGGTTGAAATGTACGGTGTCAGGCATCTGCTCAACAGAAAAAGCCTGCCCGATGACGTGTGCCCAGTCGATGGTAGAGTCGTTCATATAAACTTTGATCTCCTCACCAAAGAGTTGCTGGTTCATATTCCAGACGATAGGGTCTTTGTACATCGTCATGCAGGAGTCCAACGAGCTATAGACCATCGAGTCGCAAACGGCCTGAACATCCACACGATACGCGCGAACCTTATTATACGCGTGTATTTTACGATAGACCGAATCGGTTTTGTTGTTGAACGTAAAAATCTTAAAGGTGTCGGCATGGATATACAGCGAGTCCTTCTGCGAGAAATCGACGACAACAGCACGTTTCGTGGCCATCGCATAACCTGTGGAGTCGTTATACTCACAATAGTCTCCAGTCAACATATTCTTATTGACAGAATCCGTCAATATCACATTACGATAGGCGTAGTTCGTACCATCATGAGCATTGTGATAGACGCTATCGCCAATCAACGTCTTGCCTTGGTCCTTCACCACCGAACGACCAAAGAGTTCGGAATGTTCCGTACGGGTATTGTAATAGCCGTCCTCACTATAAATCTCGCTACTGCCCGACAGGATACGGGAGGGACCCACGATATGGGCCGTCGACGTACGGGTATCGTAATACAAAGAATCAGTGGTCAGAAACATCTTCTGGTCCTTTAGACGCACATCATAGTAGAACATCGCCATCTTGGTATCGGTATGGTACTCACCCCAGTCGCTGGTAAGCGTCGACTTGCCATCGACCAGTTTGCCACCTTCGAAAAAGTTGCCAAAATTATACAGGCGGTCATAGTCCAACGAGTCGGTATACAACGTTGATTTACGATGTTTGAGAATCACATTACGACGGGCCTGAGCCAATTGGTCGTTACCATCATAATAGGCATAGTCGCTGAACAGCTTCAACGTGTCACCCTGTAGCATCTTCACATGACCCCAAGCCTCAAACGAGTTTGTCTGCTCGTAGAAATGGGCACTGTCGCAATACAGATTGGCACCCATATGACGGAAATGCACGTTGCCATGTAACACCTGGGCGGCATTGTCCTTATACTGATCGTAATGCAGATTATCGGCATGAACAAGATACACTCGTTTGTCCTCCACCTTGGCAGTTTTCTTGCGGGGAGCACGCTTCTTAGCTGGCGTCATAGCGAATGCCGACAGCAACAAAGCGAAAAGCATGACAAACAACGTAGTCTTCTTCATCTCACCCAGCCTTCATACTCGAACTGACAGTCGCGATAGCGTTCGTTGATACGCACATAGGTGGACTTGATACGATTGACAACCCACTGATGGAGACGCTCCTGACGGCGCTTCTCCAACACCAGATTCTTCAATATCTGGAAATCCTCAGTGATGGTAGCCTTGTGACCTTCCGTACGACTCTTCAACTTCACAATGGCACAAACGGTCTTGCCATTCTTGCTGTTGACCATCTGGAAGGGGGCAGAGAGTTCACCAACCTGCATGCCATCTACAATCCTGGCAATCTCGGAAGGCAGTTCGGACATCTTGAAACGGGAAGTGCGCTGACGACCGTCTTCAAGGACATTGACCATCAGACCATTGTTATTTCGCGTGTCCTTATCGTCGGAATAGAATGCCACACCATCCTCAAAGGTGAAACCTTCGATATCCTGACCGTCCTTGGTCTTGAAGACCTTTCTGATGGCCTCGGGAGGTACATTGTCACGAATGGCCGTAGCCACCGTATCAAGACGGGAGAGAGCATCCTGAACGGCTTTCTCACTAAGAACGGGTTTACGAAGGATGTGACGTACATTGATCTTGTCACCACGTTTGTCAATGAGCTGAATGATATGGAAACCAAACTCCGTTTCCACAATCTTCGACACCTTCTTCGGGTCGGTGAGACCAAAAGCAACATTGGCAAACTCCGGTACCCACTGGGCGCGACTGCTATAGCCTAACTCACCGCCATTACGGGCAGAACCGTCTTCAGAATAGAGACGTGCCAGCGTCTGGAATGACGTCTCACCACGATTGATACGGTCGGTATAATCGCGGAGCTCTTCTTTCACGCGATTGATTTCTTCCTGTTCCACACGTGGCTGCAAGGAAATAATCTGTACTTCCACTTCGGTAGGAACAAATGGAATACTGTCGAGCGACATATCCTTGAAATAACGGCGTACCTCAGCAGGGGTCACCGTGATGTCCTTCACCAGTTTCTGCTGCATACCCTGAACCATCAGACGTTCACGGTAGGAATCACGCAACTCGGAACGGATCTGACTCAGCGTCTTCTTCTGATATTCCTCCAACTTCTCACGCGAACCGATGACAGAAATCATGTTCTCAATATACTGCTCCACACCTTGCGTAATCTCAGCATCCGTCACCTCGACACTGTCGATAATGGCCTGGTTGAGGTAAAGCTTCTGGACGGCAATCTGCTCAGGGATGGCACAATCGGGGTCGCCCTTCCATCGCATGCCCTCCTGCTGGCCCTGAATACGCATGGCCTCAACATCAGACTTCAGAATGGCCTCATCACCAACCACCCATATAACCTCGTCAACAATAGTGCCAATGGAATCGGTGGCAAGGGAGTCGATCTGTGCTTTACCAAATGAGACTAGTGAGACGAATGAAAAGAGTATGACTAGAAATCTTTTATTCATGCTTATTGACTGTCTTTAATACTTCTTCGTTGACGGTAACGGCATACTTCTTACGCAAGTCGGCCACCCAGGCACGCTCCATCTCGTCCTGCAAGTCAGTAACGACAAGGGCACGGACATCGGTATAGTCCTGAGGCTTCTTCAACAGCTTACCATAGACAGCATCAATAGGAAAGCCCTTGACACTATCCACCTGAACATCCTTGACCTTGAACACCTCACGGTCGATAAGCTTGTTGTCACCTTTCTTGAAAAGACCTTTCTCCACACGGATACGGAGAATGGAGTCGTTGTTGAAGGTGCTGCGAAGGGCTTCGTTCCAATCATCAAACTTCAGCTTCTTCACACATTTGGCAACAGCCTTGACATCTGCAGGATCCTTCACATGATAGGCCATACCCTTGTAACGGGGCTCGTCCCAAGCATACTTCTTCTTATGCTTCTTAAAATAGCTAGCCAAAGCCTGCTCATCCTTGGCGGCCTTGTCCCATACTAACTGGTTGCTGATATCATAGAGCAACAAACCATCATGGTATTCCTGAATCAGGTAACGCATCTCGGGATCTGCAGCAGAGAGCGAGTCAGCACATTTGTCCAACAGTTGCTCCTTGGTGACAGTATTGCCAGAGGCTGCCACCTGCGCATCCAACTTACGCTCTGCGATGCCGTTACGCATATTCTGCTGTTCCATAAAACGGAAGATATTGTCCTTATGGAATTCAAAGGGCTCAAACTGCTTGCGCTCTTTTACAAGGACGATATGCCAACCGTAAGGCGACAGGAACGGCTTGCTCATCTGTCCGGGCTGCAGGGCAAAAGCGGCATCCTCGAATTCCTTCACCATCTGGTTACGGGCAAACCAACCCAAGGCACCACCACGTCGGCCAGAACCGGGATCTTGCGACACCTGCTTGGCCAAAGCCTCAAAGTCGGCACCAGCCTGCAAAGCAGTATAGACAGAGTCGATACGACGCTTGGCCTCCTGCTGCTCTGCATCGGAAGCCTTCTGAGCAATACGTAGCAGGATATGACTGGCATTCACCAAACCGTCAGGACCGATATTCTCGTTCGTCTGGTCATAGATACGATGAGCCTCAGCCAACATATCATCGTCGGTCACCAAAACAGGACGGATCTGCTGGTCACGATACTGGGCAAACTCCTGACGGAAAGATGTCGTTGTATCCAGACGGGCGTCAAGGGCAGCCTTGACCTTTAACTTGTAGTTGACAAAGAGTTCGACATACTCATCGACGGTTTTCTTGTCAATGACGCCGTCGGTATTGTTCTTGTTGTAGGAATATTCGAACTCAGAACGGGGCACATCAACACCTGCCACCGTCATGATGATAGGATCGCTCTTCTGTGCCTGGACGGCTGCACTCATGAGGCAACCTATCGCTATCAATTTCAGTTTCATCTGTCTTATTCGTGTAATTCGTTAAATTCGTGGTTATAATCAATCGTTGGGTCTTGAATAGTTTGGAGCCTCACTGGTGATAGTGATGTCGTGCGGATGACTCTCGTTGACACCGGCATTGGTGATACGGGTGAACTTCGCCTCATGCAACTTCTCGATGGTGGCAGCACCACAATAGCCCATACCGGAACGCAATCCACCGACCATCTGATAGATGACTTCCTGCACGGTTCCCTTGTAAGGCACACGACCGGCAATACCCTCGGGAACGAGTTTCTTGACATCCTTCGTATCTGCCTGGAAATAGCGGTCCTTCGAGCCATGTTCCATAGCCTCCAGCGAACCCATGCCACGATAGCTCTTAAACTTACGACCATTGTAGATAATGGTGTCGCCAGGACTCTCCTCGGTACCGGCAACCAGTGAACCAATCATCACACACGAACCACCGGCAGCAATGGCCTTGACGATATCACCGCTGTAGCGCAGACCACCATCGGCAATCAGAGGCACATCGGTACCCTTCAAAGCACTGTAGACATCATAGACGGCACTCAACTGAGGAACACCCACACCAGCAACGACACGCGTGGTACAGATACTACCCGGACCGATACCAACCTTCACGGCATCGGCACCATTATCCACCAACATCTTGGCAGCAGCACCCGTGGCAATATTTCCTACCACGATATCAATATTCGGGAACGACATCTTGGCCTCGCGGAGCTTGTCGATAACACCTTTGGAATGACCGTGGGCAGTATCAATGACGATAGCGTCAACACCAGCATTGACCAAAGCCTGCATACGCTCCAAAGTATCCGTTGTCACACCGACACCGGCAGCAACACGCAGACGACCCTTCTCGTCCTTGCAGGCCATCGGCTTGTCCTTGGCCTTCGTGATATCCTTATAGGTAATCAGACCAATCAGGCGGTTGTCCTTATCTACTACGGGGAGCTTCTCAATCTTGTTCTCCTGCAGAATCTGGGCTGCAGCTGTCAGGTCGGTCTGCTGATGGGTTGTCACAAGATTCTCCTTCGACATAATCTCCTCGACGGGACGATCCAGACGACGCTCGAAACGCAGGTCGCGGTTGGTAACAATACCCACCAGATGCTTCTCGGCATCCACCACGGGGATACCGCCGATATGATACTCCGACATAATATCCAATGCCTGAGCCACCGTGCTACCCAGAGGAATGGTGATAGGGTCATAGATCATACCGTTCTCTGCACGCTTCACGATAGCAACCTCACGGGCCTGGTTCTCTATCGACATATTCTTATGTATCACACCGATACCTCCCTCACGGGCAATGGCAATAGCCATCTGACTCTCGGTAACCGTATCCATAGCTGCCGTCACAAAAGGCACGTTCAGCTCGATGTTACGCGAGAAATGGGTTCGCAACTCTACCATCTTGGGCAGCACTTCCGAATAAGCCGGAATCAACAGGACGTCGTCGAATGTCAAACCGTCCATCACAATCTTGTCGTCAATAAAAGATGCCATATCTATATAACTTTTTATCTTCTAACTTCTTACCTCTTACTTCTTACCTCTCACCTCTCCTAGTTCGCCATATCACTGATAAACTTAATGCGCACCAGCCGGATTTCCTCTTCCGTACATTCGCCACCCAGCTCGTTGATGGCATCCTCCAAAGAGTCGCTCTCACTGTCGGCAAAATAATCGTAGATGTCATCTACATGGTCTTCGTCCATCACCTCTTCAAGGAAATAGTCGATATTGAGCTTCGTACCGCTATAGACGATAGCTTCCACCTCGTCCAACAGTTCCTCAAACTCCAAGCCCTGCGCAGTGGCAATATCATCAAGGGCTATCTGACGGTCAATGGCCTGGATAATCTTCACCTTCAGGATAGACTTCTTGGCCACCGTACGGACACGCATATCAGCCTGACGCTCGATATCGTTCTCCTCGCAATAGCGCTTGATGAGGTCGACAAACTCCTTGGCATAGGGCTGACGGACTTTGCCTTCACCGACACCCTGGATATTCTTCAACTCCTCCAACGACACAGGATAGTCGGTAGCCATCTGTTCTATCGAGACATCCTGGAAGATGACATAGGGAGGACGCTCCAGCTTACGACTAACCTTCTTACGCAGGTCCTTCAGCATGGCACTGAGCGTCTCGTCAAGGGCACTGATGCCAGCCTCGTGATCAGACGACGGGTCATAGTCCTCATTGAACTCATTATCCTCGACAATCATAAACGATACGGGGTTCTTCAGGAATTTCTTGCCAGCGGAAGTCAGCTTCAAAAGACCGTAGTTCTCGACGTCCTTCTTCAGATAACCTGCAATCAATGCCTGACGGATGACGGGATTCACCAACTTGTGTTCCATATCCTCACCGGCACCGAAAAGGTCATGGTTCTGATGCTTATGGGCAAGAATCTCTTCGGTTTCCTTGCCAATGACAAAGTCGACAATATAATCGGAACGGAAATTCTCCTTCAACGCATGGATGGTCTTCAGCACCAGCACCAGCAGATCCTTGGCCTCCTGCTTGGTCTTGGGATGCAGACAGTTGTCGCAATTATGGCAGTTTTCCTGAGTATACTCTTCACCGAAATAGTGCAGCAGCATCTTTCTGCGACAGACACTCGTCTCGGCATAGGCTGCGGTCTCGGCCAACAACTGACGACCGATGTCCTGCTCGGCAACGGGTTTGCCCTCCATGAACTTATCGAGCTTCTGCAGGTCCTTCTGGGCGTAGAACGTGATACACATGCCCTCACCGCCGTCACGACCGGCACGGCCAGTCTCCTGATAGTAGCCTTCCAGCGACTTGGGGATGTCATAATGGATGACGAAACGCACATCGGGCTTGTCGATACCCATACCAAAGGCGATGGTGGCCACAATGACGTCAATCTCCTCCATCAGGAAGTCGTCTTGCGTCTGCGAACGGAGTGCCGACTCCAGTCCGGCATGATAGGCTGCTGCCTTGATGTCGTTGGCCTTCAGAATCTCTGCCAACTCCTCCACCTTCTTACGCGACAGACAGTAGATGATACCGCTCTTGCCGGGATGCTGCTTGATGAACTTGATGATGTCCTTATCGACATTCTGCGTCTTCGGACGTACCTCGTAATACAGGTTCGGACGGTTGAACGAACTCTTGAACTCCTTGGCATCCATGATACCCAGATTCTTCTTGATATCCGTACGGACCTTATCCGTTGCCGTCGCCGTCAGGGCAATGATGGGTGCCTCACCGATTTCATTGATGATAGGACGGATGCGACGATACTCCGGACGGAAGTCATGACCCCACTCCGAGATACAATGGGCCTCGTCAATGGCGTAGAACGAGATCTTCGCCTGCTTCAGGAATTCCACATTCTCGTCCTTGGTCAACGACTCGGGAGCCACATAGAGCAGCTTGGTCTTACCATCCAGGATATCGGCCTTCACCTGATCGATAGCCGACTTGTTCAGCGACGAGTTCAGGTAATGGGCCGTGCCTTCGTCACTCATCGAGCTGATGACGTCAACCTGATTCTTCATCAGGGCTATCAGCGGCGAGATGACAATAGCCGTACCGTCCATTAATAGCGAGGGCAACTGGTAGCAGAGCGACTTACCGCCGCCCGTCGGCATCAACACGAAGGTATCCTTGCCGTCCAACACATTTTGTATGATCGCTTCCTGATCGCCCTTGAATTTGTCGAAGCCGAAATACTTCTTCAGCGCTTCTGTCAGATTTTGTTTCTTTTTTGCCATAGACTTTCTAAGTGTTATTGTAGATGCGACTTGTCGAGCTGCTCCTGGGCATACTCTTTCGTCACGTCAAAGGATTTCACTCGTTTGGAGGGTATCTCAAACATTGCCTCCATCATAATATTCTCCACAATGGAGCGTAGTCCGCGAGCACCGAGCTTATACTCCACAGCTTTGTCGACGATGAGTTTCAGAGCCTCAGGGGTGAAGGTAAGCTTGATACCATCCATCTCAAACAGCTTCTCATACTGCTTCACGATGGAGTTCTTAGGCTCTGTCAATATCTTCGTCAAAGCGTCGCGGTCCAGAGGATTCAGATAGGTCAGCACAGGCAGTCGACCGATGATCTCAGGAATCAGTCCGAACGACTTCAAATCCTGAGGGACGATATACTGCATCAGGTTTTCCTTATCTATCTTTCTCACGTTCTGCACTGAGTTATAGCCTACCGTATGGGTATTCATGCGCTGGGCTATCTTACGCTCAATGCCATCGAAGGCACCACCGCAGATAAACAGGATGTTACGGGTATCAACACCGATATACTCCTGATCTGGATGCTTGCGGCCACCCTTGGGCGGCACATTGACGGTAGTACCTTCCAACAGTTTCAACAGTCCCTGCTGCACACCCTCGCCACTGACGTCACGGGTGATGGAGGGATTGTCCGACTTACGGGCTATCTTGTCAATCTCGTCGATGAAGACAATACCACGCTGCGTAGCCTCCACATTATAGTCGGCAACCTGCAACAGACGGGTCAGAATGCTCTCTACATCCTCGCCGACATAGCCGGCTTCCGTAAACACGGTGGCATCGACAATGGTAAACGGCACGTCCAGCAGTTTGGCAATGGTTCTCGCCAACAGCGTCTTGCCAGTACCCGTCGAACCAACCATGATGACGTTCGATTTCTCGATTTCCACACCTTGGTCGCTGTCGGGCTGCTGCAAACGCTTATAGTGGTTATAGACGGCAACAGAAAGGTATCTCTTGGCTTCATCCTGACCGATGATATACTGATCCAGATAGGCCTTGATTTCCTTGGGCTTGGGCACGTTCAGCTTCTTGCCGCTATTGGCTTTCTTCTTGGCATCTGGTCCATAGCCGTTGGCAGTAGCCACCTGATAGGCCTGGACGGCACAATCCTCACAGATTGCTCCGTCGATACCCGTAATCAGAAGTTTTACGTCACGGTCGCTACGTCCACAGAAATTACATTTCTTTGCCATTACTTCTTCTTCAACACTTGATCAATCATACCATATTCCTTGGCCTCCTCTGCCGTCATCCAGTAGTTGCGGTCAGAGTCGTTCCACACCTTGTCATAAGGGGTGTGCGAATGTTCGGAGATGATGGTATAGAGTTCCTTCTTGAACTTCATAATCTCCTTGGCCTCAATCTCAATATCCGAAGCCTGACCCTGCACGCCACCTAACGGCTGGTGAATCATCACACGGCTGTGAGGCAGTGCCGAACGCTTGCCTTCCGTACCTGCTACGAGCAGCACAGCGGCCATCGAGGCTGCCATACCGGTACAGATGGTAGCCACGTCGCTGGAGATGAACTGCATGGTGTCATAGATGCCGAGGCCTGCCGTCACGCTGCCACCAGGGGAATTCAGATAGATGCTGATGTCCTTGCCCGAATCCACAGAGTCCAGATACAACAGCTGAGCCTGCAGGGTATTGGCGGTATAGTCGTCAATCTGTGTGCCGAGGAAGATGATGCGGTCCATCATCAGTCGCGAAAAGACATCCATCTGGGTGACATTCAACTGACGCTCCTCCAGGATATAGGGGTTCAGATACTGTGCCTGTGCACTCATCACTTCGTCGAGTACGAGACCGTTAATTCCAAGATGCTTGGTAGCATATTTTCTAAAATCGTTGTTCATATATTCTTTCTTTTTATTTTCATTATTTATGACAAAAAGCAGGGGTCTGCCTGCCTTTTTCGCGAAAAGTAGATACAAAATTACAAAAAAAAGTCGGAACGCAAAGCATTCCGACCTATTTTTTTGGTTAAAGAAATATAAAGAGGTTTTCTTTTAACGTTTTTTCCTTTTTATCTTCTTACTTTTTACTTTTCTTGAAGCATCTTCTGGAAGTCCTCCAAAGTGATGTCTTTTTCGTCGAGCTTCACCACACCCTTCAGGGCGGCGGTCAGCTTCACGTCAACGGCACGGTCAACGAGGCCGTCAACATTCTCACGCTTCTTCAACATCTCCTGAGCGTAGTTATCCAGATACTCCTCGGGAACATTGCTCATACCGTACTGGGCAAACTGTGCACGGGCGGCCTCCTTGGCAACCTGCTTCAAGTCGTCTTCCTCGACCTTGATACCCTGAGCGGCAACGAGCTGCTCCTTGATGAGGTGCCAGCCTAACTCCCTGATACTCAGCTCGAAGTTCTTCTCTACATACTCCTGAGCATCCTTGCGGTCTTTGTTGTTCTGAATCATCACACGCTTCAAGATAGCCTCGGGGAACTCCAGCTTGCCAACCTTCTTCTCCATGTGCTCACGGACGTCGAGCAGGAACTTATAGTCGCTGTCAGCCTTGAACTGCTGACTGATCTGGTCGGCAATCTTCTGACGGAACTCCTTCTCGCTCTTCACAGCACCCTCACCGAAGGTCTGGTCGAACAGTGTCTGGTTCACCTCAGCCTTCACGAAACGGCTGATCTCGGTAATCTGGAAAGTGAAATCACCCTCGTGGTCTTTCACCTCTTCCTTCTGAATCTTCAGCAGGCTCGATACCTCGACATCGCTCTCAGGATAGGCCTTGCGGGGATTCCAGGTGATGATGTCACCCAGCTTACAGCCGTCAAACAGCTTCTTCTGGTCGTCCACCTTCATATACTGGGGCATCAGCACGGCGTCGGCAACCTCAATAGTGCCATTCACCTCGCGCAGGTCACCCTTCAGCATATCACGCTGCTCGGCATCAAACTGCTCTACCTTCTCATACTGACCGGCACGGCTCTGATACATCTCCACCTGCTGGTCGATGAGCTTGTCGTCAACGGTGATGTTATAGAAAGGAACCTTGTCCTTACCGCTCAACTTAGCCTCAAACTCAGGGGCTACGGCAATGTCGAACTTAAATGTCAGGGGCTGGTCGCTCTCGAAGTCGAGGGCTTCCTGCTGCTCGCTGGGGAGGGGCTCACCCAACATCTGAATCTTGTTCTCACGAACATATTCGTACAACTTCTCGCCTAACAGCTTGTTCACGGCGTCAACCTTCACACTGGTACCGAACTGACGCTTGATCATGCCCATCGGGGCCTGACCAGGACGGAATCCGGGAATGTTGGCGCGCTTACGATAGTCTTTCAGGGTCTTCTCGACCTCAGGCTGATAGTCAGCCGACTCCAATGTAATGGTCATCAAACCATTGATCTTGTCAGGAGCTTCAAATGTAATATTCATCTCTTTTTTATACCTTATTTAATAATATACATGCGTTATGAGCGTGCAAAGGTACGAATTTTCTCTCACCTCTCACCTCTTAACACTCACCTCTTAAGAATTATTAACTTTCTTCCTCTTCTGCCTTGCGCTGTTCCTCCAACGCCGAGAAGTCTTTCTGCCTCAACACAAACGACTCCGTCAAGTAGTTTTTACGCACTATCGGGTTGGCGGCCAACTCCTCCGGTGACCCGTGGAACAGGATGCGGCCCTCGAACAACAGATAGGCGCGGTCGGTGATACACAGCGTATCTTCCACGTTATGGTCGGTAATAAGAATACCGATATTCTTGTCCTTCAGCTTCCACACAATAAACTGGATGTCCTCAACGGCAATGGGGTCCACACCGGCAAACGGCTCGTCGAGCATGATGAATTTCGGCTCAATGGCCAGACAGCGCGCTATCTCCGTCCTACGGCGCTCACCACCCGACAGGCGGTCACCGGTATTCTTGCGCACCTTCTGCAGACGGAACTCCTTGATCAGGCTCTCCAACTTCTCCAACTGGTAGTCGCGGGGCTTGCCCGTCATCTCCAATACCGACAGGATATTGTCCTCGACCGTCATCTTACGGAACACCGAGGCCTCCTGTGCCAGATAGCCGATACCAGCGCGGGCACGCCTATACACGGGGTAGGTCGTCACGTCCTCGTCGCCCAAAAATATATGACCTTTATTCGGCACTATCAGTCCCGTCGTCATATAGAACGACGTCGTTTTACCGGCACCGTTAGGACCCAGCAGACCGACAATCTCGCCCTGCTTCACATCGAACGACACGTCATTCACCACCGTACGCTTGCCGTAAATCTTCACCAGCCCCTCCGTACGCAGCACCATGTGCTCCTGTTCCTGCATATTACTCGTTTCTTCCATATCGCCGGCGAAGGTACGAAAAAAAAGTGAGCTGACCAAACATCAGCCCATTTTTTTGTTTGCTACCCCCCTCAGCCATCGTTAATGTCACTCACCAGTCCCTCTAGCATCTCAAACGATGCGACGAAATGCTTTTAAAAAGATTTTGTTTGTTTCAGACTGCGAAATTACATAAAAAAATTCGAATATGAACATTTTTTTTATTATATTTTTGGATGAGAGTATTATTATTGTTAACTTTGCAAGGTGATAAGGGTCTCCATCTCAATTCCATGAGAAAAGGCCGAGTAATTAACTTTAAAATAGATGAGCATTATGATGTTTAGAAAGATATAACAGAGTAAGGCAACGAAAAAGTCCCGTACTACCGCGAATAGTACGAGACCTTAGGATTGCTCTCCCGATAGACTTTCCGAGTTGCCCCAGAAAAGGGATCATCATAGTTCCTTGCTGCAAAATTAAGAAATTATTCTTGAAAGCGGCACATGATGGTTCTAATATCGGGTAATTATTATAGATTATTAGTATTTTTAACTTTTTAAAGTTCAAAATGACGAAATTAGAACCATTAAAGTTAAAGAGAAAGGAGTTCAAAATTAACTATAGCGAACTTCTTCACCCCGATTTGTATGGTGGCCTGCCTTCAGCAAGCAGAAAAGAGCTGCCAGTGCTGAAATCAATTAAGATTGAAAACATAGTCCCTATCAGGTTAGTACCTTTTCATGAGGCCTATGCCCGTAAGGACTATGGATGCGTAGTCCATTTCTTTATCCACGATAGACGCTTCTTTTGCGTACTTCGCCATCCGGAAAGATATCTGGACTTCTTCCTGAAATGTAATGCGGTAATCATGCCCGACTTATCTCAGTATTCCGACATGTCTGCAGATGAAAGATATCTCAGTGCATATATCAATCGTGCATTTGCGCGTTATCTGCAACAGCATGGAGTCATTGTTATCCCCAATGTTACCTGGTCGTTGCCCGATAGCTATGACTATAGTTTCACGGGCATTCCTCAATACGCACCTGTAGCTATCAACTGTAATGGCATCCTAAAGCACGACGTGTCAAAGTACCTTTGGTATCGTGGCTACGAGAAAGCCATCTCGACGCTTCATCCCTCTCTCATTATTCGCTATGGCACTCGTATGCCTTACGAGCACAGCGATATCAGCCTTTATTTTTTTAACGAACGTCTAAAGAAATTGCGCTATGGGAGGTAATGGAAGTTTTGCAAGAAAAACAACCGCGTCGGAAGCTGGTCGCAGATGGAAAACTGTAACAATAACGAGTTCTGGAATAAAAATTCTCGAGTTGAAGAATCCTAAGTCATCCTTAAAATTGCCAGAAGAAAGTCACAGCCCTAATTCCGTCTATGCAATCTTTAATAAAAGTGGCAAGGGGGTGAAGGCTATTGCAAAATACGATGCTGATGGCAAAAAGATTTTTGAGATTCACACAACAGACCATGACGGTTTGGGCGCTCATTTCCATCCTTGGAAAGATGGACATCCTCTTGATGCACAACCGCTTACAAAGAGCATGAAGAAACTAATAGATGATGTTTTAAACTTTAAATAAGAAAAAAATGGCACATGAAGACTATGTAATGAAAGATTTGGCTGGTTATTGGTACAATGCCAAGTATCCACCTAACTACAAAGTGAATGGAAGCTTATATCATGGCTATAAGAATGGAGTAGAGGAAACTTTATTCTATGATTTCGCCGTACAAAGATATGACCTGTATTTCACTTACAAAGGCAAGCCGTATCATTTCCTCTCTGATTCGAAGCATGTAGCATATTGCGATGAGCACTACACAGAAGAGTATCAGGCATTCCCTGATGGCAATACAGCCCTTGAGCAGTTCAAAATTGATGGTAAGTCAATTATCGAGCTGATTGATGAGCTGGAGGATGTGGAACCAGTTTAAGCTAATAGAAGCAGGACCCTTTCAGTCCTGCTTCTTTTTCTTCAGTCCCCTCAGATGTCGCTGATACGACTTGATAATCCTGTCAGACAGATCATCTGGTTCAAAGAAGGGAGAATCATCACCAAATATTTCAGCTAAAAGCTTTCTATACTCATCATCCTGTTCATAAATCCAGTTATTTCTGATCCACATCCCAAGCGAAAAATGATATTCACAGGAATCTCCCTTTGTCATTTCTTTCTTATCCTCTTCGCTCAGCATAACATCTAACTTTGCATAGGCATCTTTCTTTGTCAATGGAATATGTTTTGCATTGTAAAACTCAGCTCCGCATTTGCTACACTGCCATTCCGGGTCATCTTCTGAAACACAGCATCCACCATAGATAACATGCTCATGATAAGTATTGAAATACTCCTCTTCCGACATCATCGGCATGCCATATTGTATCCGATACACAGGCGCCCCACATTTAGGGCATTTGTCTGGCTTTTCTATTGATTCATACCTTTTCTTCATCCTATTATACTTTAATTCCCTTTACTTCCTTCGAGAAAACATTATAGAAAATAATGGTCTGCTGAACAAGCCAGTCCAGAGCTTCCTCTACTTTCTCTGGATTTGATAGATCCTTCTTGTGGAACAGGGCGATTGTCTTATCCTTTGCCGCAGGATTTGCATCCCATACTGGCTCACAGCCCAAGGCCTGGTTTATCTCGTTGCGTCTGGCTTCTAGAGCAGGATAATACACATCAACTACTTGATTCCTGATATATAGCCTCACACTCACGAAGTTTTTCTGAGTATTGCAGACATTATTCAACAAGATGTTCGAGCGTCCTATCCTTACATCATACCAGTTGTGGGGCTGTGGGGTCTGTAAAGTTGGAATCTTTCCCGTTACCTCCAGTTTTTCTTTGAATTTCGTCCAAAAGTCCAGCTGGAATTGGTGTGGGGCAGTTACCCTGTTTGTATCGAAACTGCCTCCAGTCTTATGTGTACCATCATTGACGCGATATACATTCAACTCACGACCTTCCTCGTCTTTCCATTCATTCCAGCCGTTGGCAGAACCACCAACACAGAATTGAGCTGCACCACTTGGAGTGTCAAAAAGTACGTCCTCCTTAACTATTCTCTTTCCATCCTGCACTTCTGTATATTCTGCAAACTGCCAGTCGCGTTTCTTTCTTCCTGCTTCGCTAATCTTTCTTACGTGTACAGGATTGATTCGACTTCCCTTTAGAACTGTCAGAGACTGATTTGCAGGATTAAAAAGGCCTTGGGCATCAGCATTCCTGGTTATATGACACTTAATAAGATTGTTCTTTGGCTTAGGTTGAGGTTTGGGGACAACTACTTCTGGTTCAGTTCGACTTCCATCAGCAGAAGCAGTAAAGCGCATAGTAGACAACATGCCCCTGATTTCTTCTTCAGAGAAACTACTGCCATATTTATCCATTAAATAAGGCTTCAAGCTTTCTGCTATCTGTGTCTGGGCATCTGCTATCAGACTCTCCTTGATTTCATTCAAGCTGTTCTGGCGTTGTATCTCTTGGATACGTTCTTCGCAGAAGCCCACAATAGCCTCTCTACTGAAATTATCTTTCAAGAACTTATCAATAAATCTTGCACCCAGTTTGTTGTCAATTTCCAGTGGAATCTTCATAATAGATATGGCCTCCTTACTCGAAGGCATATCATAAAAGATTTCGATATGTTCACCCATATAAATGCCTACACTTAGCTTCAGCAGACGCATATATGACAGCAATTGATCTACGTCCTTTTTACTTTGCTTGTGTGATGGACGTTTTACCTCAATCACAAATTCGTCCTCACCATCTCTCTTTATTAAGATATCTGGCTCAATACGGTTGTTGTTGCCAATATGAATATTGGGCTTGTGACATATCTCTCCTTTGAACTTTGCCCATCCCAAATGTTGTAGTTGGGTCTCAATGAGAGTATGAAAGCTGTCTTCGTCAACATCTTTCTTCTTGGCCTCACATAGGTCATAAACAAAGTAATTCCATTTCTCAATCATAATATGGTGTTTTAGTTAATTCATTTTCATTAAGATAACACAATGCTTCTATTGTGCAATTACAATTTCACGTTCTTCTGGTGTAAGACCATAGAGGTCGAACACTCGCTGGTCTATCTCGTTGTCTGTAGCCTTTATCTGTTCTAAGAGTTCATGGCAGGCTTGACGATATTGATTGAAGTAATCTTCCCATTCATCTTGCTGAACCAATGAGAGTTTGATCTTCTGTTTCTTTAGTTCTGACACAAAGCCTTTGAAGTCTAACTGGTCAAACGTCTGTAAAGCTGTTGTTTTCTTTATGCCATCAAAGTTCTCACCCAAACGACGAAGGAAACGACTGCGTTTCTCCTGAAGTTGGGAATTGAGGGAGAGCATAGCTTCCGCTATAGCAGATAAAGATGTTGTTATTTCTTTATTCTCATCCTGAGTCAAATCTGGTATTGGGAATGGGTTTAAAAAAAGATTAGAAAAGACGAAATAACCTCCTGCAAATTCTGAACTAGTATTTGCTATAAAGAACCAGCACAACTTGGAATTTAAAATTGCAAGATAAGGCAGGTATAAGTTTACATATTGGGGACTTAGTTTTAAAATAGAACATTTGTCGTTTGTAAACATCCCCCCATAATTATCTATGCTCATCTGACATTTATTTGCTAAATATGGAGTTATAATCTTCCTCTCAATAAATAAAGACATATCACGTGAGTTATGCAAACTATACCAATATTGAGGATTTGTCTTATATTTGACTTTCTTAGCAACAAGTGTTTCTTTAAAGTTCAATAGGTAAGAATATGCAAGAGGGAATGAACTTTCCAATAATTCTTCCTTCATAACCTCTGTCCTTCCATCCTTAATAATATGAGGATAAAGAACATATTGTTCTGCATAAAGTTCAGAATAAGCATGAACACTATTGCCCATCAAAATAGGTTTCATCAATTCTGCTTCAATCTGAACATTCTCCTTTAATGCTTTCGAATAACCAGAAAAAAGCCCATTAGAAATAGTGCCAGTCATAATGAAGCAATCATCCATCCCTGTGACGATACCTCGTCCCACATTAGAGAAGAAGTCTGAAACATGATGTTTCTCCTCAGATATTTTGTCTAAGATAACTTTATTCGAGGCGTTTGTCAGATTCCATTTTTCTTTTCCTAAACAACTATAATCTATACTTTCAAATGGAATCTCCTGATTCAAATCTTTTGGATTGATTGAGGCAAAACGAATTACATCATTATCTTTTGATAATTTGATAATACATGTATATGTCAACGCTTCCTCAAATACAAGATGTGATCCAAAATGGACAATCTCTTCCACAAGATGCTTATTCGATAGAAGTTCACGGATTCCAGCACCAAGATTACCTGTCATGAAATTATGTGGCAGGATGTATGATGCCAATCCTTTATCTTTAATCAAATTTAGTGCCTGTTCAATAAACAAAATATATAAATCATACCTTCCTTTTGCTGATTGGAACGTATTTTCAAAAAAATAAGATTCTATCTCCTGGCTAGATTTTATCCCTTGGATTCTCACATACGGCGGATTACCAATCACCACATCGAAGCCTCCTTTTTCGAACACCTTGGGGAATTGCTCTTGCCAGTTGAAGGCTTTTTCGCCTGCAATAGCTGGATCGCTAATCAGGGAGTTTCCACATTTGATATTCTCATTGAGTGAGTTCAGTTTACGGTGTGGTTTTGCAGTTCGCAGCCATAGAGCTAACTGGGCTATCTCTACACTCTCTTCGTTGATGTCAACGCCATAGAGGTTATGCTCTAAGATGCTGTTCTCCACATCCTGGAATACGATAGCAGAGCCAGCCACTTTTGCCTCCATCTCGTCAATCAACTTATGTTCAGCCATCAGGAACTGCAAGGCAGCATTCAGGAAAGCACCACTACCACAGGCCGGATCGAGGATCGTAATCTGGAGCAACCAATCACGATATTGATGCAACTGATCTAACAGTCGCTTCTTTGTTTGCATCTGGCGACGCTGATCTGAGAAATACTCATCCTCAACAATGTTTAACTGCTGTTTCTTCTCTGCACAAAGACGACCAACGGTATTCTCTACAATGTATTTTGTGATATACTGAGGGGTATAGAATACGCCATCCTGCTTACGTTTCGAGGTTTGTGGTGCTGCACCATTGTTGATTTGCTGAGTAACCTCTTCAATCTCGGAAAGCGAATTCTCAAAGATGTGGCCCAAGATGTTTACATCCACATCGCTCTCAAAGTCGTATTCTGACAGTTTACGGGTATGTTCTACCAACAGGTCGTCGCTAATCTTGATATTGTCAAGTACCTCGTCTGGTTTGAAAAGTCCACCATTATAGGCAAATATCTCATATTTCTTGCCTTGAAAGCCAGTATTCATGTAGCCGAAGTACTTCTTCACTCTGTCGTAGAAAGGACGATATTCGTCCATCTCTTTGAGGCTCTCCCACTGGTCGATTATCTGCACCATCGAATTGGGAGGCAGAAGTCCACAATCTTCAGAAAAGAAGATAAACAGCAGACGATCAAGAAGTTTCTGTGTCTTCTTAAAAAGAAGCAGTTTCCATTCTTTTTCATCCTTTCCCTCTGGGGTTGGATTCAGCTTCAGGATATCAGCAAAAAGCACTCGTTTGAATTGCGAATAGTCTTTGTAGAGTGCTTTCGTAATCTGATCTTCACTCGACACAGACTCCTGCTTTATCTGTAAAGCCATACCTCGCTCAACCTGCTTCCAAGCGAGACAAAGATACAACTCGCGGAAATCCTCTTCCGTCAGATGAAACAGGTTCCATTCGCGATACTCTACAGCATTGTCTAAATAAAGACGAAGCTTCTCGAAATTGGAGATTACAACATAACGTGCATCAGGATGCTGGCTTTTATAGTTGAATGCCTGAGGCTCTACCTTCGAGAGGTCAGTGGTCTTATGGTCTTTCAGTTCTATCACGCCTATCACCCTACCATCTTTCTGAATAGCGCCATCAGCTTTCTTCGAGTTTGTCTCATTCTTTTTCTCCGTAATAAGGTTGAAGTCTGGCGAGGGATTAAGCGTATAGCCTAACACCTTAACAAACAACTCACGAAGAAAACCTTCCTGGAATTGTTCCTCTTTCGATTGTTGGATATTGGCTTGTATCTGTTCATCAAGAAAATAAGCCTGAAACTGTTTCCAAGCCACACTGACAACTTCTTCATCTATCAGACCCAAGTATTTCTTGAGAATAGTCTTCTGAAATAGCATAGTAATATTCGGTTATTGGCACTCACTGACTTAACGGGCTTTGTAAACGGACAAAACCAAAGAGACCTCAGAACATAGAAAAGGCGTGAACCGCCTTATCCATATCTTGAGGCCCTAGGATTGCCCGAATTGCCAGATAAGTCATGTCCACACCCTTAGGTGCAGAACTAGTGACTATTATGGCAATTCTAATCATTGAAATTTCCTAGGTTTCAAGATATGCCGAATAATCAGCTAATGCTGTTATTGTTTTACCCTCAATGTCATACCGGCACCCTGCACTCAGGGAATCAGCCTTACGTCGTTTACGACGATTTACCGATACTTGCTTGCAAAGATAGTACATTTTTCTTAATAATCGCAACTTTTCCGCAACTTTTTCTTCTTTTTCTTTTGTTCCCTCCCCCTCTGCCAGCGTTTTTTCAGCCAAAACGCAAACCCCATCAGCTCAAAAGTCAGTCTCTTCACCTTACTGGCTGGACGGCGCTCTGCTCCCTGCTGTACAGCCGACAGCAGGGAAGTGTCAAGCCGACAGCAGTTAGCAGAGAGCAGAGTAAAGGTTAGAAAAAAATATTGTAAATTCTCTTCCATCTTCCACAAAAATGCTCGTATTGCCTGTATTTACTTACTATTCGGAAGATGGAAGAGACAATTTTCTCTTCCACATATCTTCCATCTTTTCGAGTATCTCTAATGAATGAACAAGTGCCACTTCTCGGAAAACAAGTGGCTCTTATTCAGAAATAAGTGGCACTTATTCACAAATAACCCAGGGTTATTGACGAGCAATTTGACATTGACTCGTCACCTTACGGGCTTAACGGCGTTCTGCTCCCTGCTGTCCGGCCGAGAGCAGGGAAGTGTCAAGCCGACAGCAGGGAGGAGAGCGACGGTAAGCAGGGAAGGCGTTAGCGGCAATACTTTCGGAGTAATCGAAAATACTCTTGGACTATTCAAAATTTCTTTCGGAGTATTTTTCAATAAGGCAAGGTTTAGCGCAAATAAGGTTGCGTTATTGACGAACATGCTGACGTTTTCAGATTTTGGTTGACTATCGCGTGACAAGGGGTGGTAGAAGTCGCGGAGGCGGAAAAAATCATTCTACAACTACGTCGGTGTAAGTGTTGGGGTAGTTGTCGCGCATGATTTCGGGAAGGATCTCGCTGTTGCCAATGCCGCTGACACCGGAGACGACAATCTTGTAGTAGTTGTTGCGAACAACACCATAGCCCATCGACGCCATGGGGTCATCGGTATTGTTGCGGTGGCGAATCCAGTAGGTATAGAAGGTCTCATAGACACCCATATTGAACTTACACTGCTTGATGCCATAGGTTTTCAACTGGGCATCGGTATAGGTCTCCAGCTCGTCGAGCCGTAGTCCGCTGGCCACATTGACAGCCTGGATGGAACCATAGAAATTGTAATTGTATAGATAGATGGTGTGCGACCAATATTCTGCACGGTATTCCTCGACCAGCGTATGTGTCTTGTCGTCGTAGAGATAGACAAAGAGCGGGCTTACGGCAGCCTTGAAGACGATGCCTGGCGAATAACCATTCTTCTGGCTCGTGCGGAACGACGTGTTCTCGAGGATATACACATAGCCGTAATTGCCTGCCGCAGGGATGGACGCGAAATTCTCGGTAGTGAATGCTCCGTACCACGAGGCATAAATGTCCTTGAACTTGGTAGCATCGCGCTGATTGGATGTCTTGCTATAGAAATAGGGGTCGACGATGTATTGTCCATCCTGCTCGTCGCAGTCGGCGTAATTGTCGGGCAAGCGGAAATCGGGCTGCCGTCCGAGGTCACTCATGGCATCCTTATGCTGGAACAGATAATACTGGCGGTTGAGATTGACCAGCTTGTAGTTGGTAATGTTGATGTCGGCATATTTCCGGCCATTGTGCTTCAACTCGAAATTGTTTTTCGCCACACCAATCTGCAACTTGGCCAGCACGCGTTCCATATCGATAGCAAGGTAATAGGGGTTGTTGACCCAGGGTATCAGATTGACATCCAGCAACTGCGTTGCGCGATTGGTCATGATGCATCCTTGAGCGGGGATGTTAGGTTCGATGCCTGACTGGTAAGTAATGGAGTCGGTCAGATCAAGGAACTCGTCCAAATCGGTGATGTCGTCAGGGATTTGGGGGTAATTGGCAATCGCAAAGATATGATAGACGCCTGCATGGATACTGAGATCCTTCACTAGGTAGGTCACATCGTATGTCTTGTCAAAGGGATCGTCGTCCTTTGTCAGGTCGTCGACGAGAACCTTGCTGTACAGTTTTCCGGTACGGGCATCGAAGAAGAAAAGCTCGAGATGGCTGATGGTATGCTCGTTTTGGAAATAGGTGTCGTCGGCACTACGCGTGTTTGCCGGCACGTTCAGCCGGAGTGTCAGGCTGACCATGTCGTTAGCTTCTGCCTCCGTCTGAAGCAACTGGTGCAGGACGGTATCGAAGGTGTTGAAATCGGTCAATGGAGAATCGGTGAAGACGGCCTGTACGACACCCTTGCCATCGACAATATATGTCAGGGGGATGCCACTGTCGGCAAAACGGTAGTAGAGGTCCTTGTCGCGAGGCGAATAGAGGGGCATGGTCAGTGACTCCGCACTCCAATACTGAACGACCTCGCTGAGGGTCTGGCTTCGCGGGACGTTGATGACAGTGACCGAATCGCAATACTTGTCGTAGATTTGCTGAAGCACGGGGAATTCCTTCTGACAGTCAGGGCAACCGGTATCGAAGAAATTAAGCACATAGACCTTTCCCTTAAGCAACCACGGCGACAGTGCCTGTCCGTCAGTGGCAGTCACAACGAAATCAGGGACCCCATCGCCCACCTTCACCTTGGTGACACGACCAGGGTTATCGCCATCGTCCATCTGGCAAGCCGTCAGCGCGACAATGGCAAAGACCTGAAGAATCAGTGCGAAGCAGGATGAGGTAAAACGTTTCACAGTGTCAAAGCTTTAAGTGATTTTTAGCCCTCAGTCGCCAACTGTTGACATCCAGACGGATGAGCGTGCTGAAATCTTCTGAGAGGAAGAATACAATGTGATAGAAGTCCTGACGGTCAAGATACTCCTGCAAGGTCAGCGGACTACCAAGATTGGTGTAATATGACCCTATCATGCCGATATATTCCGGTAACGAGATATTGAAGATTGTTTCGCCGGTGTCAGCCTTCTGAAAGACCAGACGGCTGTCGAGGTCTTCCATCAAACGCAAGGTCGTCAGACTGAAACCTATACCGTGCAACTCGCCATATTCCGAATCGTCGACCGTTACACTGTTACGTTCGAAGGGCAGGTAGGTAATAGGAGTGGCAGAAACAGGCTTGTTCAGTACGTTCATGGTACCATTGGCCGAAACGACCTTCACATCGTAATCGGCAGGATTGACCGCCACGTCGCCCGACAGCGGCACAAATAGGCACGTCAGCTGATTGGTATCCTTCATCATCCAGACATCGTGAACGGCATAGGCGGCGTCGTAGTGAACGGTCGTCAGAAGGCCGTAGTACACATCGGTCAGACGAGTGGATACAGTTGTGGAGGAGCCTGCCAGCGACAGGCGGAATGCGTCCATCGTGCTTTTGTCTCCTGACACGGTATACTGGCTGTTGCTGATACCGCTCCACACCACAAACTGGTAGTCGCCCTCCTGGAGTCCTTCAATCCTAACCTTATGACCATTGGCAGCCAGAACCGTCTGCGGCACGTCCAGACGTGAAACATAGTTGCCTATAGAGTCATAGACATAGACCGACACCTCCTTCACGTATTCCGGTGCCGCCTCCACATCCAGTATGTTATAAGTGTAGTGCAGGTTCAGCCAGAATCCATCAGGGCAGTCGTCGTTGTCATCCTTTACCCACGTACAGGATGTCAACAACAAGATGCAGAGTATGGAGCACAGCTGTTTCAAAGCACAATATTTGTGAGGTCTCTTACTGTCCATGGTTTAACGTTTAACACAACTTTCAGGTAAGTTTCTCCCTCGTCAGGAGTGTTGGGGTCAATAATGGAGCCGCCATCGCCAAGGTCAGAGACACCGGTGATCAGCATGCGATAAAGGTTGTTGCGAACGACTCCGAACTCCATCACGCCCATTTCGCCAGGATTGTTGTTGTCAAGGTGACGAATCCAGTATTTGTAGTAGCAACGGTATCCGTCGTCGGTCTTCTCGAACTTGCGGGCCTGATATTTTCCTGTCGACAAGCCCGAGGCAACAACAGCAGCTGCCAATGCGTCGGCAGTAGCGTAGAACTTCTGCTGGAAGAAATACAGCGTCTCAGGATAGCTCTGCTTGTCGGTAACCAGTACTAACGCACCGGCACTGTTCAGCGTATATACATTGTTGTTGGGCTCCAGAATAGCCTTGAAGAGTACGCCAGTGGAGTAGCCGTTTTTCTGTGCCGGAGCCAGCGTGCAGTTCTCCAGGCAATATATCGTCTTGTAATTCGGAGTGGCGCTGACAGCATTGAAGGTGTCCCACTTCACATAATCCGGATTGCTATAATTAGCAGAGAAACGCTCGTAGTATTTGTCGGCATTGGTGAAAGTGGCTGCATCAATGGTCTTTCTGAAGAAATAGGGGTCAATGACGTAGCCGTTGACATCGGACACATTGCCGAAATTGGTGTTTACGTCCCACTGGGGTTCTTCCAACGTGGTCAACACGGCCGTATGACGGAAGGTATAGTAATACTTTGGCAAATTAACGATGTAGTAGCCGTCGAGTGTCACGGAAGCATATTTCTCGCCTTTGTCGTTGGTCAATTCGAATGTTTCCTCTGCCTTCGCCACATCAAGACGGGCAAGAACACGCTCCAAGGTGATATTGACAATATTGACGTCATTGTCATTCTTCTTTGAAATGACGGTACCAAGGTTTTCCGACGCGCGGTTGGACATAATGATACCTTCAGAGATGTCCTCAACGACGGCTTGAACATAGGAGAGGCTGTCAATGTCGGCCAGGAACTCGTCCTCCTTGTCTTTCTTGAACTGCCGATTGGTGTTGGCAATGACAAAGATGTCGTATATACCCATTGGCACAGAAATCGGCTCTGTCTCGTAAATGACATTGCCACTGGCATTTGTACCATTATAAGTGATACCGGTCAGTGGTGCGCTCTTTGACAACAGTTTGGTCTTGCTGTCAAAGAAATAGGCTCTGGCAACATTCACCTTGTACTCCTCGGCAGTTCCCTGAACATGATTGTAGCTATCCTCAACACTACGAGTCATAGAGGAACTGTTGCTCTGCAACTGGAACACCACGTTGTATTGTTCCTGGATCTTTTCCTTATCACCATTGCCGGCAGTGTCATCGTCGGCCTGACTGCAACTGCAAAGGAATACTGTTGCCATGAATAGCGGGAACACGATTTTTCTGAAATGGAACATAAACCTAATATTTTTAAATGATTACTATTTTCTTAATTTTTCAAACTCTGCCAGTTGCTGGGAGGCTTCTGCCAAACCCTGGCTCTTAGCCTGCCCTACAAGCTGGATAGCCTTGTCGAGGTCACCCTTGAGATAGGCCACAATACCCTCGTTCAATGTTTTCTCGGGACAGTTCTTCACTTTCGTCAGGTATTCAGCCGCCTCGTCAGCCTCACCCTTCTTGATGGAGAGATAGGCCATCGTCAGGTTGATATAGGAGTCCTGCGGGTAGAGCAGGTAAGCCTTGCGAATGATAGAATAGTATTTCTGCTCGTCCTTGGCATATTTGTCGGCCAACTTGTATATCTCATTGAGATTGAGGTTGATGGGGCGTGTCTCGAAGACTACTTCCGATTCATCAACGGTAAAGGGGCGGACGGTGTAAATGACGTTATAGTTGGTGCAACGCAACTCAGGGAAGGCATTCTTCAGCACATATTGGTAGCCTTCTGCAGCCTCCGCACGCATACGCTTTTCTTTCTGGTCGGGGTCTATTTTACTAGTAGCGATGCTGAGCAGCTTGTCGCGCTGGGGAACAGCACTATGACTCTTCAAGTATTTCACGAAGCCATCCCAGTTTTCACCCTTTCCACTGGCCTCCAGCCTGATGTCCTTCACCCTGCCTGTACGTTCCAGATAATGCTGGAGGGCCTCCGTACGTTTCTCACTGAGCATAATGTTATGCGAGTTGGAGCCCTCAGGGGAAGCATAACCCTCGATGACCATCTTACGGATAGTGACATTCGAGTCGTTCTTGACGATATTTACGGAGTTATGAATCTTCTGCAATTCGGCAGGATTGTTCAGGTAGTCGGGGAGAATGTCCCATTTGTTGACCATAAAACAAAGATAGGCCGAGCCCTTCTCTTCACGCACCTTGACACTTTTGTCGGCGGGTGGCAACAGATATACAGGATAAAGGTCGATAACGGGTTCCATCTCCTCCTTTTCGAACGAGGCAAGGGTCTCTTCGCCACGATCCTTAAAATCCTTGCAGGCACAACTCAGTTTCTTCACTTTCAATACGGCATTGTCCATCCAGGGTTCATACTTGATAGTACGGAGATAGCTGATATGAAGATCCTCACCGCTTTTCTTACGCATGGCAAGAGCGTCTGGGAATTCGTTCTTCAATTCGCGCTCAAAGTAGATCTGCTGATTGCGGCTATTGATGAATATCAGCGGGAATTCAGCCTTTTGCAACGTGAAGGTATCTATCAATTCCGGAGCGATGATGATAGACTGGGCCATAGGGACATCCTGAATGGCCGTCAGTTGCAACGAGACCACCACATTGCTGTCGACTACAGCCATAGCAGAACGGTCGACCTTCATCACGTAGTCGTACTTCTTACTCTTTGTGTTTCCCTTATCCTTGTCTGGCAATGCAGATGCTGTAACCATCAAAGGGAACCAAAACATCAGTAAATAGGATATTATTCTCATTTTGCTCAATGTTCAATATTAAAAGACGTAGATGACACTCAATCCCAGCCGTGAGATGCCGATATAATTGTAGGTATCGTCAGCTTTCTGGACACCGCACTTCTCACACGCATACTTCTTATATTTAATATAGGTATAACCGGCTCCTATCTCGGCACCGACATTCCAGTGCTTGGCCAACGCATATTCGTAGCCTATTCCTATGCCGCCACCGAGGAGCCAGCCCTCATAACGGTTTGGTTTCAGCCCCTTCAAAAGACCGAACAACAATTCCTCATTGCCGAAATTAAACTGACCACCGTGGACATAAGGTCCCCAAAAGAATCCGTTCATCACCTGACAGGGCCAAAGGCGATACTGAGCCTGCACCGTCCAATGTTTATGGACACGATCGTCTCCTCGTTTCCAAGGTCGTATACTGCCATACACCTCAAGTGTACTGCTTTTTTGAATGGGGATTTCTACACCCGCAGACAACGCTCCTGCCACATCAAACAACAAATTGTTGTTGATGGCTATATGCTGGGCCCGAACAGACAGGCTTCCAGCCACTAACAAGAGCACCATGAATATGTTTGTTTTCTTTAGCATCGATTAATCAGATTTCTTTTTCGACGCAAAGATAATGAAAAAAAATTAAAAACCAAACAAAAAACGATAAAAATTTTACATATGTCGGTATTTTTTTGTATCTTCGCAGCATGATGAACTTAAATCTAACTACGACAATTAATTTTGACCACATCGTGGACCGCGAATTGCGACGCGACGTGATTGGGCTGTGCCGCAAGACGGGCAAGCCCGTGCTGAAGCTATCGACAAAGGACTATGTGGACAACGGACTGCAGCACTACGTGGAGGAGTACGGCTCGGCAGGACTGGTGAACATAGCTGTGTTTAACATCCTGCAGCATACCATCACCGGATGGCCGGGAGGCAAGCCCAACGCGGACGACTCGACACGACCGGAACGGGCACTGCCCTACCCCAAGCGCGTCATCGTGTTCTCGCCACATCCCGACGACGACGTGATATCGATGGGGGGCACCATCCGACGACTGATGCAACAGCAGCACGACGTACACATAGCCTACGAGACGTCGGGAAACATTGCCGTGGCGGACGAGGAGGTGAGGCTGTATATGCATTTCATCCGCGCCTTCAACGAGCTGTTTGCCAATGGCAGCGACGAAATCGTGAAGCACTACAGCAAGAGTGTGCTGGAATTTCTGAAACGGAAAGAGGAGGGCGACCTGGACAACCGTGACGTGCTGGCCATCAAGGGGCTTATCCGTCGTGGCGAGGCGCGCAATGCCTGTGGCTACAACGGTATCAAGAAGGACCATATCCACTTCCTTGACCTGCCATTCTACGAGAGTGGCAAGATAGAAAAGCTGCCGCTGGCGGAACGGGACGTAAGAATTATCGAGGAACTGCTGCAACAGATACAGCCGCACCAGATTTACGTAGCTGCCGACCTGGCTGACCCGCACGGGACACACCGCACATGTACCGACGCCGTGCTGGCGGCCATCGACGAGGAGAAGAAGGCGGGAGCGGAATGGCTCGGCGACTGTCGCGTATGGATGTACCGCGGAGCGTGGGCGGAATGGGAGATAGAGGATATCGAGATGTGTGTGCCGATGAGTCCTGAGGAACTGCACGAGAAGCGTAACGCCATCCTGCGCCACCAGAGTCAGATGGAGGGGGCACCATTCCTCGGCAACGACGACAGGCTGTTCTGGCAACGCGCCGAAGACCGCAACCGCGCCACCGCCAAGCAGTATGACGACCTGGGACTGGCGTGCTACGAGGCCATGGAGGCCTTCGTGGAATACAAATTCTAAGCCGTTTTGAGCTTTTTCACCACTGCGACGTAGGTCAGCAGGACGACATTCATCATCAGCGCATAGATGATGGCGGGAACGGCCATCACGTCGTTGTTGAAGACGAAGGGACTGCTGGCAACGGTAATGGCCTGCGCAGCATTCTGCATGCCTATCTCGATGATGATGGTGCGCTGTTCACGTCCGTTGAGGCGCATGAGCCACGAGAGGAGGACGCCACCGCCCATGGACAACAGGATGAGGACGGTGACAGAGAGTCCGAGCTGGGGAAATTCGCGGATGATGATGTCGCGATTCTGGATGAAGAACACCGTTGCCAAGAGGATGAGACAGGGGAAGGCGAGGCGCTTCAGCACGTTATGCATGCGCTCGGCAAGCCGTTCGTTGCGCACGGCAATGGCGAGACCGATGGCGATGGGTACTGCCATCAGCACGAGGTTCTGAACCAACAGGTTGCCGACGGGCAGGTGGATGCCGCTCATCTCGGTGCCGACATAATCGGTGGCAAGATCCATGACCAGCGGACCCGTAAACAGCGTGATGATGCTGCTAAAGGCCGTCAGCGATACGGACAGCGCGACATCGCCACCGGCAAGCATGGAGAAGACATTGCTGGAACTGCCGCCCGGGCTACAGGCAATGAGCATGACACCCAGGAAGAACAAAGGTGCTAAGTGGAAACCACTGGCTACCGCCCACGCAATGAGGGGCAGGAGGAGGATCTGACCGGTCAATCCGACGAACACGGCCTTCGGACGTTCTGCGAGCAAACGAAAATCGGCAGGACGCAGGGCGAGTCCAAGGTCGAACATCAGGAGCGTCAGTATCGGCAAAACGATGAAAATGGTATTCATAAATGAATCAAAATGCAAAGTTAATGTGATTAACGGGTGCAAAGGTAGCACTTTCCGACGAAAAATCCAAATTTATTTGGTATTTCGCTCATTTTACCTTAACTTTGCAGGCGATATGATAAAGATTCTGCACCGGTGGCTGACAATGTTCGGCCAATTTCTCATACTGATGGGGCGTACGTTCAGCGTTCCAGAACGCTTTCGTATGTTCTGGAAACAGTACGTGAAGGAGATGGAACAGCTGGGCATCAACTCGATTGGTATCGTGCTGCTCATCTCGTTTTTCATCGGAGCCGTCATCTGCATCCAGATGAAGCTGAACATCCAGTCGCCCTGGATGCCACGATGGGTGAGCGGCTATACCACGCGCGAAATCATGCTGCTGGAGTTCTCGTCGAGCATCATGTGTCTGATACTGGCCGGTAAGGTGGGTTCGAACATCGCCTCGGAAATCGGTACCATGCGCGTGACGCAGCAGATTGACGCGCTGGACATCATGGGTGTCAACTCGGCGTGCTACCTGATACTGCCGAAAATCATGGGTATGATCACCATCATGCCGTTGCTAGTTATCTTCTCGAGTGCACTGGGCATCGTCGGTGCCTACGGAACGGCATACGTCGGACATATCATCGTGCCTGACGACCTGACGCTGGGACTGCAGCATCAGTTTAAGTCGTGGTTTATGTGGATGAGTATCATCAAGAGCCTCTTCTTCGCCTTTATCATCTCCGCCGTGCCGTCCTACTGCGGATATACCGTAGAGGGCGGTTCCGTCAACGTCGGTAAGGCCTCAACGGACGCCGTCGTCACCTCGAGCGTGCTGATTCTCTTTAGTGACGTATTCCTAACGCAGCTGCTGTCATGATAGAAGTCAAGAACCTATACAAGCGTTTCGACGATATCGAGGTGTTGAAGGACATCTCGACGGTGTTCGAGGACGGCAAGACGAACCTCATCATCGGACAGAGCGGCTCGGGAAAGACGGTGCTGATGAAGAACCTCGTGGGACTGTTCGACCCCACGGAAGGGCAGATACTGTACGACGGTCGCGACTTCGTAAAGATGTCGAAGAAGGAGAAGGTGATGATGCGTCGCGAGATGGGTATGATATTCCAAAGCGCCGCACTGTTTGACTCGCTGACGGTACTGGAGAACGTGATGTTTCCGCTGGACATGTTCTCGACGATGAACCTGCGCGAACGGCAGAAGCGCGCCATGGACTGTCTGGACCGCGTGAACCTCGTGGGTGCGGAAGAGAAATATCCCGGCGAGATCAGCGGCGGCATGCAGAAACGTGTGGCCATTGCCCGCGCCATAGCCCTGAACCCCAAATACCTGTTCTGCGACGAGCCCAACAGCGGTCTCGACCCCAAGACATCGCTGGTGATTGACGAACTGCTGCACTCCATCACTCGGGAATTCAACATGACGACCATCATCAATACCCATGACATGAATTCGGTGATGGGTATTGGCGAAAACATCATCTTCATCTACGAAGGTCATAAGGAATGGCAGGGTGTCTCAGCCGACATCATGGGCTCGACAAACAAGCGCCTGACGGACTTTATCTTCGCCTCAGATTTGCTGAAAGAGATGCGAGAAGCAGTCACCCATAACAAAAAATAATTGACAATTGACAATTGAGAATTGAGAATTGACGCAGGTCAACAAATAGACTGTGTGCGCAAACAATTTGCTGTTTTCCTTGTTTTGTACGAAAATTCTTCCTAACTTTGCATTGTCAAAAGCGAGAACAGGCTGCACCTCAGCAATTCGAGCGAGCTCGATTGCATTCGGTTTGCACTGTCCTTGCATTGTCAAAAGCGAGAACAGGCTGCACCTCAGCAATTCGAGCGAGCTCGATTGCATTCGGTTTGCACTGTCCTTGCACCGTGAAAAAGAAATAATAGCTGCACAGCGGTGCGGCAAGGATAACAAAAAATAAGGATAACAAAGTATTTAAGTAGGACGGCCCAACACACCGTTCCGAGTAAAGTAAAGAAAGGTAAAAAGATTATGAAAAAGTTGATTAACAAATGGCTGAAGAGTGAAGCTTACACTGAGTATTGCTTGAACATAGCAAGATTGTATAACTACCACGCAGCAATGTAATAACAAAAATGCCCGTCAGAATTTCTGGCGGGCATTTTATTTTGAAGCGGATTGCTTACTTCTTGTTCAGGGCGAGGTCGATAGCTACGGCAATAGCCACAGTAGCACCTACCATTGGGTTGTTACCAATACCCAGGAAGCCCATCATCTCAACGTGAGCAGGAACAGAAGAAGAACCTGCGAACTGAGCG
>ONKX01000017.1 GCA_900318555.1 uncultured Prevotellaceae bacterium | reverse complement strand
GGCTTAAACTATGGCACAGCAAGACACTGAAATCCGTTATTTGAACGCTCCTTCTATCGACACGAAGAAGAAGAAGTACTGCCGTTTCAAGAAGAGCGGCATCAAGTACATTGATTACAAAGATCCCGAGTTCCTGAAGAAGTTCCTGAACGAGCAGGGTAAGATTCTTCCCCGCCGTATTACCGGTACCTCTCTGAAGTATCAGCGCCGTGTGGCTCAGGCCGTTAAGCGTGCCCGCCAGATTGCTCTGCTGCCCTACGTAACTGACATGATGAAGTAAAATTAGGAGGACAGAAGATATGGAAATTATACTGAAAGAAGATATTATCCCGTAACTACCTGATTCCTCAGGGTAAGGGTGTTATCGCCAGTCCTATGGCTAAGAAGATTCTCGCTGAGAACCTGAAGCAGCAGGCTCACAAGCTGGCTGCCCAGAAGGCCGCTGCCGAGGAGAAGGCTGCTCAGCTGCAGGGTGTAGCTCTGGAGATTGCCGCTAAGGTTAGCGCTACCGGTCAGCTCTACGGTTCTGTAGGTGCTAATCAGGTTGCTGAGGAACTGAAGAAGCTCGGTAAGGAGGTTGATCGCAAGATCATCACCATGAAGGATGCTAAGCAGATTGGTGACTATGTAGCTCTGGTTCACTACCACAAGGAGGTTACCGTCGAGATTCCTGTAAAGGTCATTGCCGAGAATGCTGCTGAGCTGAAGGCTGCTGCCGAGGAAGAGGCTGCTATTAGAGCTGCCGCTGAGGCTAAGAAGGCTGCCGCTGAGGCTGCTGCCGCTGCTGCAGAGGAAGCTCCCGCTGAAGAGGCTGAGGCTGAAATCGAGGAAGCTGAGGCTCCCGCTACAGAAGAATAATAACCCGCTGTAAAGCAAATCATAGTTATTATACGCAGAATCCCGAGTGTCGCAAGACGCTCGGGATTTGTGTTTGTGTTTTCTCGATGTTTTTTTAGAGAGTGTCGCGCTCGTCTATCTTGAAGGCTTTGTTGTCCTCCTTCATATAGATCTGCAAATCGCTGAAATAACCGGTTTCCTGAATAGCCTTCAGATTAGCCTTGGCATCCTCCTCAGCCAGATACTCCTTGGCACTGGCCAAATGGTTAGTAAACTCGAGCTTCTTCTTCTCAGTGTCTAACACTGAAATCCACTCATCCTTCAAACGGTCTCCGATAACAAATTTCTTACTCATAGCGTTTGTTTATTTAAATAGTAGTTTGTATTGACGTTGCAAAGATACAAACATTTGTCGCATGTTGTATCTCCCAAACCCTAAAAATCCATGTAAACGTTTGCAATTTTATTGCTCATACAGTGTTAGAACTTGTAGGCGACGGAGGCCATGAACCAGCGGCCGCGCTGTGGGACGAGGCATGTGGACATGCCGCTCTGGCGGTAGGAGTGGTTGAGGAGGTTCTTGACGTCGAGGGTGAAGGTGACATTGCCGAGATGATAGCTGGCGCCGACGTCGAAGAGGACGCGGGCAGGGAGGGTGTCCTCGGAATACAGCGTGGGCTTCACCTCATCGGCATTCGCCACGAAGTAGTCAATCTGATCCTCATATTTTGCGATGACGGCGGGGTCGGGGTTGGGGGTCTGCACATATTCGTTAAGCCTCGTCATATAGTCGGCCAACATGTTGATAGTGCTGGTATAGACACCATACGGGAGGATGTTGAGATAGGAGTAGTGCTGGCGTCCCTCGAAACCGATATGGGCATGGAGACGGAGGTCGCGCGAGGCCTGCCAGGCTACGACGCCGTTGGCGGTGACGACGGGGATGTTGAGCGCGTAGTCGTAGGAGGTGTATGCTTGTTTGTTTTGACTGACGTCCTGAATGGTGGCGTTGAGGTTTGCCGACCAGCGCCTACGCTGGTATTTAGCGGAGAATTCAAGTCCGTAGGTATCGATGAAACCAGTGTTGGAATGTTCGATGAGCTGCGGGATGATGAGGTCCTTGGCGTAGTTGTAGAATGCGTTGACCTCAAGGTCGAGTCCGGGAATCCACTGTGTGGCTCCGAAGGTGAGCTGCCAAGAATTGAGTGTCTCAGGGTCGAGTTCGGTGGCATACTGCGTATAGCCCAACATGGATGCGAGGAAGAGGTTGATTTTGCGATAGAAGTATGGTGCGTCGATGAAGGCCTTGGAATAGGAGAGCTTGACGTTCCACTTGGGCTGGAGATAGATGAGTGCGAGACGTGGTGAGAACTCGCGGATTTTGGAGCCGTCGTAGCGGTTTTTGTAGTCGAAGCGCAGACCGGCATTGAGGATGAACGACCGCCAGTGGTGCTTGAGCTGGATGAAGCCGTTGAGGTTGCTCTCGTGGCCTTTGCCGAGCATGGGGATGGCGTCGTTTTCGGTGGTGAGCTTGGTGAAGTTGTAACCGAAGGTGTAGCGGACGTCGTCGAGCTGGAAGTAGCTGTATTCGGCACCGAAGGTGAGCAGACCGCGGTGGGTACCGTTGTCGATGTAGTTCCAGTCGCCCTGCAGCTTGCCGCCGATGGTGTGTTCCTGTCCGTTGATGTAGCGCGAGATGCCTTGGGTGCCGCTCAGCTGTTGCTGGACGGATTGGGGGACGGGGAGCACTGCGGCCAAAGCGGTGACTTCGGGTTCGCTGATGACCTGATAGTGGGTAAGGTCGCTGTTGTCGTAGGTGACGGTCCCGCGAAGATAGACGTTGCCGACCTGTTGTCCGTAGCTGAGATTGGCATGGTGGGAGAGGGTAGTGAATCCGGGATGGAGGCCGTTAAAGGTACGATATTTGTCGAAAGTGTACGGCGAGAAGGTGTAGCTCATGGTGAAGGGGGAGGTGACCTGCGAGAAAGCCGAGTTGAAGAAGAACTGCAGGTTCTTGTACTTCATCTGTATGCCGACGTCGTAGCTGGGCTTGGGACCGATGCCGCCGATGGTGACGTCGCCGCCCATCATCTGCATACCGGTGTCTTCCCGTGGAATATAGACGCTTTCGCCACTGGCTTTGTAGATGTTGCCCCAGATGAGCAGGTCGAGGTCGAAATAGCGTTTGCCGAATAGCATGTTGCCCATAATCTGTCCGTAGTTGCCTGCTCCGACACGGGCTTCGACACCGTCGACTTCGGCACCGGGAAGGGTGATGACGTTGACGACGGCGGTGAGTGATACGCCGCCATAGAGTGACGATGCGGGACCGCGCAGCACCTCAATCTGGCGCACCTTGTCGAGCGACATGCTGAAGTCGGGTGCGGCGATGTTGGTGGCAAAGCTGTTGAGCCGGTGGCCGTTGAGCATGATGAGGATTTTCTCCTGTCCGTTGCTGTAGATGCCACGCATGGCGATGTTGATGTCGTCGTTGCCGTCGACGATATTCATGCCAGGGACGTAGGTGACCAGCACCTCCTGCAGGTTGCGGGCGCCGCAGTCCTGAATCATCTCACGCGTAATGAGGGTAGTGGGCACAGGCACCTCGTTGAGCGACTCTGCCTGACTGGATGCCGTGGTGATGGTGGCCGTGCGACCGGCCTTGAGGCTCTCGACCATATCGATGAAGCGCTGTGGGTCGGAGAGTGTGGTGCTGTAGTAGGGATTGATGTCGAGCATGAGCTGTACGCAGCGCTCGGCGGCATCGGTGTTGTCGAGGGTCAGTTCGCAGAGCGACAGCAGACGGTAGGCACTGAGTCGGAGACTGAGGGGGAAATTGTTCATGTTGGCGGTGAGCGTCCGGCGTGCATCGTCAATCCTGCCGATGCTGTAGTCCTGTTCGGCCTGGTCGTAGATGGCGCGATAGCGTTCGTCTTCCGTCTGTGCCACCGACGTCATGGTGATGGCGAAGAACAATATAATAAGGTATAGTCGTTTGTTCATGATTTCCTGACGGGAATGGTGATGGTGAATGTGGTGCCTTGATTGAGCGTGGACTCGAAGGTGAGACGGCCGTGATGTTTCTGTTCGATGATGTCGCGGGTAATGCTCATGCCGAGGCCGGTACCCTTGCCGATGGGCTTGGTGGTGAAGAAGTTCTCGAAGAGGCGGGCCTTGACGTCGTCGCTCATGCCTTCGCCATTGTCGGCGATGGTGATGGTGAGCTGGTCGCCGTCCATGGCCGTGGTGACGTCGATGGCGGGATGATAGTCGTCGCCTTCGCTGAGCGTGCGCTGGTGGACGGCATAGCAGGCGTTGTTCATGAGGTTGAGCACTGCGCGGCTGAGGTCCTGCGGTATGACCATCATCAGTGGCAGGCCGTCCTGAAGGCTTTCGTGGATGGTGATGTTGAACGTCTTGTCCTTGGCGCGCATGGCGTGATAGGAGAGCCAGACGTACTCGTGGACGATGCGGTTGACGTCGGAGGGCAGGAACTCGTCCTCCTTGCCGCGCGAGACGAGGAGGATGCCCTGGATGATGCTGATGGCTCGTTCGCCGTGTTCGACGATCTTCGCCATGTTGTCGTGCAGGCCGTTCATGATGTCGGCCACGTCCTCACGGTCGTCGTCTGACAGCTTGTCGGCATTGTCGTCGATGATTTCCGTCAGGTCGCGCAACAGCTTATTGGACATCTTGCTGAAATTGATGACGAAATTCAGTGGGTTCTGTATCTCGTGTGCAATGCCGGCGCTGAGCATGCCCAGTGAGGCCAGCTTCTCTTGTTGCTGCAACTGCTGTTTTAATTGTTCAATATCAGTCATAACTCTCAATTCTTAATTCGCGGAAGGTTAATCGTAAATTCCGTATATTCGTGTTTCACGGACTGGACGCTGATGGTGCCGCCGTGGTTCTGTACGATTTCGTGGCAGAGGTAGAGTCCGACACCGGCGGCCTCGCTGGTGGTCTTCGTCGTGAAGAAGGGGTCGAAAATCTTGTCGATAATGGTCTGCTCGATGCCGATGCCGTTGTCGCGGAATACGAGGCGCACCTGCTGGGCTTCGAGGGTGACACGCAGCGATACTTCGGGCTGGTAGGGCGTGTCGGGGTGGCGCTTGCGCTGTTTCACGACGGCATACACGGCGTTGCCGAGAATGTTCATGAAGGTCTTGCTGAGCTGTTCGGCATTGCCATTGATGTGGATATCCTCTTTGGGGATGTCGAAAACGACGCGGATGGCATCCTGGGCAATCTCCTTCTCGAAATAGGTGTTGACCATCTTCTCGTCCTGCTGGAGGATGGGATTGAGCAGCATGGGAATGATGCCGCCGGAACGGTCCTTGAGCATTTCCTCCATGGCCTTCAGCGTGCGCGTGGTATTGGCACCGTGCTCGCTGACTTTCTCGAGGTTGCCCTTGAGCATGTCGAGCACTTCGATGGTATCGTCGTAGTTGTCGGGATCCATGTGTTCCTTTTCGTCCTCGACGTTGGCCTTTACGTCGCCAACCAGTCCCTGCGAGAGCTTCGAGAAGTTGTTGATGTAGTTGAGGGGATTGAGGATGCGGTCGATGAGTCCCTGAGTGAGCTTACCCACCGTGGCCATCTTCTCCAGACGGACAACTTCGGTGGTGCGTTCCTGCACGAGGTTCTCCAAGCGTTGCTTATCCTTCTCGAGACGGCGCAGACGGAGCTGGAGGAGTGCGTAGACGACGATGGCCGCCAGGAGCAGGTAGATGAGTATCATGTACCATCGGAGGTAGAGTGGTGCTGCGATGCTGAAGTTGATGCTGACGATGTCGGACACCTGTCCGAAGGCATCGCGGGCCTGTACCTCGAAGATGTATTTGCCGTAGGTGAGGTTGCTGAACTCTTCGCGGGTGTAGAATTCCCATGGCGACCAGTGGCCGCCGTTAATGCGGGTGCGGTACTGCGTCGGGAGCAGCAGGCACGGGAAGTCGATGGAGTAGTTGAAGACGATGTGGTGTTCGATGCTCGGCAGTTCGTCGAGTTTGTGTGGCTGTGGGCCGTAGCCGCCCCAGATGACGCTGTCGCCGCGCAGCAGGATGGAGCGAAGCAGCAGTCGTGGCTTTGCACTCTTGGATGTTTCCTTGAAATTGCGGTTGACGATGTTGACGCCCTTGTCGCCGCCTATCCACAGGAGATTGCCGTCGGTGAGCATGGCGCGGACGGAGTAGTCCATGAGCGGATAGACGAATGCGGACTGCTCTGCATTACGTGTCCCGTTCTTATAGGCGTAAAGGCTTTTGCCCTTGTTGTCGGTGAGCCACGTGACGTCCTGCGTGTCATGATAGGAGAACGCGGGATAGCCGATGGGGGTTGTGGTATTGATGCTGATGGGCATGAGCTTGTTGCCGAAGTCGACGAGTGTCGATATCTCGTCGTGGCCGTCTTGGGTGAATGGTTCGAAGACGCCCGAACCCTTGTCGCGCCACAGTTTGCCGTAGAGGTTCTGCAACCAGATGCTGCCCGACGGGTCGCGCACGATCTTCACGACTTTCTCGATATCGTTCAGAGTTTTGCTTTGTCCGTTGTGATAGTAGAAGACGCCTTCGATGCCGCCACCATAGAAGCTGCCGTCCTGTTCGACAAGCAACGACATGGTATTGTTGGGCGTGAGTCGGGTGGCTTGGTTGTCGGGCGTAATGCGATAGACGCCGTTTGCCGTTGCCGCCAACAGGGTGTTATTTTGTTTGGCGAGTTGCCAGCAGGCATGGGTGATGTTGGCAACGGGCAGGAATTTCTTGCTTTCGAGACGGTAGAGTCCGCTGAGCGTTCCGGCATAGAGATGATCGTTCAGCTGTTTAAGGGACAGTACCTCGCCGCGCAGTCCCTCGTAGGAGGTGAAATGCATGTAGATGGAGGGGAATGCAATGCAGAAGATACCGTTGTCGGTAGCACCCCAGAGCAGCCCGTGGCGGTTGTAGTCCATGTGGCTGACATTGTTGGAGCAGAGACCGTTTTGTTCGGTGATACGGAACAGTTCACGGCCATCGGGGTCGACGAAGATGACGCCGTCGCCGTTGGTGGACAGTGCCTGCAGACCGTCCTCGAGGTCTTCCACCTGAGTAATCTCAATGTTAGCGTCGATGGCATAGTTCTTGCGATTGGAAGTGGGACAGGACTTGCCTGGCGCCAATTGGTAGGTGTCGTTGTGGACGGCATAGATCTCCTTATTGCTGGCAAGGAAAAAAATGTTGCCGTTCTCCTGCCATATCCACTGTACCTCGCCGTGGAAGGGTGTAGTGGCGTTACAGGGATGCATATGGAGGTTGCCGCGCTGGTCGATCTTGAGATAGCCGAAATAGTTGTATCCACCGGTCCAGAGCACGCCGTTGGGGTCCTGGAAAACGGCGGTGATACGGCTTATGCCCGGCGAGTGGATGATACGCCAGTCGGCATTGTCGTAGTAGAGCAGTCCTTCGAAATTGGCGACATAGACCGTGCCGTCGTCAGCGGCAATGACGTCGAAGTTCTGGTTGTGAGCCATGTATTCGGTGGCAGGATAGTTACGCAGGTAGGGGATGCCCTGGGCGTGTAACGAATTGAGAATTGACCCAAGGAAAAGGATGATGAGGGACAGGCGTTTCATCGGCTGGCCTCCTTTCCTTTGACTTCCTCGTATGGCACGTTACGGCCTACGTAGTAGTTCCATTCTTCGCGCGTCAGGTTACGCTTCAGTTTTGCCTGCAGACGCTTTTGCATCTGTGAAACGGAGATGAGGGCCTGCGTCAGATTGCCGTTCTGATCGCCTGACCATACATGGGTCTTCTTCAGGTCGAAGGTGAAATTGATGATCCAGCCACGGGTGGTGAAGAGAGTCATCGGTTCAATCTTGGTAGCGTTGGTGAGCCAGAGATTCATTGTGCCGTCGAAACTTGACGAGTAGAGACGAATGCCATCGACCTTCAGCTTTGAGATGCGCGACTGATGCCCGACAAGACGGGTCTGTTGTCCTTTGGCATTGAAGAGGTAGATGGTGCCATCACGCATGCCGTAAGCTATGAGATGCTGGTTCTTCGACTCTGCGAAGGCCGTCACCTGACCCTTCACCGGAACGCGGCTGGTCTCGATGTTGTTAAAGCCTTTTATCAAGTGCATGTTACCCTGACGGTCGAAAGCCACGGGGTAGTTCTGGTAGCGGGTCATGTATTCTATCTGGAAGGGTAGCTTCTTTTCCTGAACAATAGTACGGCTTTGGGTATCGAACAGCGCCATACCTGATTCGCAGAAGATGATAAACTGGTCGCCGCTGACATCTAAGTCCTTGGGCTTCGGTATGTTAATCTCGACTGCCTGAACCTTCTTGTTTTTATCAACAATGACCAGATGACCTGAACGGCTCAGGGCGTAGGTGGTGTTGCTGGGCCGGTCGATGAAGAGGTCACGGAAATCGTAGCGGGGATTGCTTACAAGCATTTCGCTATTCAGTTTTCCGCTCTCGAAGTTGGTGTGCTTCATGAGCTCGCCGTAAGTACTGCAGGTAATCATATAGCCCGATTTCTCGTCGGAAAAGGCAACATCGGTAATGATGCCTTTGTGTTTATGCCAGACATTCTTGCTCTGACTGGTCATTGCCAGCGCCTGATAGACGGTAGGTGCATAGATGTCACCCCGATAGCGGTCGGTAAACAGGCATGCGGTGTGAGCCAACAGGTCGGCAATGTCGTGGTGATCGGCTTTATACTGTGTGATAGCCGTCTGTCCGAGAGTTCGGGCGAGACTGATGTACGTTAGGGTGTCGGCAATACGCTTTGACTGTTCGGCCTGACTGCGCTGTTCTTCGGCAATCTTCTGCTGACTTCGGGCTACTTCGGAGGCTTCCACGGCGCGTTGCTCTGCGACGAGGGCGTTCTGACGCTCAACCTCGGCCTTGCGACGCATCTCTTCAGCCACTTTCGTCTGTGCGATGGCTTCCTCGCGCTGTTCGTCACTGATGCGACGTTCTTCGTTGGCAATCTCCTCCATCTGGGCGTTGATGCTTTGCATCACTACCGAACGCTTCTCCTCCTTGGAGAGCTTGTCAAGCTTATCCTGCAGTTCCTGATTCTTCTCGACGAGCTCATCGCGAGCGGTGTTAACCAAGTAGACGTGATGTCCTAGCAGGATGACGGCTACAATGGCTATTGCGGAGATGATTTTGCCGGTTTTGTTCATGCTTTTCGTTTCAGGGCCATGATGGTGATGTCGTCACTTTGCGGAGCGTCGCCGGCATAGGCCTTGACGTCGCTCATCTGTGCTTCGATGAGTGTGCGGCAGTCGTCGCCGTTGTGCTTTTGCAACAGTTGTTCCATGCGGTCCTCGCCATACTCTTGGAATTCGCTGTTGAAGGCTTCGTTGACGCCGTCGGTGTACATCAGCAACGTATCGCCAACGCCCAACTGGGTCTTGGCGCTGGTATATTGCCAACCGTCAATGGTTCCTACCAGACAGTTCTGGCTCATGGGCATCATCTCCACCTGTCCGTTGGCTTTGAGGATATAGGGCGCATTATGACCGCCGTTGCAGTAGTCTATCTCTCCGGTGCGGATGTTGTAGATGGCGTAGAACACGGTGACGAACATCGATTCGACGCTCTCTTTACACAACAGGTCGTTCGACTTCGTCAGACACACGCCAGGATCGTAACCCTGCAAGGCAATGGTGCGGATGAGCGTACGGCTGACGGCCATGAAGATGGCGGCGGGAACACCTTTTCCCGATACGTCGGCCATCACCAGTCCGATGTGGTCGTCGTCAATGCGGAAGAAGTCGTAGAAGTCGCCTCCGACGTCCTTTGCCGGGGTCATCATAGCCGCCAGGTCGAGCTCGTGTTCGTTCTCGGGGAACGGCGGGAAGATACGTGGCAGGATGGCCTGCTGGATTTCTCCTGCTACTGCGAGGTCGGTCTTCAGCGATTCCAGTTGCGAGTGTTCCTCCTGCGACTGTTTGATATACTCAATCTGCTCGATGGCCTTCTTGATAGTCAGGCTGAGGTCGTCGAGGTCGATGGGCTTCGTGGCAAAGTCGAAGGCTCCGTTATTCATGGCCGAACGGATGTTGTTCATGTCGCCATAAGCCGATACCATGATGCACTTCAGGGCGGGGTTCTGCAGTTCGTTTACCTTTGTGAGCAGTGTCAGACCGTCCATTTCCGGCATGTTGATATCACTCAGAATGATGTCGATATCCTTCTCACGCAACAAAAGGGTGAGGGCCTCCAGACCGTTGTGGGCAAAGAAAAACTGGTATTCTCCCTTACGTATTTCGCGACGGAAATATTGTGTCAGCAGCAACTCAAGGTCCTGCTCGTCGTCGACGCTTAATATCTTTACTGGTTTCATATTTTCAATATTTATTAGCTTTTGGGCGGTAAAATTACATAAAAGAATTGACATAACCAAGAAAACCGGTGGGAAATAAAAGAAAAAACGTGATTTCCTTTGTATTTCACTCAAATCTTTGTACCTTCGCGGCCGAAATGAAACTGCTTGTATTCAATCCGGAACACGATATAGCATTGGCCAGCAACCTGGCAAACTTCACCGCACCCCATGCCGGACGACAGCTCAGGGCCGACCTCGGTTTCCTGCCGGCATTGTGGGCCGAGGAAGGTGACAAAGTGCTGGTGGACCACGTCGAAAGTGCCGAAAAAGCCTTCCGACGGGTTGCTCACCGACTGCGCCTCCTGGGGTGTCGCGATCTACCGGTAGTAAACGAGCGGTTTACTTCCGCTAAACTGTCCGTTTACTCCGACCAGATGACCGACGTGCTTCCCTGGGGTTGGAACCTCGCCTTACGTGCCTCGTTAAAGCGTGCCGGCATCGCCCCTGCGCTGATGCCTTCGGAGGAACAGATTGCCCATATCCGACAGTTGTCGCACCGTCGCACGGCCTCCCAACTCTTGCCGCTGTTACAGATGGACGGCACGGTGGGCGAGAGTTTCGAGTGTACGACGGCCGATGAGGTCGAGACGCTTTTGGCGCGTTATGGTCAGGTGGTCATGAAGGCTCCCTGGTCGTCGAGCGGACGAGGACTTCGTTTCCTCAGCACTGAGCGCACACCCTTCCAGATGCAGGCCGGATGGTTTCGTAATGTGGTTGCCCAACAGGGCTCGGTGATGGTCGAGCCATTATATAATAAGGTGCGCGATTTCGGCATGGAATTCTGTGCCGACGACTCAGGCATCCACTACCTCGGACTCTCGTTGTTCCACACAGTCAATGGTGCCTATGAGGGAAATATCTTGGCAACGGAAGCTACTAAACGTGAAATCATAAGCCGCTATATACCAGCGAGTTTGCTTGATTCTATCGAGCAAAAGATAATCTTTTCTCTTGATCTTGGCGATTACCGCGGACCCTTCGGCGTCGACATGATGATTGTCACATCCGTTAGCCATCATCCATCATTGCGTGCCACACTCAGACCTTCAGGTCAGAGAACCATCAGCCCTCAATGCCTCCTCCATCCTTGCGTCGAAATCAACCTCCGTCGCACGATGGGCCATGTGGCTTTGGCGATTTCTCCTACCGACGACGACATCGTCAGGGTGATGCGCATTGCTTATAACGGCACCAATTACCAACTTAAAATACAACGACTCAAATGAACAAGATACAGATTGTTTTTAGTACATTATTATTGCTCTTTGTAACACACATCTCAGCACAAGACGTCGTGTCCGAGGACACCGTGACGGTAGAGGAACGCAATCCCTACCTCCAGTGCGAGGATACGTGCAACCATATTCACGGCATCGACATCAGCCACTACCAGGGCAACGTGTTTTGGGAAACCGTGGGCGAGCGCACGAATATGTCGTACGTCTATCTGAAGGCCACCGAGGGCGGCGACCGCATCGACGCCACCTTCGAACGTAACATTGAGATGGCTCACCGTCATGGGCTGAAGGTCGGCTCCTACCATTTCTACCGTCCGCTTACCGACCAGCGCCGACAGTTGCTTAATTTCATGTCACAGTGCCTGCCGGGCGAACAGGACCTCATCCCGATGATTGATATCGAATCGACGGGCGGACTGTCCACCGACGTCTTCTGCGACTCGCTGTTCTATTTCCTTGATCTAGTGGAGGAGGTTTACCACCAGAAACCCTTGCTCTATACCTTCCGCAATTTCTACAACCGCCATCTGCAGGGCAAGATTGACGACTACCAACTGATGGTCGCCATGTACACCGACGAACCACCCGTGTTGGCCGACGACCGCGACTACACCATGTGGCAGTACACCGCCAAGGGTCGCATCGTGGGCATCAACGGTTTCGTCGATAAGAGCCGGTTCATGGGCCGTCATACCCTCCGCGACATCCGGTTCAAGCACCATTAGTCCCCAATGGCCAATGTTCAATGTTCAATGGTCATCATTCCTCGATATTCCTGATAGTGTGCAGCAGGTCGCTGGCATACATCTTTACCGACTGCGGTTTCAGTTTGTGTAGTGTGCCTTTCGCACGCTCCATAGCCAGTTCGTAGCGTTCCAGCCGTTCGGGGTTCTTCTCACCGCCCAGTGCCAACAGTTTGTCGCGCAGGGCAGGGGAGGGCTGCAACATGAAGTCGTCGGCGTATGCCAGCATGCCGTCCACTATCCACGGCCCCAGTCCGTAAGCTTCCACCGTCTTATACAGTTGTTGCCATTTCCACTCGCTCATTGGCTCTATGGCCTCGCGGTCGGCGGGGTCGTCCAAATAGATGAGCCGTTCTATGTTTCGTTGAATAATGTCCATTATGAGTATCGTTTAGGGTATCTGAATAGTATCAACATCAATGCCGCTATGCCAATGGCCAGCGGATAATATAAATATGGTACGATGGCCACGGGGTTCAGTCCCGCCAGTCCGGCAGCCATCAGCAACTGAGCGCCGTAGGGTATCACCCCCTGCATCATACACGAGAACGTGTCGAGTATCGACGCTGCCTTGCGGTTGTCCACACCATAGCGGTCGCCAATGTGCTTGGCTATGCCGCCAACGGTAATGATGGCCACCGTGTTGTTCGCCGTACACAGGTCCACCAGCGACACCAGTGCCGCTATCGACAGCTCCGCACCGCGCTTCGTGCTGATGTGTCGTGTCAACCGTTCTATCAAGTAGTCTATGCCGCCGTTGTGGCGGATGATTTCCAACAGTCCGCCGGCCATCATAGTGATAATGATGAGTTCACCCATGCCGATAATGCCCTGACCCATGGCCTGCATCCATCCGAACACGTCGTAAGCCCCCTGCACCATGCCGATGGCACCCGTCAGCAGAATGCCCAGCGCCAGCACCGCCATCACGTTCATACCGAAAATGGCCGTTATCAGGACGATGAGGTAGGGGAGTACTTTCAGTAGTTCGATGTCGTGCACGTTGGCGGGCGACCTCATGCCTTGTCCCATGAAGACGTAAACCACCAGTATAATTACTGCCGCAGGAATGACGATGAACGAGTTGACGCGGAACTTGTCGGAGAGCTTACAGCCCTGCGTCTGCGTGGCTACGATGGTCGTATCCGAGATAAACGACAGGTTGTCGCCAAACAGCGAACCGCCTACGACCACAGCCGTCATCAGTGCCACCGACGTGTCCGTCTGTGTCGCCACACCGGCCGCGATGGGCGTCAGCGCTACGATAGTGCCCACGCTCGTGCCGATGCTCAGCGATATGAAACAGGCGGCTAGAAATAATCCTGCCAACAACATCTGCGACGGCAGAACGGCCAATGCCAGGTTCACCGTTGCGTCTATCGAACCCATCACTTTCGCCGAGTGCGCGAAGGCTCCCGCCAGGATGAAGATCCAGATCATCAGCATCATCTGCCCAGTACCGGCACCACGGCTGTAGATATCGATGCGTTTGCGCAACGGGATGCCGCCGCACACCATGACGGCATACATCGACGCCGCCATGAATGCCACCGTGATGGGAACCTTATAGAAGTCTCCTGCCACGATGCTCGTCACCAGATACATCACCACAAACACCCCGATGGGCGACAGTGCTAACAGTCCTTTCTTCATATTCGACTGCAAAACTACAAATAAAAGCGCAAAGAACCAAATTTTCGAACGGCGAATACAATAAATGGTTGTTTTTTATTGTTGAGTCGTATCTTTTTCGTACCTTTGCCGCATGGAAATCATCGAACAAAGCATTATCCCCAAGAGTCCTGCAAAGAAATGCGAGGATGGCATCGTCGTCACGCGCGACTATATCGCTGTCATCGACGGCTCCACGTCGAAGACCGACCGCCGCTTCAGCCTCTTCCGCTCCAACGGACGTTACTGCATGCAACTTGTCAGCCGCTACATCCGTCATGCCAAGGGCACCCTCACCTGTCGCCAGTTCTGCAATGGCGTCACCGCGGCTGTCTCACGCCACTATAGCCGTAGCGACATCCAGCGACTCGCCCTCCATCCCGAGGAACGCCTCACCGCTTCCGCCATCGTCTTTAGCCGTCTCAACCGCGAGATATGGATGATTGGCGACTGCCACTGTCTCGTTGGCGGACAATACTACGACAATCCCAAACCCTACGAACAGGAACTAGCCCAACAGCGTGCCGACATCATCAGCCGCAGCAATCTTCCCGCTGAACATTTCCTCCATCACGACACCGCCCGCGACGCCATCATTCCACACATGCTCGAAACCATGCAACAGCAAAACAAAACCTATGCCGTCATCGACGGATTTCCTATACCGCAACAGTGCGTGCGCGTCATCACCCTCGACTTCCAACCCTGGGAAATCGTACTTGCCTCCGATGGCTATCCCTTCCTCCTGCCCACACTCGCCGAATCCGAGCAACGCCTCGAGCAGCAGCGCCGCGACGACCCACTCAACATCGGAACCTTCAAGGCCACGAAAGCATTCCTCCCCGGTAACAACTCCTTTGACGACCGCACCTACATCCGCTTCCGCGTCTGACCCCATGTGACCTTGCCCGGCGAAGGTACAAAAAAAATAGCTCCGCACGACGTTACTTAAAGTAACTGTTAATACTCCCGGAGTAATTGGAAATACTCTTGGAGTAATTGGAAATACTTCCGGAGTATTTTTCAATAACCCTGCCTTATTTCCAAATAACCCAACCTGCCTTTATTAGGAAAGTGGTGGTACTATTTTTCTGGGCGTTTGTGGGGAAAGGGGAATGTCCGAAAAGTACCCAATAATGGGTATGAATGGAATAGTGGAGGAAAAAAGATAGGAAAAAACGTTGTTAAATGGGATTTTTTTCGTACCTTTGCGCGCAATTAAAAAAACAACAACGGATGAATAAGATAGAGGTGACAAAAGTGACGTGCCGGCGGGAGGTGAATGATTTCGTTCATCTGACCGACCGCATCTATCGCGATTGTCCGCAATATGTGCCTGACTTGCGTAGCGAAGTCCGCGCGATGATTGACCCGGAAAAGATAAAAGCGGAGCAGGGCGCATTACGTCTCCAGCCCTTTGTGGCCTATCAGGACGGAAAGCCTGTAGGTCGCATTGTGGGCATCATCAACCAGCGCGCCAACGAGAAGTGGCAGACGAAATGTGTGCGATTCTCGATGATAGAATTCATTGACGACTTGGACGTGTCGCGAGCCTTGATAGATGCCGTTTCCGAGTGGGGACGGTCGTATGGCATGACGCACATACAGGGTCCCTTGGGTATCACCGACTTCGACAAGGAGGGTATGTTGCTGGAGGATTTTGACATGCTAGGGTCGTCCAGCACCATTTATAACCCTGAGTACTATCCCCGCCACATGGAGGCTTTGGGGCTGGAGAAGGAGGTGGATTGGGTGCAGATTCGTATCAATGTGCCTGAGGAGATTCCCGCCAGATACCAGCGTGTAGCCCAGTACTGTCGAGAACAGATGGGGCTGAAGGTGATCAAGGTGACTAGTCGCATGGTTCGAGAGGGCTATGGCAAGAAGGTCTTCGACTTGTTGAACGAGGCCTATGCGCTGTTGTTCGGATTTACCCGATTCTCGGAAGAGCAGGTGGACGAGTTCGTACACAAATACCTGCCCGTTGTTGACTTACATCTCGTGCCTGTCATTGTGGACGACAAGGACAACGTCGTAGGCGTTGCCGTCACGATGGGCGCTCTTTCGCAGGCCATGCGCAAGGCAGGTGGCAGTTTTTGGCCGTTTGGCTGGTATCATCTGCTGAAGGCGCTGAAATGGAAGCGTGAGGACAATGCCGAGATGCTGTTGATAGCCGTGCGTCCCGACCTGCAGGGTTATGGTGTGAACGCGTTGTTCTTCGAAGACCTCATACCTATATATAATAAGTATGGATTCCGCTGGGCTGAGACGGGCCCGCAGTTGGAGGACAACGTTCGTGAACTGTCGCAGTGGAAGCCGCTGCACCCGGAGACGGTCAAGCGCCGCAGGTGTTATACGAAAACATTAAACATTAAAGATTAAACATTATAAAATGAATCGCGTAGTAATTACAGGAATGGGAATCTGGTCGTGTCTGGGCGTAACGCTCGACGAGGTGCGCCAGTCCCTGTATGAAGGAAAGAGTGGAATCATCAAGAGTCAGGAACGTGTCGATGCGGGTTTCCGCTCACCGTTTACAGCCAATGTGCCACGTCCTGACTTGAAACCGTTTATCGGTCGCAACCAGCGGCAGTTTATGCCCGAGGAGGCGCAGTATGCCTATATGGCTACGAAAGACGCCTTGGAGGCAGCCCGCATGGATCAGGACTATATCGACCAGCATGAGGTGGGTATCATTTATGGTAACGACTCCGTAGCCGAGGCCACGATGCTTGCCCTCGACAAGTTCCGCAATTGTGGTTCGACGGCCGCCTGTGGCAGTGGTGCCATCTTCCAGTCGATGAACTCGACGGTGACGATGAACCTGGCATGTCTGTTCCACCTGAAGGGTATCAACCTGACCGCCTCTGCGGCTTGTGCCAGCGGTTCACAGTCTATCGGACTGGGTGCACTGCTCATCCGCAACGGCCTGCAGGAGTGTGTGGTTTGTGGCGGTGCTCAGGAGGCTAACATGTATGGTGTGGCATCGTTCGACGGTATCCAGTCGTTTGCCTTGCGCGACGACGATGACGCCACTAAGGCCAGCCGCCCCTTCGACCGCGACCGCAACGGACTGGTGCCGGGCGGTGGTGCTGCAACGGTGATACTGGAGAGTTACGAGAGTGCTGTACGCCGTGGCGCTCCCATCCTCGCAGAAATTGTAGGTTGGGGATTCTCGGGTAATGGTGACCATATCTCGACGCCTAATGTGGCTGGACCTGCACGCTCGTTGGAATTGTGTCTGAAGGATGCCGGTGTCAGTCCGAAAGAGATTGGCTATGTGAACGCCCATGCCACTTCGACCAAGATCGGTGATGCCCGTGAGGCACAGGCTATTGCCCAATTCTTCGGCGACTGTAATGTGCCCGTGACTTCGACGAAGAGTCAGACGGGACACGAGATGTGGATGGCTGGTGCTTCGGAGATTATCTATTCGATGCTGATGATGAAGAACGGTTTCATTGCCGGCAACGTGAATTTCGAGAATCCCGACGACGAGACGGCCTGCATCAATGTGCTGGGTGAGACCAAGGAAATAGCCTTCGACCAGTTCCTGAGCAACTCGTTCGGTTTCGGAGGAACCAATTCGACACTGATTGTGAAGAACATGTAAAATTAAACATTAAACATTAAATAATAAACAATTAACAACAATGACAAGAAATGAAATTATTGAGCAGGTTAATGAGCTGCTCGCAGGTGAGTTTGAAGTAGAAGTAAGTGACATCACTCCGGATGCAAACATCAAGGAAACTTTGAGTCTTGACAGTCTGAGTCTGGTGGACATGGTGGCACTGCTGCAGGTGAATTACAAGGTAACCATCCCCGTTGCAGAGTTGCACAAGATTCAGACTTTCAACGACTTATACGACTATATTGAACAGAATATTCCTGCATGAAGCTGAAAGACGAAGACATCAAACAAGTGATTCCGCAGCGTGAACCATTCATCATGCTGGACGAGATTGAGACGTGTGACGACACCCATGCCGTCACCGCTCTCACCGTCCGCGCTGATAATTATTTCATGCTGCCCGACGGCACCATTTCTGAGACTTGTCTGGTAGAGCATATCGCTCAGTCATGCTCGGCAATGATGGGCTGTCAGATACTGAATCTGCATTTGGAAAATCCCCCCGTGGGACTCATCGGTGAGGTGAAGCGCTTCGAATGTCAGCGTCGTCCTCGTCTAGACGAGAAGATAGATACGTCCATCGAATTCGGATTTACGTTCGGCAATGTGACTATTGCTACCGGTGAGAGTCGTGTTGGCAAGGAACTGATAGCCAAGGCGCAGCTAAAGATATTTGTGCAGCAATGACAAGTTTCTTCATTCACATATATCGTTATTTTCGTAACCATCGACTGATTTGCTGGCTGTCGATGATCGCATTGTTCGCTTTCTTTGGCTATTTCGCCGCACAGCTCCATCTGGAGGAGGACATCAACAAGCTGATGCCGTCGTCGAAGAATGAGGACGGCACGACCAAGCTCGCCTTTGCCGACCTGAAAATCAAAGACAAGACATTCGTGCTGTTTGAGGGGAATGGCGTAGAGAAGCTGACGGAAGTCTGCGATGCGTTTGCTGACTCTATCAGACAAGATTCGGCAATGATAGAAGACTTGTTTTATCGTTTGGATGAAGACCTGCTACCCAATGGCATTGACTATCTGTCAGAGCATTTGCCAGCCTATATCGACACTACGGCATACACACATTTCGACTCACTATTGACACGTGAACACTTCGCCCAACAGATGCAAGAAAACCACAACGACCTGTTGAGCGAAGTGGGAGAGATGTTTCCGGAACTGATAGAGATGGACCCGCTGGGCATGCGCAATGTGTTGGCTGAGCAGATGGCACCACAGTTGAGTGCCGGCAGCTATAAGACCATTGACAATCACTTCTTCGTACCCGATTCCACTGTGTGCATCGCCTTCCTGACACCCCGTTTCTCTTCGACCAATACAGGACAAGGCTCTGCACTCTTTGAACGGTTGAACACACTCATCGCGCAGTTTGCCACGACCAATCCCGATGTACGTATCAGTTATCACGGCACGCCGGCAAGCGGTTATTACAACTCCACAACCATCAAGCGTGACCTGACGACTACCATTGCCGGAGCACTCGTGCTGGTTTTGATATTCCTTTTCGTTTGCTATCGTCGTTGGGATACCATTCCCCTGCTTTTGTTGCCAGTCGTCTTCGGCACCCTCTTCGGCCTGTCGATTATGTATTGGCTGAAAGGTGAATTCTCGTTGTTGGCTTTAGGCATAGGTGGTGTGGTGCTGGGGGTAGCCCTGAGTTACGTACTCCATATTCTGACCCATCACCAATATGTGACTGATGGAGAGCAACTGCTGCGCGACCAGGTAAAGCCCGTCTTGCTGGGCTGTGTCACCACCATCGGTTCGTTTGCAGGGCTTATCTTCATCAATACCGCCCTGTTGCAGGACTTCGGCTTGTTTGCAGCTTTCGCCATCCTTGGCACGACGCTGTTCTCATTGGTTTATATACCGCAGTTGTTGGAGGTCAAGGGTCAAAGGTCAAAGGTCAAAGGCTTCCCTGCCTTTATCGAAGCTATCAACTCTTATCCCTTCGACCGCAACAAACCCTTGTTGGCCATAGTCTGTCTGGTGATAGTTGTTGGTGTCGGTGCCTACCTCGTGGGCGGCATTCGTTTCGATGCCGACATGCATAATCTTGGCTATGAGGACCCGATGACCGAACACTCGGAGAATTTGCTTCGCAGCAAAACCTATACAGGCGACAAGACCAAATACTTTGCCAGTAAAGGCAATACTATGGAAGAGGCCATCAGCCATTTCGCCATCCTTGACCGTAAGCTTGATTCGTTGCAGCAGCTAGGCCTCGTGAAGGATTACACCCATACCAATCAGGTTTTCGTTCCCATGCATGTTCAGCGGGAGCGTATCGATGCCTGGAAGAATTACTGGACACCGGATAGGCTCGGCAAGGTGCGCACACTGATAGCGCAGACGGCACCGCAGGCCGACCTCACTCCCGAGGCTTTCGATACTTTCTTCGAAGCGGCTACCCGCGACTATGAGCCTGACTCGCTCTATGCCGCAGGATTGATTCCCGCGGGTTATCAGTCAACGCTGATGGAGCATTCGTATGGTGGCGATTATCTTTGCTTTACCTCTGTGCGTTGTGCCAACGACTCCGTACGCAGTAGCGAGAGCGACTATATCCGTATCTGTGATGCCATTGCCAGCGACCCCAATCTGCTGGTGCTCGACACCTATTATTATACTACCGACACGCTGCTCCAGATGAATGATGACTTCAATGTGCTGCAATGGATTTCCATGCTTTTCGTCTTTGTAGTATTGCTGCTGAGTTTCCATTTTAATGTCAAGCACACCTTGCTGGGTTTCATGCCGATTTTATTCAGTTGGCTCATCGTGCTTGGAGCAATGGTATTGTTCGACGTGCGCTTCAATCTTATCAGCATCATCATCTCCACCTTTATTTTCGGTATTGGAGTGGACTACAGCATCTTTGTCATGAATGGGCTTACGTCTGACAACGATAATAAATTGCATTACCATAAGACGGCCATCCTCCTCAGTGCCGTTACTCTGATAACGACCGTCAGCAGTATGCTGCTTGCAAATCATCCTGCTATTCGCAGTGTCGGATTCTCAACACTCGTAGGTCTGCTTTCGGCAGTTATTTTAGCTTACGTATTACAGCCCGCCGTTTATCGATGGCTTAACCGACAGAAGAAATGATGTACGATGTCGTTGTCATAGGTAGCGGATTGGGTGGACTGGTGTGTGCCAGACAATTGGCGAAAGAGGGTAGGAGCGTGCTCGTGCTCGAACGCCAGGTACAACCAGGTGGTTGTCTGCAGAGCTATCGCAGAGGCGACGTCGAATTCGACACGGGATTGCATTATGTCGGCGGACTGGCGGAGGGACAATCGCTGCATGAGGCTTTTGAACAGCTGGGACTGATGCAGCTACCTTGGGTGCGGTTGGATGCTGATGGCTTCGACCAAGTGACCATTGGCAACCAGACATTCCCTTTGGCTGAGGGTTTTGACCACTTTGCCAGTGTGCTGGGGGAATATTTCCCTCAGGAGAAGACAGCTCTGAGGCAGTATGTCGATATGCTTCGCCACCTGCCACCAATGGAGGATATTGTCGAGGTGAACGCCTACGACTGGTTGTCATCGCTGTTCCATGACCCGCTGCTTATTAACGTGCTGTCTGCCGCAGCCATGAAAATGGAACTGAGGCGGGAGTCGTTGCCGCTGTTTAACTTTGCCCATTCGATGAGCAGTTATATCCAGAGCAGTTGGAGGCTTAAGGGCGGTGGCAACATGATCATCGATTCACTGGTAAACGACATCAAGTCCTTTGGTGGAGAGGTTGTCTGCCGTGCTGAGGTGGAGGAACTCGTGGAGCAGGACGGCAGGATTGTGGCGGCAAAATGTCCTGACGACAGGACCTACGAAGGGTGTGTGTTCATTAGCGACGTTCACCCGCAACTGACGTTCGGCTGGTTGAAGGTTTCGCGAATAATGAAAGGTATCTTCCGTCGTCGAATCAATGCCCTGGAGAATACCTTCGGCATGTTTACGGCCTCGTTGGTGCTGAAACCGAATGTGCTGCCTTATTTCAACCACAACAAATATGTCTATAGGAAGGCTAATGTGTGGACATTCCATGAGGATATTAACGACGTGGGTGGTGTGATGGTGAGTTGCCGGGTGCCAGAGAGCGGAAACTATACGCGACAGATTGACCTGCTGACTCCTATGCCGTGGACACTTTGCAAAGACTGGGAGGATACTCTTGTTGGACGGCGTGGCGATATTTATGAGCAACAAAAACAGCGGATGGCCAATGAGTGCATTCGTCTGGCAGAAAGGGTGATACCCGGTTTGCAAGATATGGTGGAGAATGTAACGCCACACTCTGACCATAGGTCAGAGAAATGTTATACCAGTACCCCGTTGACCTGGCGCGACTATACGTTGTCGCCTTGTGGCTCGGCCTTTGGCATCAGGAAGGACTGTCGCCAGTCACTGATAACCATGCTGTCACCTAAGACGCCTATTCCCAATCTGTTCTTAACGGGACAGAGTCTGGTCTTACACGGACTGGAGGGCGTGACGATGACGGCATTCAAGACACTGGAAACTATTAAGAACGAAAAATTTTAATCAAGAATATGCATATGAAACATTTACTATTATTGTTATGCTGTCTGTTCGCACTTTGTGCGCAAGCACAGACCGTGACCAAAGTGAGCCATTCGAAGGCCGTCAAGACCGATGTTGTAACCACAGGCGATGTGACTATCCGCAAACCTGACTACATCTGCATTTCTACAGACGGAGGCAAAGACCAGTTGCTGATGGACGGCACGCAGTTTACCATGACCCAGAAAGGTAAGAAACATGTTACTGACAGCCGCAAAAATCCGCTGTTCGCTGATTTCCATGCTGTGTTGAAAGCTGTTATCAATCACCAGCCGATTCCTTCCAGTGACGATGTCAAGGTGACTACAAAAGGCAATGAGCAAACCATCACCATTACTCCTTCTGGCAAAAAGCGTCAGATGTTTACCTCCTTTGTCCTCGTTGTTGATAGCAAGTCGTCAACGATGAAACGATTGCGGATGAACGGACGGAGTGAGAGCTACACAGAGTACACCTTTAAGTAAGTCAGCTGAGACACAATAAAAAATAAAGGAAAAATCATTGCGGGATGGGTATTTTTTTGTACCTTTGCAAATAAAATAATCATTTAATTCTATAAGACTATGGGTAAGATTAAGACTATCGGTATTTTGACGTCAGGTGGCGACTCTCCTGGCATGAATGCAGCTATTCGCGCCGTGACGCGTTCTGGTATTTATAATGGTTTTAATATCAAAGGTATCTATCGTGGTTACGAAGGACTGATGAACGGTGAGGTGAAGACCTTTACGACGGAAGACGTCAGCGGCATTATTACCCGCGGCGGAACGATTCTGAAAAGTGCCCGTTCGAAAGATTTCATGACGGTGGAAGGTCGTCAGAAGGCCTACGAGACATGTCTGAAGGAAGAGATAGACGCCTTGGTTGTGATTGGCGGTAACGGTTCGCTGACTGGTGCACGCGATTTCGCCCTTGAACACGACTTCACTTGTATCGGTCTTCCTGGAACCATTGATAATGACTTATATGGAACGGACGCTACCATCGGTTACGACACGACGATGAACACCATCATGGAGTGTGTGGACCGCATCCGTGATACGGCGAACTCGCACGAGCGCATCTTCTTTGTCGAGGTGATGGGACGTGACGCAGGATTCCTGGCGCAGAACTGTGCTATTGCCTGCGGTGCTGAAGCGGCTATCGTGCCTGAGGAGACAACGGACGTCGACCAGCTCGCAGCATTCATGGGCCGCGGCATTCGTAAGTCGAAGAAGTCGTGTATCGTTATCGTTTCGGAGAGTCCGAAGTGTGGTGCCATGTATTATGCCGAGCGCGTAAAGAAGGAGTTTCCGGAGTTTGACGTGCGCGTATCGATACTCGGTCATCTGCAGCGCGGCGGCACACCGTCGGCCCGTGACCGCATTCTGGCCAGTTGTACAGGTGTTGGTGCTATCGAAGCCATTTTACAGGGTCAGAGAAACGTTATGGTTGGCGTGCGCAACAACGACGTGGTGTATGTGCCCTTCTCGGAGTGTATACGTACCGATAAGCGTTTCGACAAACGACTCATCAATGTGCTGGACGAACTGAGCATTTAATGTTTTCCAGATACGGAGGTCACGGATTAAACGGATGTCAGATGAAGAAAGCACTTTTGTTTTTTGCTTTTTTACTGTTTAACGTCTTATACACGACGGCGCAGCCCTTTGTATTTACACCTCAATGGACGGCGCAGGCACAGTTTGCTGGCTATTATGTTGCTGAGGCAAAGGGTTTTTATCGCGAGGCAGGAGTGAATGTCCGGATAGAGCACCCTTCCGCCACGCAGCCCGCTATGAGTCGTCTGCGTAAGAATCAGTGTCAGGCTACGACATTGCAGTTGTGTCAGGCCATGGAAATCGTGGACGACGGCATCCCTTTGGTAAATATCCTTCAGACGTCGATGAACAACGCAATGGTCATCGTTTCGGCACGTGGTAAGGATCCGCTGACGCAGAAAGGTGCGAAGGTTGGCATTTGGAGTGTCGGCTTTGGTCAGTTGGCTATCTGTATGAGCATTAAGGACCATCTGAACTACGAGTGGGTGCGTTTCGCACAGAATGTCAACCTGTTTGTGACTGGAGCGTTGGACGCCACGTTGGCGATGAGTTACAACGAGTATTATCAGTTGGTGCAGGCCGGTATGGAACTGTCGGACAAGAATGTTTACCGCTTCTGTGACCACGGGTATAATGTGCAGGAAGACGGCGTGTATATGACGCGCGACTACTACGAAAAGCATAAGAATCAAGCGCAGAAGTTTGCTGCCGCCAGCAGGCGCGGGTGGGAGTGGGTTGCCGCTCATCCTGAAGAGGCTTTGGACATAGTGATGAAGTACGTGGACCGCGAGCACATTGCCACGAACCGCGTTATGCAACGACTGATGTTGAAGGAGGTGTTGCGTCTTCAGGTGGATCGTGAGTCGAAGAAACGTGAGTTCCGTCTGCGTCCGGATATGGTGAAGCAGGCTAGCCAGTTGATGGTGGAAAACCAGATGCTGAGCCGCAATGTGACGTACGAAGAACTAATGGATAAACGATAGACTATGGATAAGTATTTTTCATATATTCGTCGGAAGCTGTCAGTTCGCGTCAGTCTGTGGGTTGTCATGTTTGCCGCTGTCATCTTCATTGCCGCCCTCGGATTTCTATTCTACCAGTCGCGTGAAGCCGTGCGTCAGGAGGCTATCAGCCGTGCTACGCAGATATTGGATAAAACGTCGTTGCGCGTTGAGGGTATTCTTAACCGTGTCGAGGTAGCCACAGGCATGACCGAATGGCTTGTGCAACGACATCCCGATAAGGCCGACTCGATGTTTGTCTATAGTCGTGGTATGCTGTTAAACAATCCCGATTTCTACAACTGTTCGATAGCCTTCGAGCCTTACTATTTCAAAGATAAGGGCTTGTATTTCTCTGCCTATTCCAAGCACAATGGCGACTCTATTCGCACCATTCAGGGAGGTAGTGAGAATTACCAGTACTTTTTCGCTGATTGGTATCTCATGCCTACACTGCTTGGTCATGCGTGTTGGACAGAGCCGTACACGGACTACGACGCTCCTACCAATACCAGTGAGATGGTTACCTCCTATTGTCAGGCCATTAAAGCAAGCGATGGTGGTATCATAGGAGTCATTAATACCAGCTTGTCGCTGAACTGGCTCTCGCAGACCATCTCTGCCGTGAAACCATATCCTAATTCATATAGTATTATGATTGGTCGCGGTGGCACTTACTTCGTGCATCCCGACTCGACGAAAATTACACGTCAGACCATCTTTACACAAACTTTAGAAACACCAGACACGGCGATGGTTTCGTTAGGTCATGCCATGCAGCGAGGCGAGGAAGGTATGCGTGAAATGCACATCAACGGCGAGCATTGCTATGTGTTCTATAAACCATTGGGCAAGACGGGCTGCTCGATGGCTATTGTATGTCCGGAGAGCGATATCTTCGGTGGCTTCGACCGTCTGAGACGAACAGTCATGGCCATTGTATGCGTCGGATTGTTGTTGATGCTGTATTTCTTCATCCGTATTATTACTCGAGAGCTTAGTCCGTTGCGTCGTCTGGCCCGTGAGGCTGAAACGATTGCTTCGGGACAGTTCGACACACAGTTGCCCGACTTCGAACGTACCGATGAAATCGGCCAGTTGAGCCATTCGTTCGGTAATATGCAGCAGTCATTGGTTCGTTACATCGAGGAACTGAAGGATACTACCGCCCAGAAGGCATCTATCGAGAGCGAGTTGAACGTGGCCAACAGCATCCAGATGTCGATGTTGCCCAATGTATTCCCTGATCGTGAGGGTCTGGACATGTATGCCTCGATGACACCAGCGAAGGAAGTCGGTGGCGATTTGTACGGCTACTTATTGAAGGATGATAACCTGTATTTCTGCCTTGGTGACGTGAGTGGTAAGGGCGTTCCCGCTTCATTGTTTATGGCTCAGGTCACGCGACTGTTCCGAACACTAGCCAATCAGCAGTTATCACCCTCCGATATTTGTACGCACATGAATGATGCGCTGTCTGGTGACGAGAATCCTACGAACATGTTTGTTACGCTGTTCGTTGGCATGGTCGACCTCACTTCAGGGCATCTCTCTTTCTGTAATGCCGGTCACAATCCGCCTGTCATTGGTGGTGGTGAGCATCATGGAGATTTCCTTGAGATGAAACCGAACTTCCCCATTGGTGTGTTGCCAGGATTGGAGTTTGAAGGCGAGGAGATTGAGAGCATCAAGGGACGAGCACTGTTTATTTATACCGATGGCTTGAACGAGGCTGAGAACCGCGAACATGAGCAGTTTGGTGATGAGAGATTGGTTGACATTCTGCGCAATACGCATTTCGACTCGGCACGACAAGTTATTGAAACGCTGGCAGCCGAAGTGGAGAAACATCGCGATGGTGCCGATCCGAACGACGATTTGACGATGATGTGTCTGCGCATCAGTTGATGATATATAAATATAATTTACGTTTATGGATTTCAAGGATTTAGTTCAGCAACGCCGCTCGCACCGTAAGTTTACGGCTGAGGAAATCGACGGCGAGGATGTGAAGATGATATTACGTGCAGGACTGATGTCACCGACATCGAAGGGCCAGCGCGCGTGGCAGTTTGTAGTGGTCGACAACAAGGCGGACCTTGAGAAATTGTCTGACGCGAAAGATCTGGGTGGTGCGTTCATCAAGGATGCCGCTATGGCTATTGTCGTACTTGGCGACCCCATGCAGAATGATTGCTGGGTGGAGGACGGTTCGATTGCAGCCATCACCATGCAGTATCAGGCAGAGGAGTTGGGTATCGGTTCATGCTGGGTGCAGATGCGTGGTCGCGGACTGTCGGACGGCACTACGGCGGATATGGTGATTCAGGGCGTTCTTGGCATTCCTGAGAACCTGTCATGCCTCTGTGTTCTTGCTCTCGGTCGCAAAGCCGACGAGCGCAAACCCCAGAACGAAGACAAGCTGAAGTGGGAGAACGTACACGTTGACAAGTTTTAATATGAACATTGTTGTAATTGGCACTGGTCGTCTGGGTACGAACCTCGCACAGGCATTGCGTGATGCAGGTCACGACGTGACAGTTGTCCGTGGCAGAGCTGTGACCACTGATTGTGGTGGGGAATCCCCACTGCCGCAAACTGCTGACGCGTTCATCATCGCTGTCAAGGACGACGTTCTGGAAGACGTTATTGTCCGCGCAACGAAGGGTAGGGAAGACCAATTGTTTCTGCATACGGCAGGATCGATGCCGATGTCGGCGTTTTCAGACTACTGCCGTCGCTATGGTGTATTTTATCCTATGCAGACGTTCTCAAAGGAGACGATAGTGCCCTTTACTGACATTCCCATATTCCTCGAGGCAGACTCTGCAGAGACGCTCGACATGCTGAACGAATTAGCGCGCACACTCAGTTCCCACATTTATCATCTGTCGACAGATGACCGCAAGTATATGCATTTGGCAGCTGTCTTCGCCTGCAATTTTGCCAACCATTGCATGGCACTATCTGCCGATGTACTCGGTCGTATCGGCATTCCATTCGATGTTATGTTGCCGCTGGTAGACCAGACCGTGCGTAAGTTGCACACGATGTCTCCTGTCGATGCGCAGACTGGTCCTGCCGTGCGCCACGACAATAACGTCATCATCAGTCAGCATCATTTGCTGGACGACAATCCCAAGATGCAAAATGTCTACGACCTGCTTACAAATAGTATTTACGAAAAGTCTACGAATAAATGATTAATTACGACTTGACAAAGATTCGCACCATCGTTTTCGATATTGACGGGGTGCTGTCCTGTGAAACAATTCCACTTGGAACCGATGGCGTGCCCTGCCGTACAGTGAATATCAAGGATGGTTATGCCATTCAGCTAGCACAAAAAATGGGCTTGCGCATTGCTATCATCACTGGTTGCCGCATTACATCTGTTGCGTTGCGTTATCACGGTCTCGGCGTCGACGACGTTTATCTGGGTGCGGCCGTAAAAATTCAGACTTACGAGGAGTATGTGGCCAAATACGGCTATGAGGACGAAGAGGTGATGTACATGGGTGACGATATTCCCGACCTTGAAATCATGCGTCGCGTTGGTTGCCCTGTGTGTCCCAAGGATGCCTGCTCTGAGGTTAAGGCTGCCAGTGTCTATGTCAGTGACTACTGCGGTGGTTACGGTTGCGGACGTGATGTGATAGAACAAGTGTTGAAGGCTCAGCACAAGTGGTTGTACGACGAAAAGGCATTCGGATGGTAGCAAAAGATTATCATATGATTCTTGCCAGTAATTCGCCACGTCGCAAGGAGTTGCTGGCAGGTTTGGACGTTGAGTTCGATGTACGCGTCATTGATGGCATCGACGAGAGCTATCCCGACGATCTGCCCACGCGTGACATTGCACAGTACATTTCCCAGAAGAAAGCAGCAGCCTATCGTCAGACGATGGCTCCGGACGAGTTAATCATTACTGCAGACACTATTGTTGTATTGGGCACTCATGTTATGGGCAAGCCAAAAGATGCCGCTGAGGCTCACAATATGCTGCGCGAATTGAGCGGACAAACACATCAGGTCATTACTGGTGTCACGCTGACTACGACGGATCGTCAGACAAGTTTCTCTGTTACCACCGACGTAACATTTAAGTCGCTTACAGACAGCGAGATAGAATATTATGTTAGTCATTATCGTCCTTTTGACAAGGCTGGTGCTTACGGCATTCAGGAATGGATTGGCCACATTGGTGTCACGGCCCTGAACGGTAGCTATTTCAATGTCATGGGCCTGCCAGTGCAGCGTATTTACGAAGCACTTAGAACCTTTTAAAGCCATTTTGACATGCTGACACCATATTATATGATAGAGGAGTCGCTCCTTCGTCGCAACCTCGGACTCATTCGCGATGTTGCCCGTCGCACAGACTCAGAATGGATACTAGCCTTCAAGGCTTTCGCACTTTGGAAAACATTCCCCATCTTCCGCGAATATATCAGCGCTACAACGGCCAGTTCATTGTCCGAAGCCCGTCTGGCACTGGAGGAGTTCGGTGCGAAGGCACACACCTTTTCGCCAGCTTACAAGGAAGACGAGATGGACGACATTATCCGTTGCAGCAGTCATTTGACATTCAATTCGCTCTCGCAGTACGAGCGCTTTCATGAGCGCGCTGCAACATGTTCACTTGGCATCCGGGTTAATCCTGAATACTCTGAAGTCGGCACGCTACTATATAATCCTTGCGCACCAGGTACACGTTTTGGTGTTACTGCGGATAAACTGCCCGAGACGTTGCCTAGTGATATCCGAGGCTTTCATTGCCATTGCCACTGTGAGAGTGGGGCAGACGTGTTCCAGCGCACGCTTCAGCATATAGAAGAAAAGTTTTCTCATTGGTTACCGCAGTTGGAATGGATTAATTTCGGTGGAGGACATCTGGTTACGCGCAAAGATTACGATATAGAACTGCTTGTCAGTATGATGCAGAAATTCCATGAGCGTTGGCCACATCTGAAAGTCATCTTCGAGCCTGGTAGTGCCTTTGCCTGGCAAACGGGACCGTTAGTTTCCTCTGTTGTTGACGTTGTCGAAGACAAGGGCATCCGTACTGCTATCCTCGATGTCAGTTTTACGTGCCACATGCCTGACTGTCTGGATATGCCGTATTATCCGGATGTCCGTGGTGCTGAGCATATTGAACCATCGGAAACGGGTGGACTGCCTGCAAACCTTCAGTCCTCAGATTTCGTTTATCGCCTTGGTGGCAATAGTTGCCTGTCTGGTGATTTCATGGGCTTTTGGCAATTCGACCATGAATTGCAGGTTGGCGAGCAGATAGTGTTCGAGGATATGATTCATTATACCACCGTGAAGACCAATACGTTTAACGGCATTACCCATCCGTCCATTTGTATGCTTCATGAGGACGGCACATTGGAACTTCTGCGCCGATTCACCTACGAGGATTATCGTGATAGGATGGATTGATTGTGTTTGTTGCTATGTCATAGCAACATACCTCAATTCCCAGAATGCTACTGCAGCAGCTGCAGCGACGTTCAGCGAGTCAACGCCATGCGCCATCGGTATTCGCACTGTGTAGTCTGCCTCGTCGATAACTTGTTGTGGCAGTCCGTCACCTTCTGTTCCCATGATTAGCGCCAGGCGTTGCTCACCCTTCAGCCGTGTATCATTCAGTGCAATGCTTTTATCCGTCAATGCCATTGCTGCCGTGCGGAATCCGTAGTTGTGGAGCGTTGCTGTAATCGGCCCGTCGAGCCACGTCCAGGTAACGAGGAACACGCTACCCATGGACACGCGTACGGCACGGCGATTCAGTGGGTCGCAGGTGTCGCGAGTCAGTAGTACGGCGTCGATGCCCAGTGCTGCTGCTGAACGGAAGATGGCTCCGATGTTTGTTGTGTCTGTCACGGCGTCGATGATTACCACACGTTTGGCATCGTGCAGCAATTCATCCAGTGTTGGAGATTTTCTACGTCTCATGGCACATAATACACCGCGTGTCAAGGTGTAACCTGTGAGTTGTGCAAGTAGTTCACGACTACCAGTATAAATAGGTACGCGCGAGGCGATGCGGTCGACGATGTCCTTGGCATCACCCTCGATGTGCTTTCGTTCACACAATAGCGACACGGGTTCCCAACCAGCATCTAATGCTACGCGGATAACCTTCGGACTTTCACAAATGAATAATCCTTTTTCGGGTTCCAGTGCCATACGCAACTGCCCCTCGGTAAGCCTGCTATATGGACTTACGCGAGGATCGTCGAGCGTGGTGATTTCTATCATGTAAATGTGTTTTTATGCTACAGCAGCATTGCCAACTGGTCAATAATATCTTTGGCAACGGCGCTCTTGGACTTGCGTTCGTAGTCACGCTGCCCGTCAGCGTTGATGATGCTGATTTGGTTTTCGTCCGACTGGAAACATGTCCCTTCATTGCGCAGTGAGTTCAGCACGATGAAGTCGAGGTTCTTCTTCTGTAGCTTCTTCTGGGCGTTAGCTTGTTCGTCGTTGGTTTCAAGGGCAAAACCGACAAGATGTTGTCCAGATTGCTTCATACGTCCCAGTTCTGCAGCGATATCGGGATTGGGTAGCAAACGGAGTTGCAGGTCGTCGCCTTCGCGTTTAATCTTCTGGTCGGCCTGGTGGTCAAGACGGAAGTCAGCCACAGCAGCACAAAGGATGGCGGCATTGCAACCGGGAAATACAGTGGTAGCAGCATTGAACATCTCCTGACAACTCTCTACGTTGATGCGCTTGATAAGTTGCGCAGCCATCGGTGACAATTGTGTGGAAACAGGTCCGCAAACCAGCGTTACATCAGCTCCACGTCGTACACATTCCTCAGCAAGGGCAAATCCCATTTTACCACTGGAGTAATTGCCAATGAAGCGGACAGGATCTATCTTCTCATGAGTAGGACCGGCAGTAATCATGATGTGCTTGCCTGACAAATCCTTTGTTTCGAAGAAATAGTCCAGCGCTTCGACAATGCGTTCCGGTTCCTCCATACGTCCCTTGCCTTCCAGTCCTGAAGCTAGGAATCCACTTTGAGGTTCTATGATGTGGTTGCCGAACGAACGCAGGCGTTCCATGTTTTGTTGCGTAGTCGGATGTTGGTACATGTCAAGATCCATCGCTGGGGCAATGAATACGGGAGCCTTCATGGATAGGTAGGTCGTAATCAACATATTGTCGGCAATACCGTTCGCCATCTTCCCCAGTGTTGAAGCTGTGCAGGGAGCCACGAGCATGGCGTCAGCCCAAAGACCTAATGCCACATGGGAATGCCACGTGCCGTCACGTTGGGAGAAGAAATCGCTGATGACTGGTTTCTGTGTCAGTGCCGAAAGTGTGATGGGGGTGATGAACTCCTTACCAGCAGGGGTAATGACAACCTGCACCTCAGCACCAGCCTTGACAAGCCCACGGATAATCATGCAGGCCTTGTAGGCTGCTATAGAACCCGTAATGCCTAATACGATTTTCTTGCCTTTCAACATCTTGCTACTTACTTTGTTGCTTCGCGCAGACGGATGCGTGTGAGCACCTGTTTCGTGTTATACGTGAAGTCGCCAGCCAATATCCAGCTATAGTATCCTGGATCCATGCGGAGAACGTCAGCCACAGGCAGGCCTTTGTGTTTGCCAAAGTTGAAAACCTCCGTACGCTTGCCGTTGACGTCAGCCCAGACGATACGTCCGGCAAAGTCGACGTTATCGTTCTGCTTTGAGAAATCTGCCAAAGCCTGCATGTCGTTCTCAAGTACTTTCTCTGGATCTTCGTTGGCACCTGGGGCATATTTGTCCAATTCGCCCATCAGTACGCGATAAGTCGCTTCGGTATCCTGATCGGCACGGTGCGCCTCGAAGTCTTCTTCCATTTTGCGACCGCAGTAGAACCTATAGGCCGATGCCAGGTTACGACGTTCCATCTTTTTGAAGATGGTGCAAGCATCAATTAGACGACACTTGGAGAAATCAAAGTCGATGCCAGCACGCAGGAATTCCTCAGCGAGCAAGGGAACATCGAAGAAATTGGAATTGAATCCTGCAATATCAGAACCTGAGAACACGGTCTCCATCTTCTTCGCAATCTGCTTGAAGGTGGGTTTGTCCTTTACATCCTCGTTGCTGATACCTGTCAGTTGGGTGATGATATCGTCGATGTGCTTCTCGGGGTTAATCAGTTCGTTACCTCTTTCCTCGCGTCCGTCTGGGTAAACCTTAATATATGACAACTGGATGACACGGTCCTTGACCATGTCAAGTCCCGTAGTCTCCAAGTCGAATATAACAAGTGGTTTTGTTAAGTTCAGTTTCATACTAGCTTTTAGTCATTAATCAACATGGGCATCATCAACATCAGGACATCCTGATTCTCTGACTGTTCTGTGGGAAGAACCAAACCTGCACGGCTGGGATCTGCCAATTGGATGAGTACCTCAGAGCAATCGAAGTTACCAAGTATCTCAATGAATGAAGAACCCTTGAAACCAATGCTCATGGGCTGACCTTCGTATTGGCATGCCATGCGTTCGGTAGCTGTCTTCGAGAAGTCGTAGTCCTCAGCATCGAGCTGCAGCGTACCACCCTCAACGTGGAAACGGATGAGGTTGCTGGAGTCGCTGGAGAAAGGCTGAACACGACGCAATGCTGCCAACAAGCCCAGACGATCGACGGTGAGCTGATTGGGGTTGCTCTGCGGAATGACAGAGTTGTAGTTTGGATAGCGGCCCTCGATGAGTCGACAGGTGATTTCACCATCGGTATAGTCGATGAGTGCGTTACGCTCGTCAAAGCGGATGATAACATCCTCACCGTCCTTGCTCAGCAGCGTCTTCAGCAGAGAAGCAGGCTTCTTAGGCAGAATGAACGATGCGGGCTGATCGCTATGAATGTTCAGAATCTTGTTGCGAACCAACTTATGACCATCAGAAGCCACGATAGCCAGGCACTCAGGAGTGAGGTCAAAATAGATACCATTCATGACGGGGCGCAATTCGTCTTGCGCTGTGGCGAAGAGCGAACGGTTGATGTTCTCGGCCAGTACGGCACTTTCAATGACAATCTCTGTGGCACTGTCGCTGACAGTCTGGGTAACAGGGTATTCATCGGCACTCTCGACAGGCAGTGAGAACATACCATTCTGATAACTGATCTTTGCAATGTTGGCCTGCTGGTCTACATCGAACGTGATTGGCTGCTCGGAGAAACCCTTAACGGCCTCCAGCAGATCGTGGTTGCCTACTGCAAAACGACCGTTGCCGTCGCTTTCAGTCAGTTCAACCTGCGTCTTCATGACATTCTCGCTGTCCGAGGCTGTCAGGCGGAGCACATTGTCCTGAATGTCGAAAACAAAGTCTGCCAAAATGGGCAGAGAATTCTTACTGTTGATAACTCTTGAAAGAGCATTAAGCTTGCTGCTAAGTGCAGTACTGGATACGGTAAATCTCATATGTATATCTGTTTTTAGTTTCTTTTCTATTCAAATTGAGTACAAAAATACAAAAAGTCTGGCTCAATAGCAAAAATATTTCGTAAAAAATGCACAAATTCGAATTTTTTTATGTAATTTCGCAATCTGAAACACGTAATAACAAGAAAAAAGTAATATTTATTATGGATTTAACAGGTAGAGTAATAGCCGTGTTGCCGGCTAACAGTGGAGTCTCTGCACGTACAGGTAACCCTTGGATGTCGCAAGAGTATGTAATTGAGGTACCAGGTCAGTATCCTCGCAAATGTTTGTTCCGTATCTTCGGTGAAGATCGCATCAAGCAGTTCAATATTCAGATGGGTGAAGACATTACTGTGTCATTTGACATTGATGCTCATGAATATCAGGGACGTTGGTTTAACGAGATTCGCGCTTACAATGTGACTCGTGGCGTAGCTCCTGTTGCTGGCGCAACTCCGTTCCCTCCCCAGCAGGCTGCTGCTCCTAACGACAGTACTTCACCATTCCCTCCTGCCCAGGAACCCGCTGGTGAAGGTTCGGCTGACGATCTGCCCTTCTAAGGAAATCGGTAACACAAAGAATAAGCCCAAGGCAAGAGTTGATGCTCAAGTCTTGGGCTTTATTTTTGTTTGGCTTTGATAAAGCGAACAGGCGATATTGACTATTTCAGTTGTTCAGCGACGAAAGCCTCCAGCTCCTCACCGCGAAGTCCACGACGCAGGATAGTTCCTTTCTGGTCTACGACGATGGTGTGGGGGATACTTGTCACCTGGAAATGCTGGGCGATTTCATTCTCCCAACCCTTCAGGTCGCTCATCTGAGGCCATGTGAATCCCAATGCTTCTGTGCCTTTTACCCATGCATCCTTGTCGTTGTCGAGCGAAATACCTATGATGCCGAGTCCTTTCGACTGGTGTTTGTCATACATCTGCATCATGAATGGCATTTCCTGACGACATGGACCACACCAAGAGGCCCAGAAATCGATGACGGTTACTTTGTATTTCTTGACTTCGTCCATCAGACTGATTTCCGTTCCGTCTGGAGTTTTCTGCGTGAAGTCTTTGATGGTGGCACCCTCAGCAGTCTTTGCAGCAGCATTAATAGCCTGCTCCATCTGCTTGATAGCTGTTCGCTGGCGCATCTCTGCAGGCAAATCCTTAATCAGTTTTGCACGAGTATTGTTGTCAATGAGTTCCTCAGGATAGTACGTCAGCAGGAAGTATCCAAACTCGTTGTCGATATTCTTCTCTGCAGTTTTAACCACCAGTTCTGCAAACCGCTTGTTCAGTTTTTCAATCTGCTCCATACCTTTCTGCTGTTCTTCCTGCGAAAGGTTATTGCCATAGATATGTTCAGCAATACGATTGATTTCCTTACCGATAGACATCACACTGTCGTTCAGTGTCTGCCATTGTTTATTGCAGGTTGTTCCTCCTACACGCGAACCGCCAGGTTGGTTTGTCAACTGAATGTCAATGGTGCCAGGCTCCATAAAGAATGCCGCATTGATTTCGTTGCGTTTGGCACTATATATCATGCACAATGTTGTGGAATCCGTCTCACCGCTCAATTTGAATTTTCCGTCCTCAATGATGAGCGTGTCACTTGGAATACCTGTCTGCAGATCCTGGGTGACAAAAAGCGTGTCACCGTCAGCCAGCCCTTCAGAAGAGCTAACCGAACCGCTAATCTTGTAACCGTTTGACTGGCAGGATGTCAGCAGGGCAATACTAAATAATATACTGGCTAGAGATGCTTTCATTGTTGATAACTCTACGGATTGTTTCTGCAAAAAGGTCGGCTACACTCAGCTGTTTCACTTTGGCGCAACGCTGAGAGTAGGGAATGGAATCGGTGAACACGATTTCCTCGAGGGCTGAATTCTGAACGCGTTCGCTGGCAGGACCACTCATCACACAGTGTGAAGCGCAGGCGCGAACAGTCTTGGCACCAGCTTCCTTCATGATATCTGCAGCTTTGGTAATGGTACCTGCAGTATCCACCATGTCGTCGATAATCACCACATTCTTACCTTCCACGTCACCGATAATCTGCATCGTGGCTACGACATTTGCACGGGCGCGGGTCTTGTTACACAGTACCAGCGGACAGCCCAGATACTTGGCATAGGTATTAGCACGCTTGGAACCACCTACATCAGGCGAGGCAATCACCATATCCTCAAGCTTCAGACTCTGCAGATAGGGAAGAATGACGTTCGACGCATAGAGATGGTCGACGGGAACGTCGAAGAAGCCCTGAATCTGGTCTGCATGGAGATCCATCGTAATCACGCGATTGATACCAGCAGCACTCAGCAGGTCTGCCACCAATTTTGCGCCAATGCTGACACGTGGTTTGTCCTTACGATCCTGACGCGCCCATCCGAAATAGGGGATGACAGCATTGATGGTACGGGCAGATGCACGCTTGGCGGCATCAATCATCAAGAGCAACTCCATCAGATTGTCAGAATTGGGGAACGTGCTCTGTACGAGGAAGATGTCGCGTCCACGGATGCTTTCCTCATACGAAACAGCAAACTCGCCGTCGGAGAACTTGGTGATAAGAAGTTCACCTAACGGACACCCAAGGCTTTGGCAGATTTTCTCCGCGAGGTACTTTGTGGCCGTACCTGAAAATACCATGTAGTTTTTATTGTTCATAGCTTATCCTATAGCTTTACGTAGTTTTGCAAAATGATCAATCAGTGCCTGATAGTCCAGTTCCTGCTGGATGTTGAAACGATTCCAGAGGTCACCGCTGATAACGATACCTCCGAAACCTAAGTCCTTGGCCATCTTGATAGTGTCGAGATTCATGCCTCCTAGCGCATAGACGTGGCGGTCGATGAGTCCACGACGGGATGCCTCTTTCAGCTCCTCGGCGGTGAATGACGCTTTCTGGTCTGGTTCCGTCTGACTGTCAAAGATGTATTTCAACAGCACGTAATCGGCATTCTTCTTGGCAGCCTTCAGTTGGTCCAGATGCGTACATGTACGACTGATGTTTCCGCGATAGCCTTTTGGTGCAGGAGTGGTCTCGTCGTCAATGTGGATACCACGCAACTTGTATTCTTCCTTGAGGTAGAAATTGTCATGAACGGTAATCTTCTTGTAATAATCGTCCGGCAGCAATGTCAGCAGTCGTTCAGAATAGATGGGCTCGGACCCTGGCTTATAAAGATGCAGGTTGTCGAGTCCCTCCTCGAAGAGTGACGTCAGGATTTTATCTTCCTCCACGAAGAACGTGGGTTGTGTCATGAGAACGAGTTTCATGCCCTGTTTAGTTTGCTGATTCGAATTCCTTCAGGAAGCGTACGTCGTTTTCTGAGAACATACGGAGGTCAGAGACGCGATATTTCAAGTTTGTGATACGCTCTACACCCATGCCGAAAGCATAGCCGCTGTACTCTTTGGAGTCGATGCCACACTGCTCGAGCACGTTGGGGTCAACCATACCACATCCGAGAATCTCCACCCAACCTGTATGCTTGCAGAATCCACAACCTTCGCCACCACAGATGAAGCACGAGATATCCATCTCAGCACTGGGCTCTGTGAATGGGAAATACGAGGGACGCAGGCGAATCTGGGTGTCTGGTCCAAACATCTCGCGAGCGAACGATAGCAGCACCTGCTTCAGGTCGGTGAACGAAACATTTTTGTCGATATACAGTCCCTCCACCTGATGGAAGAAACAGTGTGCACGGGCTGTAATGGCCTCATTACGATATACACGGCCTGGGCAGATGACGCGGATAGGTGCTGTCAGTTTACCGTCTTCCGTGTGCATATTCTCCATCACACGAGCCTGTACGCTTGATGTGTGTGAGCGCAACAGGATGTTCTTGGTGACATCATTTGGATGCTGGCTGACAAAGAAGGTGTCCTGCATGTCGCGAGCCGGATGGTCGGCAGCAAAGTTCATCTTTGTGAACACATGCAAATCGTCCTCTACTTCGGGACCGTCTGCCAGGACAAAGCCCATTCGCGAGAAGATGTCGATAATCTCGTTGGTCACGATGGTCAGCGGATGGCGCGTACCCAGTCCAATGGGGTAGGGCGTACGTGTCAGGTCGATGCCTTCGTTGTCGCCTTCCTGAGTGGAGCAATTCTCGCGCAACTGGTTGATGCGCTCCGTGGCCAGCGTCTTCAGCTCGTTGATCTTCATGCCGACCTCTTTTTTCTGGTCAGCAGGTACTTCGCGGAAATCGTTCATCAAGAGCGTAATCTCGCCTTTCTTACTCAGGTATTTAAGGCGCAGCTGCTCTACTTCCTCAGCATTCTGCGCGTTTAATGTTTGTACTTCTTTCAGAAGTTGGTCAATCTTGTCAAGTATCATGTTTCTATAATAGAATTCTATTTTGAGTGCAAAGGTACAAATTTTTTATGTATTATAAACTACGAATTACTAATTATTTTTGCCATTTGCTCTTGCAACTCCTTTGCTTTCTGTCCTGCTACCTCGGCAAAGTCCTCATTCTGAGAAGCATAGATAATTCCACGCGAGGAATTCACTAATAGCCCGATCTCATCAGGTATCATGCCATATTTGCATACCTCTTCGAGACTTCCACCTTGTGCACCAACACCAGGAACCAGCAGGAAGTGCTTGGGGGCTACCTTGCGGATGTCTTCAAACATCTGGCCTTGTGTGGCACCAACGACGTACATCATGTTCTCGTCGTTGCCCCATTCCTGACTTTTCTTCAGCACTTTCTCAAAAAGGCGTTCGCCCTGTGCATCCTCCGTCAACTGGAAGTCGTGTGAGCCCTTATTCGAGGTCAGCGCCAACAGGATGACCCACTTGTCGTCATAGCCCAGGAATGGTGTGACGCTGTCTTCGCCCATATAAGGAGCTACCGTCAGGGCATCCACGTCATACTCCTCGAAGAACGTCTTGGCATACATCTTCGATGTGTTGCCGATATCACCGCGTTTGGCGTCGGCAATGATGAAGTGGTTGGGATACTCCTCTTTCAGATAGTCGATGGTAGCCTCGAAAGCCAGAATGCCATCCACTCCGTAAGCCTCGTAGAAAGCGAGGTTGGGCTTGTAGGCCACGCAATAAGGTGCTGTGGCATCAATGATCAAGGCGTTAAACTCGCAGATGGCGCGGAAAATGTAGTCCTCGCCGTCTTTCTCCTTTGCCTCGTCAATGATACACTGAGGAATCTTCTTGATATCGGGATCAAGTCCTACACAGAGAAACGACCGTTTCTCACGAATCTGTTCTATTAATTCTTTTCGTGTCATGAAATGCTTCTCTTTATAAATAAGATGA
>ONKX01000062.1 GCA_900318555.1 uncultured Prevotellaceae bacterium | reverse complement strand
GGGCTTTAATTTACGTACTGCCATTTCTTATTATTGAATATTGCTATAAAAATCAATGCTGTCGCCCTCCTTAAGAGTAACGATTGCCTTCTTGAACGCATTCTTGTGACCTCTCACGAGACCTGCCTTGGTATAGCGGCTAGAGCGCTTGCCGGCATAACGAATGGTGTTCACACTCTCTACTGTAACATTGTACAGACCCTCAACCTCCTTGGCGATCTCAATCTTGTTAGCCTCGGGCTTAACAATGAAACCGTACTTCGGCTGGGCCTTCTTTGTTACCATCTCACCACGATGCTTACCCGTCTTGGCCTTGAAAGTCCTTTCAGCGGAAAACTTCTCCGTGAGATTGGTCATCTTCTCTGTAATCAGAGGCTTTATAATGAAACTCATAATAATTTTCAATTTTCAATTATCAATTATCAATTAACCAAGCACACCGTCGATAGCCTTCAGTGAATTCTCAGTGATCACCATCACGTCAGCGTTCAGCACCTTGTAGGTATTCACGTTGGCAGCAATGATACACTCAGCCTTCGGCAGATTGCGAGCCGACAGATAAACATTCTTGTTGGCATCGGGCAGCACCATCAGCACCTTCTTGCCGTCAACCTTCAGGTTCTGGGCAATTGCTACGAACTCCTTCGTCTTGGGAGCGTCGAAGTTGAAGTCCTCAACAACGATGATAGCATTCTCCTGAGCCTTGTACGACAGAGCCGACTTACGAGCCAGAGCCTTCACCTTCTTATTCAACTTGAAACCGTAGTCACGGGGCTTCGGGCCGAACACGCGACCACCACCACGCAGCAGCGGAGAGTTGATATCACCATGACGAGCACCGCCGCCGCCCTTCTGGCGACCCAGCTTGCGGGTAGAACCCGTATGCTCAGAGCGCTCCTTAGCCTTCGACGTACCCTGACGCTGATTGGCCATGTACTGCTTCACATCCAGATAAATCACGTGGTCGTTAGGCTCAATGCCGAAGATAGCATCGTTCAACGTAACCTTACGTCCGGTCTCCTGACCTTTGATATTCAATACGTTAATTTCCATAGCTTACTTCTCAATTAAAACAGTTGAACCATTACAACCAGCGCAGCTACCCTTTACGAGAATCAGGTTGTGCTCTGGAATTACCTTTAACACACGTAAGTTCTGAGTCGTCACACGGTCGCCACCCATCTGGCCACCCATGCGCATACCCTTGAACACCTTGGCGGGATAAGAACAAGCACCGATAGAACCCGGCTTGCGCAGACGGTCGTCCTGACCGTGGGTGCTCTGACCGACACCACCGAAACCGTGGCGCTTTACAACACCCTGGAAACCCTTACCCTTAGAGGTACCTACTACGTCGACGAACTCTGCATCACTGAAGAGGTCGACGGTAATCACGTCTCCGAGGTTGTGCTCCTCGTCAAACTTGAACTCGGCCAAGTGGGCCTTTGGTGTTGTACCTGCCTTCTTGAAGATACCCATCATAGCTTTGGTGGTGTTCTTCTCCTTCTTGTCGCCGAAAGCGAGCTGAAGAGCACATTCGATAACAGTGCACGGTACATTCTTACCGTCGGCACTGAAAACGGAAGTCATTCCGATTTTTCTTCCAATTAATCCTGGCATTTCAGTTTAAATTTTAATAATAATGTTATTTATAAATAATGTATATATGTCTCACTTCGCATCAGTGTCATTTTGCCACCCTTTAGACGCCACAGCACAGCATAAAAGAAACGAACTACATCTCCCCTTTTTGAAGAGTAAGTCGCTCTATTTCAGTGCTTTGATAGCCTTTCGGCCAGCGCAATGGGCACTTTTGCGGCTGCAAAGGTACACATTATTTATAAATTACACAACACTAAAAACCTGTTTTATAACATCTTTTAAGATTATTTAAGCTTTCCAACCCTCCGCAAAAGTACAAAAACTGAGCCCACCATCACGATGGACCGTTAGCTTACTCTTTCCTTACCATTGAACATAATCGGGAAAACATTTGGTTTTCTCACTTATTTTTCGTACCTTCGCACACTGACAATATACAATAAAGGAAATGAGCAAAAACATACTACTCTTGACGCTCCTCGTGCTGACAATAGCGCAGGAGTCGTGGGGACAGACCGCCAGCAAGTATCATGTAGGGCGGATAGTCGGCACACAGCCGCAGGGCTGGCTGAAAACCATGATGCAGCGACAACACGACGGACTGACGGGGCACCCTGAGGCCCTGTCGTATCCGTATAATACATGTCTATGGGCTGGCGAGATTTCGCGCGCTGACGAGACCTACGGCGAAAACTGGTGGCGCTACGAACAGACGGCATACTATACCGACGGCCTGCTGCGGTTGGGTTATGAGCTGGGCGACGACGCCATGGTGGCCAAGGCTATGGAGGGTATCGAATATACGTTGGCACATCCCAACGAGCAGGGCGTGCTGGGCAATCGTGCACTAAAGGGCATCACGTGGCCCATGTCGGTATTTTTCCGTGCGATGCAGGCGAAATACGAGCACGATGGCGACGAACGAATCCCCAATGCTTTGGAACGTCACTACCTGAACTTCACTGTCAACGATCTGGCTGGCGGCATTGTGGGCGGAAGGAATATTATGTCGATAGAGGGCATCCTCTGGACTTACGGCAAGACGGGCAACCCCGATCTGCTGCAACTGGCAGAAGATGCATGGGCCGTACAGGGCAAGTTTGCCGTCGATGAGACTGCCATCACGAGCCAGGAGCCGTTCTATATGCATGGCGTCACGTTCTGTGAAATGCTGAAGCTGCCACTGCTGCTCTATGCCTATACCGGCAAGGAACGCTACCGCGAACTGGCCATGACGGCCATCAGGAAGATAGAGCGTGAGTCGATGTTGCCTGACGGGGTGCCGACGAGTGCGGAGTTTCTGGTGGGCAACGATGTGGACGTGAGCCACGAGACATGCGACATCGTTGACTTTACATGGACGCTGAGCCACTACCTGATGGTGACAGGACAGGCAGAATGGGCCGACAAGATAGAAAAGGCCGTCTATAATGCCGGACTGGGTGCTATCACCAAGGACTTCCGTGCGCTGCAGTACTTCTCGTCGCCCAACCAGTTTATTGCTACTGGCACGTCGAACCATAACATCTACAAACATGGCTCCACATGGATGGCCTACCGTCCGACACACGAGACGGAATGCTGTTCGGGCAATGTCAACCGCATGCTGCCCAACTTCATGGGGCGTATGTGGCTGACGGATGGCGACGGTGGTGCTGTGGCTGCTATCTACGGGCCCAGCAAGGTGACGTATAAGACGGATAAGGGCAACATGACTATCACCTGCGAGACGGGCTATCCATTCTCCGAGACGCTGGCATTTAAGGTGAGCGGAGCCGAGGGAGCCTCGATACCCTTGACGCTACGCATTCCGACATGGTGTAACGATGCCACATTGAGCATCAATGGTGTGGCCGTAAACCAAGTGCTGCAGGCAGGGACGTTTGTACGCCTCTCAGCCCCAGTGAAACAGGGCGACGTCGTTACGCTCACCCTGCCGATGGCGGTAGAGCAGAAGGATATAGTTGGGCAAGGGGTCTGTTTTCAGCGCGGTCCGTTGCTGTTCTCTTACGCCATCCCTCAGCAAAAGACGGAAGACACCGAGGAGTATCCTAATATGCACGGCAAGAAGCCTGAGAACCCCGACTTCAAGTGTTGGAACATTACCCCCACGGGCAGTTTCAACTATGCCTACGCCAGCAATGGCAAACCTATCGAGGTGACCTATCCTACAGTTGAGAAAGTGGAAGGAACCATTCCTTTCGATCTCAATTCTGCGAATGTGAAGCTGCGACTGCCCGTCAAGCAGATTGCCTGGGACTTGGTGGACGGACGCTATACCCCCGCCATGCCCGAGCAAGGACATCTGGAACTGCTGAGCAACGAGACGCAGTATATCGACCTCGTCCCTTACGGCTGCACAGAGCTACGACTTACCGTATTCCCCGATGCCAATGCTGAGCCACTGCCCAATCCTGGAAAGCCAAACCTTATGCGCCCTGCCGATGCACCAGACTGCGTGACCCTGATAGATGGCAGATATTGCGCCTATTTCGAGCTACCACGCTTCTGTTGGGACACGCCCATCTATTGCAAGGTACGCACGACTGATGGCACCACCGACCTGCAGAGCAATGAGGGCGGAGACCTCTGCGAAATGGTAGGCACGACAGCTAACGATCGCCAGATTTGGCGTTGGACAGGACCTACCACCAGCGACCCACAGCCCGTAGAGATTATCTTCACCAATCACGACCTGCTGACTGGTATCATACCCTTCGCCAATGGTGGCTACTACAACTATGCCAGCCTCCTCTACAATGCCGGACAGACCACGGAGATTGTTTCGATGGAAGATGGAAGATGGAAGATGGAAGATGTGAATGATGCGTGGTACACGATTGATGGACGCAAGCTGCAAGGCAAGCCCACTCAAAAGGGTGTATATATCAATAGAAATAAAAAAAGGGTCGTCATTTTGCGACGACCCTGAACTTAAAGTGCGTTAAAGATGAACAAACGAAATTCCGCGCAGGTGGTCACCCTCGTCATCCGTGGGAGGATTATTCTGTGGGAAGTAAGGATTCAGCTTAAAGAGACGGCTCCAGTTCACCTTCTTGTCGAACTCAGTCTTATAGTAGGTGTTGGCGAACGTCTGCCACACCTTATTGCTGCTATATTTCTCATCATACTTTGTCGTGCCTTCCCAATAGAGAAGATCGTTACCGTTTTCGGTATAATACTTATAGAAGTATTTCTTACTGTCTGTATCGAGAGCGCGAATGCGGACAGCCGGCATCTGATCGAACTCACCAGTCATCGTAGCACCCAGCGTGACGCTATAGCTCAGCTCGTAGTCCTCATTTTCGTCGGGCTTGGTATAGATATGGAAGCACTGTGCATCCTTGACGGCCTGGTCGAAAGCGGCCACAAGTTTGAAAGCCTCATTGTCAGCCACAACCTCGTCCTCCTTTAGGAAAGCTTCAGCCAGGTGTAAGCAGTAGTCCTTGACGTCGTAAAGAGCACTCTCGTTGAAGTAGTGATAGGTGTTTTCGGCAGCCATCTTCACAGCTGTCTGTCTGGCCTTGCTCCAGTTCTTCTCGACATAGTCGACGAAGTTCTTCAGCGGGGTATAGACATTCTTCAGCTTGTTCATATCGGTCAGCACGAAGTCGACATACTTACAATTGACATTCCTTATGTCTTCCTTGTATTCATCATAGTGTGTCTTTGCTGACGACTGTGCCCATGCCTGCATGGCGTTGATGAAGTCGCCACTCTTGGCTGCTGCCTTCAACTGCTGGACGAGTATCTTATAGTCAGAGGCATGAGTAGAGTGACCTGAGCCATAATAGTAATCGGTAAGGTCGAGGAATTCGGTGATAGACTCCATATTGTTCATGATGCAGCAGTCGAAGATAAGGGCCTTGAGGTGTACGCCGGCCTTCTCAATAGCTGTGCGCATCTCATTGTTCGACATCAGTAAGTATTTCTGCGTATCATCCTGCATGGCACCACGGGTGGTGACGAGGCTCTTATCGTAGTCATCACTGATGGAATAAGCACCGCCGTGGTCGGAAATCAACAGAATATAATTCTTGGCAGGAGCCACCTTCTGGCAGTACTTAATGAAGTTGGCCAGTGAGTCGGGCTGGTAGATCTGGCAGTTGGCGCCCTGGGTACCATGCTCATAGCCACTAAAGTCAAAGTGATTTTCCTGCATGTTATATCTGTCGCGAGTCAGCTCGAAGCGGTAGCACTGAGCAGCCTTGCCACCCCAGGTGCGGCCGGGATTGTATTTATCCAGATTTTTCTGATCGGAATATTTGAACTGTACCATGTAGCGAACATTGGGGTCGTTGATTTCAAGACCATTTAAGGCTTCAATCCAGTTGACCTCGGTAGAAGCATCCAAGTTGTAACCACCACAGCTGTAGAACATCACGGTGTAGTCCACAACATCCGTACGGGGCTTGTCACCATTGCCACCATTACCACCTTGGCTACCATTGTCATCACTGCTAGAGCATGACACAAAGAACATCGCAGCCATCAAGGCTACCGATAAATAACAGAAATTCTTTTTCATTTTTTTTCTTTTAATTTGTTGAAGTTATATTATCTCACCTGAGTAATCAAAGCGCTTTTCTCCTTAAGAGTCATCATCAAATCTTCAATAATCTCTTATTCTTCTCTGCAAGCAGAGTGTGGCGTTGCGAATTTCCACTCACTTCTTATGGTGGTAGTCTTGGATCAGACCTTTCTTCACCAGAATGGGCAGGATATTAGCGGCCGACTGGCGGTCACCCTTCTTGTTGCGGCCATAGTACTGCTCGTAGGTCACAGGATCGTCACGCAGCAGCTTCTCCATAAACTCGTCGTTCAAGCGCGTCATGACTATCTTGCCCTTCGCGTTCGGTTCCTTGTCAATCAGATACAGGATGTGGTGCTCCATCAGTTTGTCGTTCGTCAACAGCAGGTCGGTAGCCAGGAAAATGGTACCCCAAGTAGTATGACCCGTAGCCAGCAGCGCTACGTCGAGACCGATGTTCACCAAGTCCAACACATCGCCAAGCGTTACCTTATATGACACCACACACAGCTTGCCGCCTTTGTAGGGCAGTGCACGCAGATAGTTGTTGACAGGCAGGATGTTACCGTCCTCGTCACGCAACATGTGCTGGTTCACAAACAGCTGATTGTCCACAGACATCAGGAAAACATCATGCTTGATGACCTTATTCACCTCTTTGTCATCGGTCTTAAACGTAAAGTCAATACCGTCGTACTTCACGCGGCAGGAGTCGGGCTCCTTGCCCTCAATCAGTTCGGTGTAGGGCTTCCACTTGTCGGCCTTGAAGTCGGCATAGTTCATACACACCTTCACCTGTGCCTGTACCGTCATCCACACCAGGCACATCATGCCCACCAGGGCACCACGTTTAACACCGTGAATCATCATCATTGTTTTAACTTTCATTATCTTACTTCTTACATCTTACATCTTACTTCTTCTGGTTCTGCTGGATGACGCGGTCAACGAGCGTCATACCGTAAGTCTCGTAGAGCGTTTCGGCAAAGCTGCTGGGACTCTTTTCCATGCCGGCGAAGTCCATGTAGATGATACCTACCGAACCAGTATGATTGGCCAACCAGTCGGCAGCCACCTTGTTGGCCTTGACAGCATTATCGCGGTAGCTGTCGGAGAGTGGCAGTCCGAAGTAAGCTGACGGGAAGTTGATAACCCATGCGGGCTTCTCGGCCGTCAAGTCGCGACCTACGGCAGCTTCCAGCGTGCTGACCACGGCCTCGTCCTTGCCCTCGCGGTCCCATTTTCCCCAGAAGTCCTGCACCCAGAGCGGAGTCTCCACACCGTCGGCACCAGTGATATTACCTTTCATCAGCTCCTTATGTCCTTTTTCAGAAATCCAGCCGTTACAGTATCCGCCAACAGGCTGCTCGGCATATTTCTGGCACGAGAGCATCAGCACGTGACCACGCATCTCGCCCACGGTGAGGCGAGGCTTGAAGTCGGCAAACATGCTACGGAACTCAGCACTGTTGACCAGTTCCGTAAACTCCTTGCCCCACGCCGTCTTGTCGGAGGTAGCGCTGAGGTCTACCGTCAGCAGACAGAACTCAGAGGGATTGGCAGCAAGGAATTCCTTCAGCTGCTGGAAGAAATCGCTGACCAGCAACTTCGTGTACATGATGCCATGCGAACAGCGTAGCACGTAGTTGGCACCGTCGTGCATACGTTCCGGACGCAGGTCGAACACGCGCATACCCACCTTCAGCTGTTCCTTGATGGTCAGGTCCTGCGTCTTCGCCGATACCTCGGCAATCTTGCCCAGGTCCTTATAGAACCAGCCGTCAGCCGTGCAGGCATCATGGCTGCCGGGCAGCGACAGGTCGGCCACGAGGCGGCTGTCGGCCAGTCCCTTCATCCATTGGCTGTTGTCCACGTCCATGGGCTTATAGTCGTCCACGTTGTATTTCGGATTATCACTGCCGCCATTCTGTTCCAAGAAACTGTTCAGTATTGCCATCGTCTCGTCGTCAGCACGCACCAGCGTCAGTGTCTGGCCGTCCACGCCCTTGGCAGTAATGGTCTCATTGCCATATGTAACGTTCCACTTCTGCGGATAGCTCTGGTCCCAATTGTTACTCAGCGTGATGGCTACCGTCCCGTCCGTTGCAGAGCTGTAGGTGAAAACGCCATAGCCCAGAATGCCATGCACCATCACAGGCTCCTCGCTTTCGTCGTTGAAGAAACAGCGTTGGAAGTCGCCCGTGCCGTCAGCCCGGAAGTTATAGATGTCAATCACCACACTATAGGAAACGGTCTCAGCATCACTGCTACCTTCCTCCTTGGCCGTGCCCGACGCTTCATAAACGTCGTACCATGCCCCGCCGCTCACCTTCTCAGCCATCGGACCGGGCGACACCAGCTTCGGCTCGTTTTTGTCATCATCCTTGCTGCACGATGTCAGCGTCATCATTACGCCGCAAATCAGCATAGCGGCCATCATCCATAAGTTCTTTTTCATCATTATCCTTATCATTTCTTTCTTTTTCAAATCATATCTCCTCGTCCAATTCGAGTTGCGGGGCGTTCTGTTCTCCGCCGCCACTATAACATATAATCATAGGCCGTCGAACCTTTATAATTTTCATTTTGGGCTTATCATAATTCTTCTTCTCCATAATTCTAACCATTTATTTGATAACCTTTTTACCCTTATATATGTAGATACCCTTATTGGGCTTGCCGTTGAGTTGTCGGCCCTGAAGGTCGTAGTAGTGTTCAGTACCGTCGGCATCAATGGTCTGAATGACTGGGCTGATGCCTGTCGCCTCACCAAACTCACCGTCACTGTCAAACTCATCGGCTGGGAAGTCAGCCACGTCACCGCTCTCCTCGCCGTTCTCAGTGTGGATGTATTTCGTTTGAGCGATGATGAAATCCAAAGGCTCCATGGCTGAGAAGTACGCAATGAAGGGATAAGTGAAGGCTTTTGTATATCCCTTTGGCGGATACTGGAACGTCTTGTCCTTCTGAGCGATATAGATATAATCCCTAAATATCTCATCGTTTTCAATTCTCCTGAACGTACCACACCACCAGCCAATTTGCTTGCTGGCGTCGGCATTGTTGACTGCCTGTGGTTCCTTGGGGGTGGGTACAATTGTGACGTTCCGGCCTGTCAGAGGCATCGAACCTTTATTAATTACTATCATGTAAGGCTCACCTGCCTTCAGAATGGGGAAGTCGTTGGTGAACTGGAACACTTTATTGACTAAGTCGACTTCGTGGAGCTTATACACACTGATATCATCGGCATTGTCCAACTTCAGAATATCAATATCGAATGGCAAGCAGACACTAAAAGCCTTACTCTTCCACGTGCCGTCGGCCGCCTGTGTAGCTTCAATTGTGCGACCTTGAAGAGTAAGGTCGTAGCCAATTTGTTCTGCGGTCAGTCCGGTAATAGCCTGCAGCAGGAACTCGTCGCGTTGGTGCAATCGAGTTAGGAAATCGGTATTGTCTTCCCTCTTATCCGGCATCAGTTTCGCACGCGGGTCGCTGAGTGTCGGGGCGGTGAAGTAGCAGTTCTCCACGGTGCCGTTGCGGCGGTAGCCTACGACGGCATTGACTTCGGCAGAGCCAGTAATACCATTGCCGAGCGCAATGCTGTTGCCGACATAACCTGAAGTGAGGAGACCCGCAATGCCACCAACACCCGAAAGGCCCTTCACGGTGGCTTGGCTCGTACAGCCCGTCACCTTGGCACCATTGCCATTGACAACGCCTACAACGCCACCGGCATTGGTATCACTCTCTACGGTGACATCCTTCAGCACGTGGCAGTTCTCAACACCGGCATTGCCAAATACAGCAGCGGCGACAACTGCCGCGCCGTTACCCTTGAACGCGCTGTTCTTAACAACGACATTCTTGATGGTCGCATTACCCTCCAGTGATCCGAACAGTGAGGCTTCTTTGGGTGCTGTCAGACTGACGTTCACGCCACTGATGACGAAGCCTGCACCATCGTAATGACCATTGAAGGTTTTGACGGGCGTGAAGTTGTTCTCCACCGTCTTGTCGAACGCGATGTTGGCGCCCTGACGGAAGTACTTGCCCTGAACCGAGGCAGCGTCGTTGTTGAAGGTTTCCGTCATCTCTTTCAGTTGTCTGGCGTTCTTAATCATATAAGGTGAGGCTTCCGTACCTGCGCCCTCCCAGTAGTAGGGCAGCTTCTTGTCGAACGTGCCACTGGCATTGGGCTCGAAGACGAGGCTGAGGGTGCGCACGGCTTGGCTGCCGTCGGGCTGAATCTTCGTATGCACATAAAGGAAGTTGCTGAATCCAGTGACGGCGTTGTCTGTAGAGACGAATTCGTTGCCGTCGAACATCACTGGTTCTATACCTTCCTCCCGCTCGACAGCCAGCGGCTCGTAGGTGCCGATGAGATTGTAGTTATCGTCGAAGGTGACTGCGCCCTGCACGTCGTCAATGATGACATTGTTGAAGGTGGGATGTTGCACATCGGTACCTTTGTCGTAGAAGCAATAATAATAAGGCACGCCCGCCTCTATGCTCGAGGCATGCTGGAACTCGACCTTGAGGCATTGGCCGTTCAACTCCGACCGGTTGGCCTGATAGAGTGTGGCTCCTTCGAGTGGCGATCCGCTGAGTGTGGCGTTGAAGGGCAGACAGATGGGATGCAGACGGCCGTCCTTTACTATTGTCAGGTTGTTGATGGTGACCTCGGCCCTGAAGCCGTAGTACTTGTCTAACGTCTTGGTGTTCTCCTCGTCAGTGTCGAGGGCATCAAGGATGATGATGCGTGGCTGATAGAGGGTTACCCTCTGCCAGTTTTCAAAGCGGTAGGTGATGCCAGGAGCCTTATTGTAAGCGGCTGTTGCCATGTAGAACGCCTCACCCAGCGACTCCTCGGTGGGCTCTACGCGGCCGCGGAGATCCTCAGTGGCTGTGCCTTTGATGGTTACCGGCTCGCTGACGAGCGGATGGGTGAGCGTCACCTTAGCCTCGCTGAAGTCGTCGCTCCACTGCCAGTCCTCCTTATAATTAAATCGGTAGCGGGCGTAATAGGTACAATCCATAGATGGCGTAAAGGAAAAGCCTGCTGGCAGCAGTAGGCCTTTTTCCTGCTCGCTGTCCTTCATCTCGATGCCGTCAGGGGCTTTTGTACCAGGCAGATAGCCCATAAAGACCAGTCCATCGACGGCAGGAGGTGCCGGCAGCGTCGTTTCCATTCCCTTGATCACCTGATATTCGTCAGCCGTATAGGTCTTGCCGTCGGTGGTCTTTTGGATGGTCATCGTCCACCAGTCGGAAACGGCTTCCCTCTGGCCACAGACACACACGCCGCCTTTGTAGGTGTGGGCTTCTTCGACCTTGTAGTTACAATGTTTACACATGTGCCAATGCTTCGTGTCGTCCTTCTTGCTATAGGTGAACTCCGCATGGGTACACGGCGAAATGATGACGTAGGTGTTGCTGTGGTTCATGCACATTTCCACACGCTTGTCAGTCAAGGCATAATGCAGGTAGTCGCCCTGCCGATACTGGACATCGGTGATGGCACTGTTGTGGTTACTCCACATGACCTTCATCTGGTCGCCCAACGCTATTTCACCATCGTCATAAATCAGGTGACCACCTTCAGCGGTAATGGAACCGATGGGCGCTGCGCTGTATTTGTTGCTGTGTTTGGTGACTGCCTCCACAATGCCACCCGTAATGGTAACCTTGCCGCCGTTGCCACTATCGCCGCCACCAATGCCGGGAGCAGCATAGTCGCCCTTTTCGTAGCCTGAAGCATAGAGCTTGCCGCCCGTCACTTCGAGCGTACCTCCCGGCTGGTAGCCAGAACCGCCAATGCCGGCAGATCCATATCCGCCATAGGCATAGACCTCACCGCCATGGATGTGCACATCACCGCCTTTGCCAGACCGTCCGCCACCGATACCTGCTCCCTCGCTGTTGCTTTCAGAAAGTATGCCACCACGGGCTGTCACCTTGCCGCCATAGATGGTTACCTTGCCACCATCACCGCAATATCCACCACCGATAGCGGCGCTAAAGCTATCTCCTTTGACGTCAATCACACCGCCATAGATGGTGATGGGGCCGCCTTGATGGCCATTTTCTCCGCCACCAATGCCCGCACCGGATGAAGTACCGGGACTTGCCGTAACTTTACCGCCATAGATGACGAGTTCGCTGTTGGGGTCAATCTGGCCTTTAAAACCGCCACCGATACCTGCACCGCCAAATCGATAGCGGGCATGTAAAGTCGAAATGTCGCCACCATGGATATAGAGCGACCCCATGTTTTTACCATTACTGGAGCCAATGGCTGCGCTTTGATCATGAACGTCGTTAAAGACGGTTATCTTTCCCTGCTTGTCGCCGTCCGACTGACTATAGATATACAGTTTGGCTTTGTCCGAGGCATTTATCCTCAGCAGACAAGCCTTCAACACGCATCCATCGGACAAAATGAGGTGTACCTCACCCTCAAAGGTGATCACATCGCGCTTTGCCTCGCCTTTCACCACATACCAACCGCTTTTCAGCGTTTCATTATCGTTGTGCCTGTCACCCGTAAACTCTCTACAGTCGTTACGCGTCTTCGTCTCGGTCTTCACCTGCTTGCCGGCACTGTCCCAGGAACGTTCCAAGTAGGTGACCTGAGCTTGAGCCGTCAGCACCGAGAACAGACTGATCAGACAACAGGCGGAAAACAAATATCGTCTCTTCATCTCACTTTTTACCTCTTATCTCTCACCTCTCACCTCTTACCTCTTACATCTTACATCACTGCACCTTCACCACATAGCCGTTGCGCAGCTTGATGTCCGAATTGTCGCAACGCCAGTAGATGGTAAACTGCTTCACCCCTACCCCTTCGGCAATGCCGGGCAGCTCGTCTTTATGTGAGTCGAGCACGCGCTTGGCATTCTTGATGATGGCTGTGGCGGTCAGCACACTTTTCTCGCTACTTTCGTAAATGGTAAACATATCACAGTATATGTCGGGGAAGTTGCGTTTGAGTTCTTCCTCCAACTGAGTCTGCACACCGCGTGAGTAACTGCCGCCATACCATTCGTCGATGGTTACGAACATGCGCCAAGTCTGCACATAGCGGTTGGGCTGCAGCAGTTCGTGGCTATAGGTTTCCACAGGTGTCTCGGCGCGGTACGTTGTCTTACTACCCGACTTGTTTTCGACGAGCAGCAGGCCTGTTTCGGGTTTCGACTCCACCTCCAAGGTGTATTGTCCGCTGGGGTTTTCCACCGACCAGCACGCGTCGTTCGAGATGTTGGCATCGTTCACCAGAATCTCTGGCATGATTTCGTGTTTCCATTTGTAAGGTTCACCCGTCACCTGCAGCTCCTTTCCGGTATAGGTCCATTTCACCTTGGTTCCGGCGGTGTTCTTCACCACGGCCAGGTCCTTGATGCTCTTTGAGTTGCCCATGGCGAACGAAGAACCCGTTGTACTACCAAAAGTATGGCCAAAGCCAGCACCTCCCATAAGTGTCAAGCCTTTTCCAAACATCCAGCCACCTTTGACTGATAGTGAGTAATTTCCCCCGGCGCTGCTTGATGAACTCGAGGTCAGGTTCACCGACTCAGTGATTACCTGGTTCGCCGTCTCGGGAGTTGCTGCCTCACCTTTGATGAAACCGTTCTTACCCTTCAGGTTCATCGATGTCTCATACCTCGTCAGGTAGTTGCCATACAGCAGGTCATTTTTCCCAAAACCTGTGGCCTTGACCCAATCACCTTCTTTATAGCCACGGGCAAAGAAGATATCCACCCCGCTGCTGTTACCCATCGCCAGCACCACGTTCTGACTGACGTAATAGTAGTCGCGCTTGTTGGTGAAATTATGGACTGCCCACGAGCGTAGTGTCATCTGACAGGCTTTGAGCTTACGGGCAGATTTTTTACTGGGCATCGTGTAGTTGATGTTGCCGTAATGCGTAAACGTCTCAGAGGCACTGATCAGGTCGTTGATAGCCTGACTGCCATTGGCACGACGCTGTGCGCCGGCAGCCTCCTGCTCCTCCTGCTGTTTTTTCTCCTCGGCTTTCTCGGCCTCCATGGCGTTAATCCACTGAGCGGCACCATCGGCCATCAGACCGTAATGGTAGGCCGTAGGCTCGTCGTCGCTATCCATGAGGTCCTGGTAGAAGTAGTCGTCGGCTCCGAAGATGACCATCTCGCCACAGACCTCATTATTACTTGTCGCACGCGTGTAAGCAGGGAGATTCGCCCGACGTGTCGCCATGCGTCCTGCCAGCGAGGCCTCGACGGAGGCTGCTGCCTGTTCGGGAGTCAGCACGAAGACGTCGTCGATGGAGTCGGTCACGATGGCGGAAATAGCCTTCATGACTTTGTCGTTGAACACATCCAGCTGCTGTTCGGTCGGTGTGGCGATGGCCACATAGCCGTCATACATCAGGGTGATGGCCATTTGTTTCACCTGTTCGTCGTTCAGGCTGCTGATGTCGCTGCCTTTCACCAGTATCAGCCTGGTGTCGGTCATAAACGACGCCGTCACCCGCGGCAGGCGCTTGATGAGGGCTGCACCGGTGGACAGCTCGGGAAACTGGCTGAACGATGCTGCCGGCAGTTCGGCGGTAACGCGTACGGCCAGCTGGTCGGCAGTAGGCTCCTCCCACGTGTACTCTGTGCCGGGGTTATCACCATTGTCGTCACTATTGTTGTCGTCACTGCACGCGGTCAGTGCCGTCGTGCCGATGATCATGAGGATGCTCAGCATCCATTGCATATATTTCATAACTTTTAACCCTTAACCATTAACCCTTAACCTACTCCACTACCACCTCGTAGCCTTGCTTTGTCTCACGGTTCTTGTCCGAGCTCCAGGTGACGGAGAATTTCTTGATGCCGAAGCTCTTGGCCATCGCCTGTAGGATGTCCTTATAGACATCGAACACTTTCTTCGTATTGGTAATGATGGCGGTAGCATTCAGCAGACTTTCGTCCGTCAGTTCACCTACCTCGAACACGCTTTGGTAGAGGTCTGGGAATTTCTTGATGAGTGCCTGCTGCAAGTCAGACTGTGCGCCTTGCAGGAAACCCTCTCGCCATTCCAACACTCGGACGTACATACGCCAGGTGTGAACCGCACGGGCGGGCTGAGCCAGCTTGATGACCCAATTGTTATCGAAGGTCGTCTTCGTGTGTTGCACGCTCGACACCCCCTTGGAATTAAGCAGCAGCACACCCGTCACAGGATAGGAACCGATGTTCAAGGCATACTGTCCGACAGCATTCTCCACCGACCAGCACGCATCGTTCACCAGATTGGCATCGTTCACCAGTATCTCTGCCGGTTGTTCGTGTGTTTTGTTTCCAGCGCCAGAGGTCTTGGGGAGTCTGCCCTTATAGGTCCACTTCACCTCTGTGCCGTTGGTATTCTTCACCACATCCAGATCCTTGATACTCTTCGAATTCGTCATGGCAAACGAATTGCCGTCAGTGACATTCGTGCCTCTCTTGAAATCATACCTTCCTTCTACACCAAACGTCCCTCCTTGCACACCACCCATAAAGGAAAACGAGTGGGAGGTGGTGATCTGACGTGAGTGCGACGTGGTGGCGTTCACCGACTGCGTGGTCATCTGGTTGGCCGTCTCGGGCGTTGCCGCCTCACAGTGGATGTTTCCTGTCGTCTTGCTGTCCACCGCCTGCAAGTTCATCGATGTTTCATATTGCGTCAGGAAGTTGCCATACCACAAGTTGCCGGTGGCCTTTCCGTCCTTGTTTATTTCATTCATCCAGTCTGTCGCTGAGTAATATCTGCAGAAGAAGGGGTCGAACTCGCCGCTATTTCCCATTCTCAACAGCACGTTCTGGTTCACATAGTAGAAGTCCTTATGGTTAGCCACATCGTGAACGCCCCAGGTGCGCAGCGTCATCATCACACGGTCAGTACGGTAGATGATATCGCTCTTGCCAGACGTCTTGCTGGCGTCGCTGGCCCTGAAGTACATCTGTCCGCTCTTCGTAAACGTCTCGCTGGCATTCATGATGTCGTTGATGGCCTTGGTGCCGGAAGCACGATGGGGAGCACGACGGGCAGCAACACCCTCCACCTCGTACCAGGCATCCTCGTCGTCAAACTGGGCCTCAATGGTGTTCAACCACTGCGCAGCCCCGTCGGCCACGAGTCCGTAGTGGTAGTCGGTAAGCTGCCAGCCCGTTTCGCCGTCAGCCTTTCCGATCGTCTCGTCAGCCACGATATTACCATCGCAGTCGGTGAAGTACGTTGTCACCTCGCCTTCCACGTCCAGCGGTTCTTCGAAATAGCAGTCGTAGGGCCCGAAGATGATGATTTCGGCACACGCCTTGTCGGCACCTGCCGCACGCATGTGATTCATCAGGTTCTCGCGGCGCAGCGCCATGCGGCCTGCCATTGAGGCATTCACGGTAGCTGCCTGCTCCTCAGGCGTCAGGTCGAACAGTTCGTCGGCCGCCTCCAGCACTATCTTCGCCGTCACGGCCTCCATCTTGTCCATAAACGCGTCGAGTTGTCCCTGCGTAGGACGTTCCAGCGCCACATAGCCGCCGTAGTTCAGCAAAATGGCCATCTTCAATATGACCTCGTCCGACTGGCTGCCGAAGTCGCTACCCTTCAGCAACACCATTTCCGTGTCGTTCGTAAAGGTTCCCGTCACTTTCGGCAGACGTCTGATGAGTGCCGCACCTGTCGACGAATTGGCAAACTCGCTCAGCGACGCCGTCGTCAGGTCCGCTGTCACGCGGACAGCCATCTGGTCGGTCGTCGGCTCCTCCCATGTCACTTCCGGCGGTGTCGTATTGCCACCGTCGTTGTTGTTGTTGTCGTCGTCGCTGCTGCTACACGACGTCAGCACCGTTGTGCCGATAATCATGAGGATGCTCAGCATCCATTGCATATATTTCATAACTTTGAATTATTTATTCACGTACTTGAACTTTGTTCGAGTACGTTCTCGTTCGATAATGCATGAGCATGCTCAGCATTATTCTCACTTATTCACGTACTTACGTCCCTTGTAAATCACCAAACCTTTTTGGGCCTTATCCACACGCTGGCCCATCATGTTGTAGACGGGGGCATCCACGCTGTACATTGTGGCAGGAGTAGCCTGTCGCTGGCCGTCGATGGGAACGATGTCGATAGCCGAAGTGTTCAGAATCTAGTGTCGTTGACGCAGGTTTCCTTCAGGACGCTCTTAATTTCGTTGACGGTCAGCGTGGGCTTGGCCTGCAGCCACAGGGCAATGATGCCGGCAGCATGGGGACAGGACATGGAGGTTCCCTGCTCCAGCGTATACCAGTTACGACGATTGTGCTTGTCTATCCGCCCAATGAGGAAGTTCTTCGCTTCATTACTCTCCGGGTTGGGCACAGCACCACCAGGATTATTGGCATCCGCTATGAAAGTCGAATAATCGTAGTTGTTAGCGGCAGAGATGGTGCCCTGTCCCGGGGCGATGATGGTAGGATAGGGCTTGCCATTGTCGTCGGTGCCCCAACTGGAGAAGTCGGAGATTTCACCTATTTGCTGTACCTTGCCGGTAAATGTTGACTCCGGGTAACTCCTGTCGTTGCCTTCCCAGGTTATCCACCCTGTGCGGGTGATGTACGATCCGACACTGATGACGGCATCATTGCAGATATTGGAGTTGAAGGCGATGTCGCCGTTGCCCTTCGTCCAGCCGTTGGCAGCAAAGTCGTAACCGTCAGCAACGGTGGGAGCGTCGAAGCAAGGTTCCGCGTTGTTATCGCCATTGCATATCAACTTGAGGTTCTGTCCATCTTGGGATGTGGCGACAACGGCCAGTCGGTATTTGGGGGCATCCAGTTTTACGGCTGTTTCCATTAAGTTCAAATAATATACGACGGCTTTCTTGTCAGGAGTAGCGGTTTCACAATCGGAGTCCTTTATCAAATCAAAGTTCTCCATCACCGCACCCGATTTCTGGTGTAGCACGTGATTACCTATGTCCATCACCTCACCCGTAGTAATATCTACCACCTTCAGCGCAATGGTGAAGTCCTGATAGTCGGAAGCGTAGAAAGTGTAGAAACAGTTATAGACAGCAGGGGCTGTAGCTGTCACTTCCGTGGCAGAGCCCATCACGGACTTCGTGGTACCCGACTTGACTATCGACTGCCAGTTGGCGGCGGAGTTCGACGAGCTTATCAGCACAACCCGCCCCGGCTTGGTGCCGTTTTGTGTCTCTTCTCTCACCGTTTCGGCAATAAAGTCACTGCCGTCGTGCAGGAACAGAATGCTACCCATACTGATACTCACTACGGCAGGCTTGCTGACCTCGTCTGCATATTTGAATATTTCCTTGATAAATCCGGCAATGTTGGTGGTGGAGGAATAGGTATCCAGTCCGCACAGGACAATATCCACCTCAGGAGCAACGCCCTGCTGTCCATTACCCAGTTCTGTGCCTGCAGCTGTAGCTGCTGTGTGCGTCCCGTGCGATGTCGTCATATTGTCGGTTATAAAACCCGTGACTCCTTCACTGGTAACATAGTCGTAATTACCCTTATCATCTTTCATCATGAAAGCCTTTACAACGCGCGTCGTTCCGTCAGCATTGCGGAAGGCTCCGTGGTTGTAGTCGATACCCTGATCGATGATGCCCAATACGACACCCTTGCCGGTATAGGCTTGGGGCAATCCGGCAGCAGTGGCCTTGGCGGCTTCTACAATCTGGTCTGCCTTAGTCTC
>ONKX01000061.1 GCA_900318555.1 uncultured Prevotellaceae bacterium | reverse complement strand
CTGCGGTTATTGATGCCAATCCTAAGTTCCATAAACTCTATCAAATGTATAAATTAGTCGCTTGATGAATGAATATTCACTTGCGAAAGTTCAGTAATACTGCTGTCAATAGGTTATATTATGCTTGCTATTATGCTGCAGCAGCCATATTAATAGCCAATGGCATTGAGGTGAAGTCGCATGATGGCGTACGGATGAATCTTGGTAAGTACATTGTTCAGGGAGGTATGCTTACGCCAGAATTAGGCAGATATTTCAGTCGTCTGTTTTCAAAGCGCTCCACGGGCGACTATGACGACTTCTTTAATCATACTGTTGAAACGGTTGATGAATTGATGCCAGATGCGAAATTATTTATCCAGACAATCAAAGACTGGATAGCCAATTGGCTGACAGAACAAGAAAACAAAGCACAAAAATAGCTAAGAATCCGAAACGGCATCGAAGTGCCCGAACCGCTGGAATTGCGCCAGAAAATGCAGGATTTGATAGCCGAAAATCTTAAAAGATATTAAATTATAGTGGGGTGTCCTGACTTTTGGGACACCCTGCTTCTAATTTTGCAATCAAAATTGCGAAGTTTAATTTAAAACATGATGATTATGGAAGGTGTATTTTTTCTGTTTGTAATTCTGGCCGCCGTTGGCAGCCTGGCGAGTGAGTATGTGAAGAACATTGAAACAAAATATCAATGATTTCTGAGTAAAAATGATAATTGTTCTAAAAGATTTTGTATCTTTGTGGCGAAATAACAATGACATTAACTATATGATATATATTATGGATAGAAAAGATGAATTTACAGCGGATATGCACGCTGAGATGCTGGAGAATGAATTATCCTATATTGGCGTAAAATCTCTTGAAGTATATTCCTATATTCTCAATGAAGGTTTAAAGTTAGAAGATGCTTGCAATAAGGCAGGTATTTCAGTAGAAGAGTATGAAAAAGGAAGAAAGGAAGAAGTGGAATGGGCAAAAACATCCTTTTGCTAAAATGAAATGAAGAAGTGTTTATGTCTTTGAAATGATAATTTATGAAAAAGAAAGATTTACCAAAAGATTATATCCCGTCTGTCAAAGATGCAGAGTGGTTTCTTGATTATTGGAAGAACCTTCCAAGTTATTCCAATCAGGAAAAGGCATTGGATAAGCTTTTCATGGACGTTTGCAAGCGTAATGACAATATAGAGGATATCCTGATAAAGTGCTCTTCATTAAATGACTTTTATAGTACCAACATCTTTGATATCCATACAGTAGCCCAGCATATCCTGTCGTTGAATATTGACAAACGATTGGAAAAAGGCGATTGCTCACTGGTGAACGATATAGCTCACGTAGAAGTTAATGGTAAAGACCATTTCTTCTATTCTTTTGCGACGAAATATTGTAGTCATCATCAGCCTGGGCGTTATGCCATATATGATAGCTATGTGGAAAAGGTTCTTTTGTCAATGAATAGTCGCAAGCACTTTGCGAACTTCAAACATGAAGAAATGAAGGACTATGAAACATATATGAGTGTTATCGGGGCTTTCCAGCAAAAATTTAGACTTATGCAATATAATATCAAACAATTGGACCAATACCTTTGGCAATTAGGGAAGTGGTATTTCAATCAATATGGTTTGTCGTATAAGTACTATAATCGGGAAGATGTATCACCTTTCCCCCAAAACGATATTAGAACTTTATTTTGGGAAGGTGAAAAGAAGTTTGTAGGAAATCATCAGAGTGTCGGCTACTGGAAGGAACAAGGTAAAGAATGGGTGAAAACTGCTAATGAACAAATCAAGCAGCTTGCCAGTAAATATACACCAGAGCAATTCGGTGTGATTACATACATGTCCTTGCAGTATTGCAGGCATTGCCCATATGATGATTTAGAGTGGATTTTAAAATATTAAATTATGAGAATAGATAAAGAATACCCTGCTACTCATTCCATGGACACTGCATGGTATTGTGTTGATGAGGATGGTAACGTTGGCATCTTCCAGATTGATGATAATGGGCCTGTGCCACAAGGATATGATTCTAGTTGCGAACCTGACACCATTTTCTGGAAAGAGTTTTCTTCGCCAGGTGACAACTTGGTCTATTATCATGAGATGACTCATGAACAAATTGCTCCACTACTTGTCCCGAAGACAAAGCCAGAAGGTGAATGGGAGAAATCTTACGGAAGTGAGACCAACTTTTGGTGGAGTAATTGTCTTATCAAAATTGATATGACTAATCTTCCTATTCTCGAAAAGGCTTTGTCGTTCGATCCCAATAAGGAATTTCCGCATAAAGCCTATTGTATATCCAGAGATGAAGGGCTGTTTGCCATTGATATGTATGGAAACAAAAAGGGCGTTCAGTTGCTTAAAGAATCGGGAATAATAGAAGCAATATATGATTTACCAGATTTCTGGATTTCGGAGCCTTACGATGATGAAGAAGAGGTTGATGATGGATACAAAAGATTTCCAGTATACCTCTATATGCAGGACTATTGGCCATCCTCTAGGGCTGCTGAAAAAATGATAGAGCCTGAATATCCCTTAAAGATAACACAATTGCCCCAGAACATTCAGTCAAAGGTATTTAGAATACCTCTTAGATTTAAGGATACAGAAACAATTCAGTTGGCTGAGTATATACCAGTTATAGTGTCCGGGGGTCCCGAATATGTTTATGATAATAAACTGTGGTCTTTGCTTAAATTAAGCGACGGAAAACGTGGCTATTATTGCGAGAAAATCCATAAAATTATACCAGAGTCCGAATTTCAGATATATCTTGATGAAGGTAAAGCAGAAGAATACGACTGGAACAAACATCGTGAACTAAAGAAATGATAGAACTACTCTCTATAGACTTGTCAAACTATTGCTCCAAGCAATGCTCGCTCTGCTATAACCACAGCAGACGTGAGGGCAATACCTTGTGGAAGCCATCAGAGGTGATTGACTTCGCTTCTGATTGCATCAAGCATGGAGTGAAGGCTGTGTCGTTAGGAGGAGGTGAACCATTCGAGTATGAAGGAGTATTTGAGGTGATTGAAGCACTTTATACACAGTGCTACTTGTCCGTAACATCCAATGGGTTGCCGTTGGAGGATGCCAAGATATGGAAATCGCTGTGCCAGCATAAGCCAGACAAGATTCACCTTACCATTCATCAACCTGATAATGATGAAGAGGTTTCGAGAGTAGAAAAACGGCTGATAGAGATTGAGTCTATTGGAATAAAGCCAGGACTGAACCTGTTGGTTGGGGCTGACAAGGTTGAATATGCCAAGGATGTGTATGCTCGATTTAGCAAATTTCTAAAGAGCGACCAAATTATCCTGGTTCCGCAGCGCTTTTCGAATACGCCAACTCCTAAACAGTTGGCTTCGGTGGCAGTTGGGAAGCCTTTTCAAAGTCCGTCTTGTCTGCTGAAGTGCCAGCGTCCAACTAATTTCTGTTCAGTATCATGGGACAAGAAAGTTAACTCATGCAGTTTTGCTGGAGGCAAACAGCCATTGGGAACTCTTGACTACAAAGGACTTATAAATGCATTAGAGAAAGTAGAATGGCGAAGTTGTTAAAAATAACAGATAGCCTATCACAGAAGATCATCAAGTATTATCAGAATTATTTAAAACGTAAATGGTTATAGATTAACATGAATACTTCTACAATTAAAACAATGCCCGTCTGGAAATGGGTGCTGCTACTGGTGGTAAGTCTAGTACTTGCCATACTCATGTATTCCTTCGCTCAGTTAGTGTTTCTGGCTATTGACAATCTGTGGGTGCAATGGACAGTTGGCGTGGTTTCTTCCATTGCTATGATAGGGCTTTATGCATTATTTGTAAAATGGTTTGAGAAACATAAAGCAATGGATATTCCTTTCAGACGTTTTGCGCAGGATACGGCAAAAGGTCTTGGAGTCGGATTCGGTTTCTTTGTAGGTGTAGTATTGATAATGATGCTTTTGGGCCTATATCGCATCGATAACATAGAAACAGACAAGCCAATGCAAATCGTATCGGCATTCTTCCTTTTTCTGTTGGTAGGAACAGGGGAAGAAATTCTGTTCCGAGGGGTGCTCTTCCGCTGGATTGATGAGAAATGGGGCTATGTGGCGGCTCTGACTGTATCTTCGGTGGTTTTTGGTTTCATACATTTTTCCGAGCCTAACGCGACCCTGTGGTCATCGTTGGCCATCGCCGTGGAAGCAGGACTCCTTCTAGGCGCAGCATACAAATATTCAGGGACATTGTGGCTTCCTATCGGCATTCATTGGGCATGGAATTTCACGCAAGGCAATATTTTCGGTTTTGAGGTATCTGGTAAAGATTCCTGACTGGCTTACAGGTGGAGCCTTTGGGGCTGAAGCATCGGTTATACCAGTCTTGTTAGGTCTGATATTGTCGGCATGGTACATATGGAAAACACATTGTCTACACGTTGGAACTATCTAAAGTGTTTGATTTTGGTAAAAAAATAAGAAACGATGAAAAGACTATTGATTTGCTTATTAGCGGTGTTCTTGGTAAATTACGGTTTTGCCCAGAAGAAGCAGATCGGATATATTGAATCTGGCAAGAATTGGCATTATGTCTATGATACCCAGGGAAAGAAGCTGGGTGGTTTTTCGCGGAGCAGCGTGGGGGAAGTCGTAGGATGGGGGACGGATTTCTTTGTTGGCAAGCAACATGGGTTCTACAGGATCTATGATATCAAGGGGAAAGTCCTGAAAGCGCTGAGTGTCAATACGGTTGGTGAGGTGTTGTCTGTTTCAGGCGAAACCTTTACCAGTCGGCTTGGCAACTGGATCTATTTTTGGGACAAGAACGGCAAGAAAATAGGTTCTCGCCCTGCATCTTGAATTGAAATTATCCCATTACCACATCAAGCACCATCATCAGGACGAAACCGATAGCAAAGCCGATAGTGCTGAGATTGGAGTGCTGACCGCTGGAGGCTTCAGGGATGAGTTCTTCGACCACGACGTAGAATATGGCGCCTGCGGCAAAAGCGAGCATGTAGGGTAGGGCGGGCATCAGTAGCGAGGCCAACAACAAGACTGCGATTGCTCCTACAGGTTCCACTGCTCCACTCAGTGAACCAATGATAAACGAACGCCAACGGCTGTTTCCTGCTGCACGCATCGGCATGGAGATGATGGCTCCCTCGGGCACGTTCTGAATGGCGATACCCACGGCAACAGCCAGTGCACTGGCAAGGGAGAGGTTCGTTGCGCCACTATCAGCTCCTGCGAACACTACGCCCACAGCCATTCCTTCTGGCAGGTTATGGATGGTGACAGCAAGGGCCAGCATTGCGGTTTTCGACAGATGCGAGCGTACACCTTCTGGCTTATCTGTGCCAATGTGCAGGTGCGGCGTCAGTTCGTCAATCAGCAGCAGAAATCCCATGCCTAACAGAAATCCTACAGCCGCAGGCAGCACAGCCCATTTACCGCTATCTGCTCCCATATCCATTGCAGGAATCAGCAACGACCACACTGATGCCGCTACCATCACACCCGATGCAAAGCCCAGTAACGACTTTTGAAGTCGAGCCGACATCTCGTTCCGCATAAAGAACACAAAGGCTGAGCCGAGCATCGTGCCCAGCAGCGGAATCAGCAGTCCTATAATTAATGTTGTTGTCATCGGGTGCAAAGGTAATACTTTTCTTTGAATTGTGCAATACCTAAATCTGATGGAAAAGCATAAAGGAGAGCCGAAGCCCTCCTTTATTACGCTGGATTGAATTTCTCCTTCGGCTGCTTGCAACGAGGACAACGCCAGTCGTCAGGCAGGTCTTCGAAGGCAACGCCGTCGTGCTCTGCTGGGTCATAGATATAGCCGCAGATGGAGCAGACATACTTGCCAGAGGCTTCCTGCTTGGAGAAATCGACTTCGGCCAGAACGGTCGGCACGGGATTATCCAGGTCCATCACGCGCTTGGCCTCCAGATTCTCATAGCCCTGTGGCGTGTGAGTACCGCAATAGACGGTGGGGTGGTTGCGGACGAACTCACGCACGCGATTGAGTGTCTCGCGAGCGGCTGGCAGGTCATCGAATACTATCGATAGTTTGTCCTCGTAGAGTGCCTCGTCCACGTAGGTGATGTCGCCGTGAATCATGTAGAACAGACCGTCCATCTCTACTATGATGATGCTATTGCCCTTGGTGTGACCCTTGGCTTTGATGTAGTAGATGCCGTCGGCAATCTTTTGGCTTTCGGGGAAGTTGTAGTAGGCGCCGTCGGTATAGCTGACAGGAACGATGTTCGTGAGTCCCTGTAACTCTGCAGCGTCTATCTCCTCCTGGTTCACATAAATCTTCGCATTGGGGAAACTTTTCAGTTCGCCAGTGTGGTCAGCATGCTTGTGGGTAACCAGAATTTTCGTCACCTGCTCAGGCTTGTAGCCGAGGGTCTTCAAGGCATCCATATAGCTACTGATGTCCTTGCCGGTGAAGATGGGGGAATCTTCATTTGGCACTTCCTCAGGAAAGCCTGCAGGGAGGCCGGTATCCACTAGAATCACTTCGCTGCCCGTGTCAATCAGATAGTTTTGCAGACTGCCGCGATAGCGCACGTTTTTATCAAATTTCTCTTTCCCTTCCTCGCCTCCGAACACGAAGGGCTGTGTATAGAATCCGTCTTTACGGAATTTTACTGCTTTGATTTGCATAAGTTTTATTATTTAGCAGGTTGCCACTTGCAACGGACGGGTGACACAATAGCACCCTCCTTTTTCAACTCGGCAAAAGCCTTGTCAACCTCTTTGCGGTCGATACCTGTGATCTCCGCAATCTTGCCAGCGTTCACGGGAGCGCCGAACTCACGCATGGCCTGTAATACCTTCTCCTTCATAATTAGATTCGTTTAATTTGTGAAATTCGTGGTCGAAAAAATTACATCTGCATGATCAGCCAGTTCTGTGCACCAATCTTCTCAATCATTTCGACTGCGCCCTGACTCCAGTAGAGATCCTCCTCCTCGTCGGCCAGATAAGCCTTCAGGATGTCGAATGTCAGATAGTCCTCGCATACCGAACCCATGCACTTGCGCAGCAGTTCCACGCCCGGCTTCTGAATCTTCAGATCCTCCTTGATGTACTCGATGGGGTCGTAGCAGAGTGCGCGAGCCTCGTGCTTCTCCACCTTCACCTCGCCGCCCAGGTCGAGGATGCGGTCGATGAACTTCTCCACCCATTCCATCTCCTCCGTGTAGTGGCCGATGTACTTCTCGCCCAGCTTCGTAAAGCCCTGAGCCTTGAAAATCTGTCCCTGTACTTTGTGTACGAATGCGCCCTCAGAGAGGCCTGTTACGAAGAACTGTAATGCTTCGATTGATTTCTGCTTGTCCATAGTTTGAATTGTTTTAAAGTGAATAATAATATTGTTTCTAATTTCGTCGGCAAAGTTACGACGTTTTTTCCATAAAATTGCAAGCTAAAACGAAACAAAAACCGACCAAAACGGAACAAATTCAATTTTTTATTGTATCTTTGCAGCGAAATAGTGTGATTATGTATAGTTTGAAGGAATTTTGGCAACTAAGAAACCTGCCCGAACCCGAAGGGGAATGGGACGGGAATGTTATCTGCTTAGAGACTAACGCGGAGTGGTCATTCGGCGCGAACGAGACGCACGGCTTCTTGTCTTGCTATATCTATACGATTGTCACGCGCGGCTGGCTTACCATATTATATAATAATAGCGAACTGACGCTGCACAAGGGCGACCTCTATACCTATTCGCCCGGCTTCGAGATAACCATCCTCTCGTCCTCCAGCGACTACAGCGGCATCTGTCTGCTGGGCGACGAGCACTTCACGCTCAGCCTGCCCACAGTGCGCGATGCCATCCGCACGGCCTACTTCACGGTGGTAGAACTCACCTCACCTGTGCTGCCACTGAAAACCGACGATTTTCGCCGCCTGCGCGAACTGATGCAGATGATGATTCACTACCAGCAGATGGGGCTTCCGCTTTCCAACGATAGCCTGCGCATGCTCTACAACCTCTTCCTTACCGACCTCTCCAGCGTCCAGCAGCACAGCATCCGCGAGCACCGCTTCCCCAAGCGCGTCGAAGAAATCTTCCTCGGATTCCTCGGCCTGTTGCCCCAGCATTTCGCAGAGCATCACGACATCGGCTTTTATGCCGACCGCCTCTGCATCACCACCACCTACCTCTCGCGCGTTGTTCGCCAAGTGTCAGGCGGCCGCACCGTCGTTGACTACATCAACCAGATGCTTCTCATGGAAGCCGTCTTCCTCCTGCGCCAGACCTCACTAAGTATCACTCAGATCTCCGATCAGCTGCATTTCGCTGAAGTCACCACCTTCGCCCGTTTCTTCAACAGGATGAAGGGAATGAACCCGAGAGAGTTTAGAAAAGGGAGGTAAGATACCTGTGTATGTAAAATTATAGCAATGCCAGAGCAGCAGCGGACATATATTGCCATCGATCTGAAGTCGTTCTATGCTTCAGTAGAGTGTGTGGACAGAGGGCTTGACCCGCTGACCACCAACCTCGTGGTGGCAGATGTGAGCCGCACGGAGAAAACGATATGTCTGGCAGTAACTCCCTCGCTGAAAGCATATGGCATTGGTGGACGGGCACGACTCTTCGAGGTGTATCAGAAGGCTCGTGGTGTCGATTTCATCATCGCTCCGCCACAGATGGCACACTATATCGAGGTCAGCACGAAGATTTACAAGATATATCTGAAATATATTGCGCCAGAGGATATCCATGTATATTCCATTGATGAGGTGATCATGGACGTGACGGCTTATCTTGGCACATATAAACTGACTGCCCATGAGTTGGCGATGAAGATGATTCGCGACGTGCTGAGTCAGACGGGCATTACTGCAACGGCTGGCATCGGCACGAATATGTATCTCTGTAAGGTGGCAATGGATATTGTGGCAAAGAAGATGCCTGCCGACAAGGACGGTGTGCGAATCGCCGAACTCGATGAAATGTCGTATCGCCGTGAACTCTGGGACTATCGCCCGATAACGAAGTTCTGGAGAGTAGGACGCGGTATTGCAGAGAAACTGGCTCTTTATGGCGTTGACACGATGGGCAAGCTGGCGCGAATGTCCGTGCAGAACGAGGAAACGCTCTATCGGCTTTTCGGCGTGAATGCAGAGCTGCTGATAGACCATGCCTGGGGCTGGGAACCGTGTACGATGGAAGCAGTAAAGGCTTACAGACCTGAGACGAACTCCTTCAGTAGTGGACAGGTACTACAGGAGCCTTACGATTTCAAAAAGGCCCGTGTGGTGATACAGGAGATGGCAGAGGGAATGGCTCTCGACCTGGTGTCGAAACGGCTGGTGACCGACCAATTGGTGCTGACAGTCGGCTATGATGCAGAGAACCTTATCCGCCCTGAGATTCGCGAGAAATATCATGGTGAGATTACCAACAACTACTACGGCAAGGCTGTGCCGAAACACGCCCATGGCACGTTCAACTTCGAGAAGCCCACATCGTCATCGAGGCAAATCATGGATGGCGCAGCGGAGTTGTTCGACCGCTGTGTGAATCCAGACTTGCTCATTCGCAGGTTGAACCTGACCACGAACCATGTGGTATCGGAGGCATCTGTTGCTGCAAAGGAAAATGCGCCCCAACAACTTGACCTCTTTACTGACTACGAGGCTTTGGAGAAGCAGCAGCAAGAGGAAAAGGCAAAACGCGACAAGGAGCGTCGGATGCAGGAAGCACAATTGAAAATCAAACAGCGTTTTGGCAAGAATGCCATCCTCCGCGGTCTGAACTTCGAGGAGGGTGCCACCGCCAAGGAACGTAATAAACAGATAGGAGGACACAAGGCATGACCCACGACTACGACGATATTATAAATTTGCCGCACCACGTGTCGAAGCGTCATCCTCAGATGTCGATGTGGAACCGTGCAGCCCAGTTTGCGCCTTTCGCCGCATTAACAGGCTACGAAGATGCCATCAAAAACACAGCACTACTTCCATAGTTGTTTTCTGTACTTTCATGCCCATGTTCCGATAGAAGCTTAATGCAGCATCGTTGCCCTCCCATACATTCAGGGTGATGTTGTTACAGCCAATTGACTGGGCATAATCGCGGACATATTCATACAAAGCTTTGCCAACATGTTTGCCGCGTGACTTTTCATCCACACAGATATCATCAATATACAGCGTCTTGATGTTCTGCAACAATTTATCGTCCGTTACTTCGGTTATCATGCAGAAAGCATGGCCTAATATGGCTCCATCTTCAAAAACAAAGATAGGTTTGCTGTCATTACCAATCAGGGCCTCCAGTTCTTGCTCGTTATACTTGGTAGTGTGGGGTTTAAACAAGTCGGGACGCAGTACGTGATGTACCATGTTAACCTGATGCAGCAGTTCAATGATGCCTGGTAAATCTTTTATTTCAGCTCTTCTAATCATAACATTCATTTTTTGATGCTACGGAGTGTTAGACTGGTGGTAGGCAATGCGCTCTTGATGCTCACGTTGACGGAGCCTCCCTTCTGCGTACTGCGAACAACGAGGAGGGCGCGGCCCTTCCACGTTTTTACATGAGATGAGGTGTAGGGCTCTGTATCCTTCAAGTCGGCAGAAGCGAAGGCTAACAGCTTACCCGCTCCCTTGACGGTAGCCTCGCAGTCGATGGCGGCTTCGGGGACAAGTGTGCCTTGCTTGTCAAGAACTTCGACAGTAACAAAGGTAAGCGACTGTCCGTCGGCTGTCATTACGGTACGGTCGGGGGTGAGGCGCAGGCGGGCTGGTTCGCCAGCGGTGCAAAGAAGCGTCCCCATTCCGCTAGCCTCAGCATGTAGTATTCCTGGTTCGTAGTTAACAGTAAATACGGCCTTGTACTCTGTCTCGCGGCTCACCTGCTTCGTGCCGATGAGTTTATCGTTCAGATAGAGTTTTACCTCTGGAGCCTTAGTATAGACCTCCACTTCGATGGGCTTACCTTCCCAGCCGGGCCATGTCCACGACTCCCATGTGGGCCATACACTCCACATCGTCGTGTGAATCTCGCCGTGGTAGCCGTTGGGCTCTTTTACGGCGAGGTGAAGTACAGAGGGGAATTCGCCCGTATAGGCATCTTTCCACAGCATCTCACGATAATGACTGATGGGTTTTCTCCAACCGGTAATATCGACATCGCCACAGGGAGCGCCGTGCCATTCGGGCTGTCCTCCCTCAATCCACGACTCACCCTCGCGCTCACCTTTATAATAGTTACGACCTATGCCGCTCTCGCCCAGATAGTCGAGACCTGTCCACACGATGTCGCCCACGACGTAAGGGAAATCGTAGGATACGGCCCAGTTGCGGAAGGCATCACGTGGATAGCTCTCCGTCTGCCAGATGACGCGCTTGGGGTCGCGCTCGTGGTCAGAGGCGTGCTTGAATATCATGTAGTTGTAGCCCGCCACGTCGAGCACCTCGGCATGTGGGTCGTAGATTTCCCAGTCGCGGTCCCAGGCACAGAGCGCCTCAGTCACGGGGCGCGTCGTATCCAGTTCGTGGATGGTCTTCTTCATCTGTCGGGCAGTATAGACCACGCGGATGTCCTTGCGCTCGATGACCTCGTTGCCAATGCTCCACGAAATGACGCTTGGATGGTTACGGTCGCGCAGCACCATCGCGTGGATGTCCTGGCGGAAGCAGGAGTCTATGACGGTCGAGTAGTCGTAGGGATTCTTCTGCGTGCGCCAGCCGTCGAAGGCCTCGTCGATGACAAGCATACCTATTGAGTCGCAGGCGTCAAGGAAAGCGCGGGTGGTGGGATTATGGCTAGTACGGATGAGGTTGAACCCCGCCTCCTTCATCTGGCGCACCTTGCGGATTTCGGCATCGTCGAAAGCACGGGCACCCAGCACACCGTCGTCGTGATGTACGCAGGCACCATTGATGAGCACCTTCTGGCCATTGAGCACGAAACCATTCTCGGCATCGAACGAGAACGAACGGATGCCGTATCTCGCTGTTGCGTTGTCGATGACGTTGCCTGCCTCCTTCAGTTCCACCTTCGCCTCGTAGAGTGTCGGACTCTCGGGCGACCAGAGGCGCGGATTATTGACAAAGAGAGTCGTTGTCACGGTCTTGCTCTCGCCAGCCTTCACAGCCACCATCAACTGAGCGCCGCCCACCACGACGGTAGCATTGCGGTCGGCCTGCGACTCGTTCTGCACTGTCACGTCCACCTGCACACGCGCCTTGTCGGCACTCACCTCCGGCGTGGTGACGAAGACACCATTCTCGGCGATGTGTAGTGCAGGCATCGTTTCGAGCCATACGTGACGGTAGATACCGGAACCGCTGTACCAGCGGCAGTTGGGCTGCTGGGAGTTGTCCACCTTCACCACCACCTCGTTAGCCTGTTTCTTATCCTTATTAATATATGGTGTCACATCGACGGTGAACGGCGTATAGCCATAGTGATGCTGCCCGGCACGCTGTCCGTTCACATAGACCTCGGCCTTCTGGTACACGCCCTCGAAATGGAGCTTGACGAGTTTATCTCTCAACTCTAAACTCTCAACTCTAAACTCTTTCCGATACTCACCCTTGCCGGCCTCGAACCATCCGCCGCCAGTGCCCGTAGTCCCTTGGCCGGAATTGGGACCTTCGAAAATGTCCCAGTCATGCGGCAGGTCAACGGTCTGCGTCGTTCCATTGTGAGTAAACTGCCAGCCGAAGTCAAACAACTGACTTTTTGTCTGTGCCGATGCCGTCACCACTGCGATAGCCAGCATCATTGTCATCATAATCTTCTTCATATCCTGCCATTTAAACAAAAAAAGACATTGCCTTTCGGCAATATCTTCTGCTGCTGGGGTGCCCGGACGGACTCGAACCGTCGACATTCAGAACCACAATCTGACGCTCTAACCAACTGAACTACGGGCACCATGTTACCTTGGAAACGATCAGTTTACCGTTTTGCGGCTGCAAAGGTAGGCATTTTCCTCCGAACCACCAAACATTTAAGCGTTTTTTTATCGAAAAACTTAATTTTTGAAGTGTTCTGAGAGAATTTTTAGGTTTATTGTATCTCTTTATAGGCGTTTTCCGACGAATGACGCAGGGCTATCAGCGACTATGACTTGTTGCGCACACCATTTTGGGGTGTTGCGTAGAGTGTTGCGTAGAAAATTGTAGAATTTCTTGGAGAATCGGCAATATTACTCTACCTTTGCACTGACCAACACAAAGATTTATATATTTTTAGTTGTACATAAGCCACCTGCTTGCGGTAGTGGGTGGTTTTTTAAAAGATAACAATAACATCCTTTGGATGTTAATATATAAATTAATATGGTATAAATATAACGACTGATAGAATGAAAAAGATATCGCAACGTGACATTGCCAAGACGTTAGGAGTGAACGTCTCCAGCGTGTCTCGGGCATTGAAAGGGCAAAAGGGCGTCAGCGAAGAGTTGAGGCAGAAGATAGAGCGTATGGCGGCTGAGAACGGCTACCAGCCGATGGATTTTGCTGCTGCGGAACATTACGATACGACGCGGATTATCGGCATCGTTGTGCCTGACATGTCGTACAATCTCTACGCTCATATTGTGAGATGGATAGAGTCCGAGGCGCGCAAGTCAGGCTATATGTCCATCGTGACAGATACTTGCGACCGCTATGATTACGAGGTGGAGAGCATCGAGCGACTGGTGGAAATGCACGTCTCGGGTATCATCGTGAGCCTGTCGCAGGAAACGACCGACTACAGTCATCTGCTGCGGGTGAAGGAACACGGCATCCCGCTGGTGCTGTTCGACCGTGCTGCAGATGTGGATGTGACGTCGGTAGTGATCAACGATGCCGACACAGCGCGTCAGGCCACACATTACCTGATTGATGGCGGAGCGCGGCGCATTGCATTCCTCGGAGGGTCGAACAAACTGAAACAGACCGCCGACCGTAAGCACGGCTATCTGGAGGCGTTGCGCGAGCGCAGCATTCCCATCAGAAAGGAATTGGTGCGTTGTCACGATGCCAGTTTCAACTCCGGCCTGACAGATACGCTGGAACTACTGAACTTGCCGGAACCTCCAGACGCAATCATTGCAACCTTCGGTCCACTGGCTACGTCATCGATGGTAGCCATTAAGAGTCGCAATCTTCGGATTCCTGAGGACGTGTCGGTCATCGGATATATGAGCGACTGGGTGTCGGATGTGATGAATCCGCGGATATCATACGTACAACAGAATCCTAAGGAGATTGGCACGAAGGCATTCCGTCTGCTGTTAGACCAGATAAACGGCGACGATCGCGTGAGACGTATGGTCGTAAAGACTCGTCTGGAGATACGCGAGAGCACAAGGAATACATAATTACTATATATAACTTGAAGGAATTTAACTAACACAAAGACGATGACAAAACGTATAATACTCATCCTGACATTTATCACTATTCATTTCTCATTGCTCACAACGTCCGCCCAGCCCGATCCCGAAGACCGTCGGCTTACCATCCGCGGACAACTGCTCGACGCCGACCTGAAAGAGCCGATGATACAAGCTACCGTCCAGCTGTTCACCGCTTCCGACAGCACCTTCGTCGGAGGAACCGTGACCAACGAACGCGGCAACTTCTACGTCCTGGCACCCGGAACGGGCACCTACCGTCTGCGCATCTCGTCGCTGGGATACCAGACCATTGAGCGCGAGATAACGCTGCGGCGCAACGAGAACCAAGACCTCGGCAACCTCCTTATGGAGTCGGAGAGCATCCTGCTCCAAGAAGCTGTCGTCACAGGCCGTGCCGCACAAGTCATCGTCCGCAAGGACACCATCGTCTACAATCCTGAGGCCTACCGCACCCCAGAAGGTTCAGCCATCGAGGAACTCATCAAGCGCATTCCTGGTGCCGACGTCGACGAGGACGGCAAAATAACCATCAACGGCAAGGAGGTCAAGAAGATTCTGCTCGACGGCAAGGAGTTCATGCTCGGCGATGTCGAGACGGCGCTCAAAAACATCCCCGTCAGCATCATCCAGAACCTGAAGTTCTACGACCAGCAGTCGGACCAGTCGCGCATTACCGGCATCGACGATGGAAACAAAGAGACTGTGCTCGACTTCTCTATCAAGAAAGGTATGAACCGCGGATATATGACCAACCTCGACCTTGCCGGCGGCACCAACCACCGCTACGCCTCACGCGGCATGGCCTCGAGTTTCACCGACAATACACGCATTGTGCTCCTCGGCAATTTCAACAACAAGGAGGAGAATGCCGGCTGGTGGAACCGTCGCGGACTGAACTCACGCAAGATGCTCGGCACCAACCTCAACTACGACGACGGCAAAAAGCTAAAAGTCGATGCGAGCGTGCGCTGGAACCACCGTGGTGGCGACAACCAGACCGAGAATGCCAGCGAGACGTTCTATAGCGAGACGTCGCGAAACTTCTCGAACACCAAGACGTCGAACTACACCCGCAGCAACAACTGGTGGGGCAACATCCGCGTCGAATGGAAACCCGACACGCTGACCAACATCCTGCTGCGTGCCAACGGCAGCTACGGCACCAACGACGCCACCAACATGTCGCTCGCAGCAACATTCGACGACGACCCCTACAAATACAGCAGCAATCCACTGGCTGAAGTGGCTGAAATGGGATTAACGCCCGACCCCACCAATCCATTGATGCCATACATCATCAACCGTAACCAGAACACCAGCCTCACCTATGGCGACAACAAGAACGCATGGGGCATGCTGCAGCTATACCGCCGTCTGAACCCGCGTGGCCGCAACGTCGTCATACGATTGGAAGCCAACGGTGGCAACAGCAAAAACCGCAACGCCAGCGACAATGCCGTCCACCTCTTCCGTGTCAAGAATCAGGCAGGTCTCGACTCCACCTACTACACCGCCCGCTACAATACGACGCCCTCCGACAATAGCGGCTACGTACTGAGCGGCACCTATAGCGAACCGCTCTGGAAGGGTGCACACCTACAAGCCAGCTACGAGCTGCGTTACAGTCAGAACAAAAGCGACCGCAAGACCTACGACTACAGCCACATGAACGCCGACCCCTTCTACGGCATCCATCCGCAATACCGCGAGTGGGACCCCTGGGCCGCCAACGTCGGAGGCAATCTGGAACTGCCCGCTGCCCTCGACCGCAGTCTCAGCCGCTACTCGGAATACAAAAACTACACCCACAACATCCGGCTGAACCTGCGTCACCGCGTCGAGAAATACGACTACAACATCGGTGTCCTCGTCCAACCGCAGCACTCCGATTTCATCCAGGACTACCGTGGCATCTACGTCGATACTGTACGCAACGTCATCAACCTGACGCCGACCCTCGACTTCCACTACAAGTTCAGCGAGCAGAGCAACCTCTGGTTCCACTATCGCGGCGAGACCAGCCAGCCTGAGATGACGCAGCTGCTCGACATCACCGACGACTCCAATCCGCTCTATATCACCCAAGGTAATCCCGGACTGAAGCCTTCGTTCACCAACTCGCTGAACGCATACTACAACAACTACATCGTGCGCCACAAACGCTCCATCGTAGCCTACTTCAATTTCCGCCACACGCGCAACGCCATCTCCAACTTCGTACGCTACGATCCTGCGACGGGCGGAAGCATCTCGCGACCAGAGAACATCAACGGCAACTGGAACATCAATGGCGGATTCACCTTCAACACCGCCATCGACACCACTGCCCACTGGAACGTTGGCACCGACACCCGCATCCGCTACAACCATTATGTCAGCTACGTAGCCCAAAAGCTGGCCGACGCCGAGAAAAATACCACGCGCACGACGAACCTCAACGAACGACTGACCGCCAGCTACCGCAACGACTGGCTCGAGATAGCCATCGACGGACGACTGAACTATCAGCACTCGCGCAACGAACTACAGCCCACCGCCGACCTCGACACCTGGCAGTTCGACTACGGCGGACAGTTCCTCGTGCGCCTGCCACTCGACTTCGAGGTCTCCATGAACCTCCACGAGCGCAGCCGACGGGGATATAACGACTCGTCGATGAATACCAATGAATTGCTGTGGAACGGCCAGATATCGAAGCCGTTCCTGAAAAATAAGTCGCTCGTCGTCGCACTCAACTTCTACGACCTGCTCGGCCAGCAGTCCAACTACGAACGCTGGGTCAACGCCACCGGACGTAGCGATACCCAGTATAACAGTGTCAATTCCTATGCCATGCTCCACGTCCGCTACCGCCTCAACATGTTTGGCGGCAAGATCGACACCGAAGGCCGCTACGACAAGAAATGGGGCAACCGCGACAATCAAAACCGCCAAGGCCGCAGGTAAGGCGTCATAGCTGGGCATAGTTGACGGTGATGCCGAAGTTCAGCACGGTCAATACATTAATTCTTCTCTGTTTCATTTTTTGTGTTGGTTTTAGGATTTGCATCTTTTAACTGCAAATATAATGATAATTTGGAAATAATGTGTAATTTTGCCAGTAGATTTAAGAATTATTTAGTAACACCCCCGCTGGCGCGAAGCCCGCGCCAGAGCACAATATACATTAGGACATGGAAAGAAGACTGTTTTGCGAAATATCGCCCTTTACCTATCGGCTGTCGATGGAGAAGGAAATCCTGAAGCGCCACGTGCAGGACATGATGCGGAAGACGCTGTTCGCTAAGGAGCGGACGGAGGAGTCGCTGCCTGTAATCGTCTATCGCCACAACTCGCTCATCCGCCGTCGGCTGGGTAACGTGAATATGCAGCTGCAGGAGAACAAGGCGACGAACCTGGCGCTGGCGGTGAAGCACATCGACGGACTGCTGATCCGCCCTGGCGAGACATTCTCCGTATGGCGACTCATCGGGCGCACCACCAAGCGGAAGGGCTACAAGGAGGGACTGACCATTGCCAAGGGCAAGCCCTCGCAGGGCATCGGCGGCGGCATGTGCCAGTTGTCGAACCTCATCCACTGGCTGGTATTACACAGCGAGCTGACCATCACCGAGCACCATCACCACGACGGGCTCGACCTCTTTCCTGATTTTGGCCGACAGATTCCCTTCGGCACGGGCACCAGCATCTCGTACAACTACATCGACTACCGTTTCCGCAACGATACCCGAAACACCTATCAGCTGCGCCTCTGGACGGACGACGAATACCTGTGTGGCGAACTGCGGGCTACGGAGCAACAGCCCCACACCTTCCACATCCATGCCGAGAACGAATTTTTCTCGCGCGAGGGTGGGGTAGTCTATCGCAATGGTGAGGTCTATCGCGACATCATCGACCGCGCGTCAGGCCAGCGCCTCGACAGCCAGCTCATCCGCACCAATCATGCACGCGTGATGTACGACTGTCCGCCGTCGATGGTCATTAGGGAAGAGAATGGCTAACAAATCAGAACCGACCCCGTGATCATTTGTTTGCTTTCGGCGAGAATCCACATCATGATTTCACTTAAACACAATCATATCGGCCAATTGCAGGAAGTAGTCGCTGCTCCATATGTCGAGCTCGCGCTTGTCAATGATATAGGGGATGACATCAGCCTTCACTGCGTTGATGTCTGCTTTAGAAATACGTTCTTTTAGGAGCTCCAAAAAGAGTTCCTTGGTAAGGTCGATATCATTAAACTCCTTTGTTCTTACTCTCAGATGCTCAAAATCCAATGCTACACGATTTCGCACATACCACTCGAAGTCGTACCAGTCACGCCCCTTTATGCGATTCTTCCATGCACGGAATGTTAGCGCATGCATCTTACCTGCATACAGATCGGGCAACGTAAAGCAACGTGTGGTAAACGAGAAAGGCAGCATCAGTAGCTTTTGCTCTGTAGCAAATTCAAGTGGTGGGTTGGTATCCACCTCAATCTTTATCTTCAACGTCTTTTCCGTCTGAAACGTCAGGTTGTACACATCGGTATTATCTTTCAGGAAAGCAGATTCCACCTTGCCAAAGGTATGCTTGTCCTTCTTTGTAATGGTAACCGTTCGTCCTAAGAGTCGAGCTTCCTCGATGATGGCGGGGAAATAGGTCTCGAGCGTAAAATCCGGATTCTTCTCAAGCAACGAGAAATCCATATCTTCAGAATAGCGTCTCAATCCGTGAAATATCCTGAGACACGTACCACCATAGAAGGCTGCCTCCTTAAAGAAACCGCCACGATACAGACCACTCAGCACTACCTGCTGCATCACCTCATAGAGTGCATTCTTCCTATCGTTATCGCCTGCGATAGTATGCTGCGCTATCATTTGTTCAAATATGTCTGACATGCTTAATATACTTAATCAATGTGTTAATACTCGATTGCCTGCGACTAACCAAAGCACACCTTTCAAGAAGTTCGATATCAAACCCTTCAAGTGCATCAGTATCAAAACGTATGTCTTCCTCAAGATATATCTCGACATCCTTCATGAAGCGTAGATTCAAGCACTTGCTAAAGTTAATCACATCGCAAAGTGCCTTCTCGGGCGTAGCTATCAGAAAGTTCACGCCATCGGCTTGCTCTATTCTTACGCCAACGGCAAAGTATTCTGGCGAGCAGTTCTGATAACTGAAACGTCCTACAGCATTCTCAAAATCCCTGGAATGTTTTGTGGTGATAGAGGACACCTGATACACACGTTCTGGTATCAGCCCATAATATCGCAAGGCATATTCACAGCCCACATACGATGGCCCGTAAATGTGATTGGCTATCAGTTCCTTCGACAGTTCCTTACCAGTTTCCAGCTTGCTGGCCACGTACATCCCCTTCTTTAAGCGTATAATCTGGCCATTCTTTTCGAGCGCACGCGCTTTCTCGTTAATATGCTTATGGTTCGGAAAAACCGTACTTAGCACATTAACGTCAAAGGGGATATTGCCTATGTTCTCAAATGGTGTCATCTAAATACATTTAGTGCTTACGCGGTGCAAATATAGTTATATTTCGTACATAAAACAAATATTTTCTTTGTTTTCTGTGCAAAACATTACTATTTTAACTTTGTTTAGGATTAGTACCATCAAATTCTGTAGAAAAATCGAGCCCACCAAATGATGAGCCCGAATTTTTGTTTGCGTTTCGTTTATTTTTTGACTAACGTTTTCAGTTTGTCAACGTAGTAGTCGAGGCCGAAAATCGAACCTGCAAGTAGGAACGCCTGTCCTACGTAGAACAACAATCCGTTTGCCACGTCGTCAATCTCAATGACTTGGTAAGCCACCATGCAGATGCTGGAAAGGATGAGACATACTGCGCAAGCGTATTGGATTTTCTTTGTGGCCGTCATAGCTTATAACATTGTGGTGCCTGCGCCGCCAGCGGCTCCGCCTGCCAGGGCCAAGAACAAGTAGCCCACCCATTTGAAAATAGTTTTTAAAGTATCACTCATAATTTTCAATTATCAATTGTCATTGCAACGCCACACTCTCAAAGAGAGAATTGTCAATTCAAAAAGAGTTGCCCCGCGAGGGGGCGAACTCTTTACAATGTTCAATGTTCAACGTTCAATGTTCAACGTTTTAGTCCTGTCCCATGCCGTCGTCGTTGCT